>JAJCXK010000083.1 GCA_029263475.1 Candidatus Nitrosopumilus sp.
GCTGATCATAGACTTGCTTCTTTTCAGGATCCGAAATAACCGCATAGGCTTCAGAAATTTCTTTGAAATGCTCGCCAGCTTCTGAGGACTGGTTGCGGTCTGGATGAAATTTCAAGGCTAACTTTCTATACTGTTGCTTGACTTCGTCAGGCGAAGAAGTTTTTGAGACGCCTAAAACCTCGTAGTAATCACGTTTTGCAGCCATGAATCAAACAATTAGCACAATTATTGTATAAATGATTGAATTGGAAACTTGGATTGTTTTTGTTTCATTAGTTGAATATTTCCTCGGGGTTGATTTGTTCACAATTAAGAATAAAGAATGAAGAATCATAAAATGACAATTGAAAAAACTAATCATATAACTTTAGATTATCGAAATTTGGAATCTAATCCCTGTGTTTTTTGTTATACTTTAATAGCTCATCTAAAGGCATGATAATTGTTCTATCTGAGCCTTTACAGTAATTCTTTCCTTTGAAATGCTTGTGAATTTTGATTTTGGCCATCATAACACTGTCTATACCATAGTTTCCCTGGTGATCTGTGATTTCTTGACTCACAATATGACAAATTTTAGTAACATTACACCATTTACACATGATCTTCGTTTTTTCCTCGCCTGTCATGAAGTTTCTTCAAGAATTTTGAACTTAAGCGTATTGGGTTTAGGATCACTTTTTAATTCAATTACTCTATATGTTCAAATACGGACATATATCATACTAATTTCAAAAAATATGTCGGAATAGATTCCAATTGAAACAAAATCCAGAAATAACAGATTTAAAATAAATTTACAACTTATGTCATTGACGTATTATTTCATTTTAAAATCATAGATTTTTTGTTTCGTGACTAGATCGATGTTCTGATTTTATTAAGGCAAGAATAATGTCAATAACGTAACATGAATGAATTAAAAATTAAAAAAGATTTTACAAACATCTACACGCAAAATTCTCCATGTGAATATCTAAAGGAAATGGACAGATTGGATTATTCAATATCTGATTCTACAAAACCTTTGTACAACTCCATTATCAAAAAGCTTGAAGAGACAATATCTAGACCCATTAATGTTTTAGATTTGGGAAGTTCTTATGGTATCAACTCATCTTTGATGAAATACAATTTAACAATGTCAGAATTAAATGATTTCTTTTTAAGCAGTTCTGAACCTACAAAAGAAGAAACAAAGCAATTCTACGAGAAATGTACGAGTAATGATGCCTTGAATTTCTTTCAAATAGATATTTCAAAAGAGGTTCTAAAGTTCTCCAAAGATATGAATCTGTGTGAGATGGGAATGGATGTAAATCTTGAATCTGAAAAATTGAATCTACTTGAATCCTTACCATCCGTGGACGTGGTGATTGCAACTGGTTGTGTGGGTTATATTGGATACAAGGCATTTTTGAATCTTCTAAGAATAATTAAAAACAGACAGTCCAATTCAATTGAATCTGAAGCGGGATGTGTCTTCCCTGTCTTTGCATTCTCTGTTCTTAGAATGTTTGACATGAAGGACATTAAAGATACTTTTGAGATGTACGGTTACTCCATTGTAAAAAGTGACATAAAGCCTATACGTCAAAGAAATTTTTCAGATCAACAAGAAAAAATGCAGACAGTTTCCTTGTTGCATGGCATGGGAATAAACACTGAAAAATATGAAGATGATGGTAACCTCTATGCCGACTTTTATATTGCAAAATACGAGGAATAGGTTCTAATAAAATTATTATCTTCTCTTGAGGATAAACTTGTACAAGATCTGATTAGAAGACTTCTTTTTCATGAAAATTATGTTCAGATTAGTCAGTAATTTAAAGAACTAGTCAGTATTTCACATGTTAAATTATTGTCGATATTTCACATGTCAAATTATACCTGTAGTGTTTTTTTAATTACAATGAATTAATGATATCTTCAAATCCTGATGCCATCTGTTCTGATCTTTTTATTTTGTATTCTGAAATCAGTCTGTATACCAATTGTTTATTGTAAAGATAGTACTTTCTTTTACGGCTAAAATCTCTGATGGTCGTTACAATATCATCTTTTATCAACTGTGAAAGACAAAGTGAAACAGTTGATGGTGATTTTTTTACTTCTTTAACCAACTGAGAAAATCCTAATCCCTCCTTTTTGTTCAATGCAAGTAGCAGATTCCGTGGAGTTTGTTTTCTTAGTGCTTTGATAACCATTGATTCGTCTTCAGTAATTCGTGGAGGATAAAATCTGGATTGGCGCGGACCGCGAATGACTTTGATAATGCCCTTTTTTTCTAATTTTTCGAGATAGTGGCTTAGAACTCCGTTCTTTAATCCAGACAAACGCATGATTTCACGAAATTGGATTCCTGGTTCCTGCTCGATTATTTTCACCAATGAACTTTTTCTGAATCTGGATTGGAATTTTCCATCACCTAAAACTGAATTTCCATCTTTTTTGCAGTCTAGGCATAGACAACTACTCATTTTTAATTTCCTTCAAAAACGTTAGTGGAAAAAATAATGCTGATGTGGATGTTATCATCATTTTCTCACATCAAGCGTGTCTTCGGTTTGCAGCCATGCTTCCTTCTTGGTCTGTATTAGTGCCCAGATTGAACCAATTATGATTCCCACTTGTACTACCTTGGATACCATGCCGAGATGTCCTATATTTCCTGCATGTTCCAAGCCAAATGCCATTGCACCTGCATCGATTCTGGTGACTGCGTATAATGCAATTATTCCGATGGTTCCTGCTATGGTTACGACATATGGGGCAGAACTGTTCGGACTCTTTAGCATCCAAATTGCAATTGGAATGTATGATATTGCCACTACCAAAAAGAATGGACCTTTTATCATGTCTTGCTCTTCAAATAGTTCTTCTGATGTTTCAACAAAGTATACTGTAGAGGTTGCTATCATGAGACCAACGACAATTCCGATTATGGATTTCTTGTTCATGTATCAAGTATGATTGATTTCAAATATAACAAAAGGACACATTTTCCAGTATAGATTGCCAACAATGGAAATTGCACATCATAGTTGTTGAAGATGGATGCAGTGTCATTAAATTTTTCATAAAAAATAGGGTGATTAAAAAAAGAATTAAAAATTAGTTTGTGGGATTCATCAGGGCTGCACGTTCCTTTGTCTTTTGATCAACTAGGGCATTGACATACTGACCTGATTGTGCATTGCAATCACCTATGTTTACCGCATAACCATCCATGGTTTCGGCAACACATCCTTCATCTGTGACTGCTATGATCTTGACTAGCTCCGTTGTTTCTACTGGTGATGTATACAACATCAAATATGCAAAAAGCAAGCCTGCCCCCAGTGCAATTGCCCCTGCTATGATGACTGTGGTATTTTTGCCTGACTTTTTGTCAGGGCGATTATTTATTGCAGACATGCAAACACTTTCTTCCAAATTGGTTATAACACGAGTAGACATTTTCCATCAGTAGTTTTCACAGATGGAAATTGCATGTGGGAATTGTTTCTGGATATTATATCTCATCTTCACCCATTCATGATGAGGAAAAATGTTAGAACAAAAACAAAAAGAAAAGAAACCGCCTCAACTGGCAATGTGGGGAATGGTGGCTGCGGGAGCGGCTGTTATCCTTCTTTTGCTACTGACTCCGTGGAATTTCATTCCAGTTCAGGTAACTGAGGACGTGACAGTCATAGCCAACATGGAATATGGTTGTGTGGGGGAATCTCAGTACGGTGTTAGTGTTGTTGTGCCTGAATGTGATGCACAAGTCGGAGATATAGTATCTGCCACGTTTTATGTGCCTTCGATGAAATTGAATGGGTACTACGACATACTCCAAGACAGGGTTGAAATGGTTCAACCTTGACTCTGTCCTTTTTTGATTTTTCAATAAAAATTGGTTATGAGACTATTTTGAATTCTCTATGATTCGGATTAGGTTGTTTTCAATTTCTTCTCCAGAAAACTTGAGACTGTTGTTTGATGCCATTGCAAGCAGCGATGTAGGTCTTGCTAAGCTAATAAAGTTCTCATTGTCCTTTTGATACACTGCAATCGTACATGGCAACAATAGTCCTAAGTCTGGATTGGCTTCCAGTACCTGCTTTGCAAGACTGGGATGACATACCTCCATCAGCTTGTAATTGTTTGAGAATTCCAATCCATTATCTGACAATGTTTTCTTAAAGTCCAAAGTCTCTAATACCCCGAATCCAATCTCTTTAAGATTCTCAGTGATTGTTGTGATTGCATCGTCAATGCCTTTTTGGGTTTTTACTGTATGTGTAAAACTCATTGTGTTTATTCTATTTTTGAATAATATATTACAGAAATACAATTTCCACACATGGAAATTATTGGTGGAAAATGTGTCTTGATATAATAGTAAAATGTGAAACGTTGATTTCATGCAAACAAAAAACGTTGGAATCATTGCATCCATAATAATCTGGATTGCGATAGTTGGCACAATAACTGTGATGACAACTTCATCGCAAAGTGATGCTGACATCTATGCTGTAAATCCAGATACGCTTGACGTATTGTTGCAAAACAAGGAACACGTGTTAGTAGTAGACATCAGAACTGCCGAACTGTATCAATCAGGGCATTTGTATGGGGCATCACATGATGCCTTGGATTCAGTAACCATGGATAAACGAGTGAAAACCAATCAGAGTAGATTGCCTGAAGTGGCCTCCACATACAATTTCGTCTTAATTGATGAAGACGGAACAAAGGCAAAGCAGACAGCTCAAATCATGACTGAGATGGGAGTACACACCTACTATCTCAAGGGCGGAATGAGCAGTATCTCTGAAAATATAGTATCCAGTTCTCAGACCGTAGTTGATTCAGAAGAGTTGGCAGACAGACTTGCTGCTGACGAGGATCTATACCTGCTTGATGTTAGGCAGCCTGAGGAGTTATTACAATCAAAGATTGACGGCTCAGTGAACGTTCCTCTTGCAGAGATATTTCAGCCAAATGGAATGGATGACATTCCAACCGACAAACCAGTGGTAGTAATATGCGGCTCTGGCAACAGGGCAACAATTGCCTCCTACATGCTTGCTCAGGAAGGCATTGACTTTCAGATTCTGGAAGGCGGGATAAATTCTTGGAATTCTCAAATGCAATCCGAAAAATAAATTCTTAATTTTTTCTTATTTTTTAAATCAAGATTATATTGTATGGTGATCTTGTCATTCATAGAATGGCGGATTTTAAAATTTTGGCAAATGATTCGGTTCTCAGAAAAGCAATTCTCAAGGCGCTATCTGATGAATATTCTAGAACTATAATGAATGCCACAATTGAGAGATCAAAGTCTGTAGTGGATCTCGTCAAAGAATGCGACATTCCGATGACCACTGCATACAGACGCATTCATGAACTTGAAGATGGCAAGATCCTCAAGGTTACAGGGGCGATAGTAACCGATGACGGAAAAAAATACTATCTTTATCAAAACAGGATAAAATCCATCTATGTTACATTTGGATTGGAATCCTTGGATGTACAAATTGTAGATAATGATGGTATGGGAACTAGCGCTTACTGGTAATCATTCTTCATAGATTAATTGTAGATAAGATTTCAGATACGATTTCCACACTTGAAAACCGCTAATGGAAAATATCTTTTGTTTATTAATATCAAATCCAATATCTGTTTTTCAATGCAAAGAAACATGCTCATGGCAATGGCTCTAATGGCAGTAACATTGACTGTAGTTACAGTATCCATTACGGATTTTCAAGCTGCAGAAGCAGCCAAAGTCTCAGGCACAACTACTCAAAAATTTGGTTTAGCTACCAAAGACAAGGTTTGTGGCGACCAACTATGTGCAGATATTTCACAACAGCAAAATACAGTCTCAGTACCTGTTTCTAAACTTAGTTCATTATTAGATCAAATGGATTTAGTTCATGAAGATCATCAAAATCAGATGATCCGACAATGGCAAACAATGTCGTTTGAAAAACAGACTGAAATGATTGCAAAAATGAGTGAGAAAATCACCATGATGGAATCCCTGGATATGTCGCAGCACATGTCTGCAATGGATAACATGATGAAAAAAGATGGCAAACATCATGATAAAAAAATGATGATGAAGGCCCAATCAGAGTCAATCTATAATGAGGTACTCAACCCACGACAGATTGACTATCCAAACACTCTGGGATTCAGCGATCTTCACATTCATGCAATCAGACATCTTGATGTGAACCAATCACATGGCACAGTTGATCATCTGTTACAAACGATAGTCCATCATCACTGTAAAGTGTACGATGACAGTACCGCAACATGCTTGCTCTTTCCAAAAGGAATGACTGATCAAGACAAGCCATATGGCATTGAATACGTCATTACATCTGACCAGTATCATGATCTACCTGAAGAAGAAAAGGCATATTGGCACTATCACAAGACTGAATTTCCAAGAGCACTGGCAACATTCCCAGAACTTACTGATGATGAATTGGCCAAAGTCCAACCCATTTTAGATGAGACGTATGGAAAAGTGGTCTACTTTTGGAATTTAGGTGATACGTATCCTATAGGCGAACCATACATCCTAGTTGTTCAGGAGATCCCTGATCGATGACTTTTTTTCTTTTTAAGATTAAAAAAATTGGTACAATAAAACACCTTAAGGAAAACAATACAACTTACAAAGCACATTGGTGGAGAGCCATGTCGATGAGTGTTGCATTGTTTATTCATGCCTGGGTGCCATCTTTGCTTCCAACTTATGCTTCTGATAAAATGAATCATAATCAAGAGTCTAAGTGAACTATGAGAAATATGTTGTTTGGACCATTGTCTGGCTAAATCTTACATCTCAAAGCCTGCAATTGAAAGAAATAATCAATATTTCTCATATCAAATAATGGGGAGTGTTTTTTTAATTACATGGATTACCCATATCTTCAAATTTGGATGCTGTCTTATTTGATCTTTTTATTTTGTACTCCACAATTAATTTACAGATGAGTTATTTTATCACCTTTCACAAGCCAATCAGTCTCAGAAAAATAATCAGCTTAAACGTTTGTAAATCTCTTTGAATTCCATTGAGAGATTGTATGAAATGTTTAGTACGTGCGTTAATTTGTTCATAGATGTCATATCATTTCCAATCTGTCTTAGAATTGTCAAAGCTTTTTGCGGTGAAGTTGCAGATGGCTGTTTCTGACCTGTCCATGTCTTAAAAGAATCCCCTATATCCAGACAAAAATTCAAAACAAACTCCTTCCAGTTTGGCATTTCATTCAGATTTTTCCCTCCAAAGCACATTTCAGACATCTCACGAAACTCATTTTCTCTGTCTATGTATAGCATTTCAAGGGCTTTGTGGACTTTTTCTTCTGTATATTCTGAAGAATTTAGCATGTACATTCCTTCCAGGCTCATGTGGATAATTTGATTAATTGATAATTAAACCAATTTAAAATTCTCATCTTTGAAAATACATGTTTAAGATTTTATCATACAAGTATTACACATCAAACATCTTCAAACAATATTTGAATTATCTAAAATAGGGCCATCTTTTCTATGTCTATGATAAATTCTCCAATCTCCTTTTCTTTATCTTGTAATTGATTATGATTTGGTATTATTTCAGGTAACTTGTCTTTTAGGTTTTACACATATTCAAAACTAATAATCATCATTTAGGATATATGAATAATAGTTGGTCTATTTTCTATGAACAAGAAAATCATGGTTTGTTTAGATGGATCTAAGAACTCTCTTAGAGGTTTACAAACTGCAATAATGATTGCAAAACAATCTGATGCCGTAATCATCGGCGTTCATAGTGATACAAGCTTTAGTGCATTTTCTGCAGTTCGTGCACCATTACTCCCAGAGGAAAAATGGGCAAATGATGTGAGGCGATTGATGAGTGTTGCAGAGAGAAAAGTAGAGAAAGATGAAATCAAATTTGAAGGTGTTGTAATCGGGGGGCATTCTTCAGGCACTGACTTGACCACATTTGCCAACAATCCCGCAAACAAGATTGATCAAATTGTCCTTGGATCAAGGGGGATGGGGTTTCCAAAGGAATTGTTCTTTGGAAGCACGTCAAACTTTGTGTTGAATAAGGCAAAGGCTCCAGTAACGGTAGTGAAATAACTGTAGAGATATGATTACAGAATGAATTAGTCTACCTGCTTTTTTTACGATTATTTCTTGCCTCATCATGCAAATCTTTGACCATGGAGATTAGCACTTCTACTTCATGTTTTTCAAGACTCTCGATGTCTTCTATTTTTTTAATTATCATGTGCTTGGTGGATGATTCCACTGTTTCATATTTTTTCAATCTGGAGCCTATCAGCATTGCTCCCAACGTAGAGATGAAAGTGCCTATAATGGAAATACCTACAAACATTAACGCAATACCCATTAATCTCCCAAGCTCAGTCACAGGAACTACATCCCCGTATCCTACGGTAGTAACAGTTGCAGAAACCCACCAAAATGCATCAATTAGACTTGTAATTTGTGCACCTTCATGAGGGGATTCTATTAAATAAATTCCAATACTGCTACCCACAACCACTGATGCTGAGATTATTAGCAGGTAGATTAGAATCTTCAACGGAAATAATTCTATAATCACCTACTAAAAACCAAAATAAGATTTCCAAATCCGAGAACGCGCGTCCTTCTTTTATCAAATAATGCAGAACCCCAATCACATGATAATAAAATCATTCAAGTATCCAATTCCTCAAATCACGTATCTAGTTAAGAAAAAACTTTGGGCTCAAGTGCTTTTTGCATTATTTTTAGGATTGATCGTGGGTATAGTTCTGGGACCTGAAGTGGGAATTGTCGAAAAAGATACGGCAGAAGTAATTACAGACTGGCTATCGATTCCAGCTAATCTGTTTCTAAAGATCATTCAAATGATCATCATACCGCTAATTTTTGCATCTATCATACGTGGCATTACATCATCAGGAAGTTTAGAACAGCTTCAAAGACTGGGATTGGGAGTGTCGGTGTATTTTATCATAACAACAATCATTGCATTAACAATCGGGATTCTTCTCGTAACCGCCATTGCACCTGGACACTTTATCGACAGTTCACTGATCAGAGAAAGTTTTGGAATCGGAAACATGGAGACAATTGAAAAAACAGAATTCAACTTGCAGGATATTCCGCAGAGTGTTGTGGGTCTGATACCAAGCAACCCGATAGCATCTTTCATGTCTGGAGAGATGCTGAGCATAATCATTTTTGCATTAATTGTCGGAGTCTCCCTGATTTCATTGCCTAAGCAGAGTTCTCAACTGATACTGGACTTGCTGGAATCCATACAAAAACTTACCCTGAAGGTTGTGTCATGGGCTATGCGTCTGGCACCCTTTGCAGCATTTGGATTGATAGCCGGAATCACCTCAAAGATTGGTCTTTCTGCACTTGCAGTACTTGGTGCATACATGCTGACTGTGGTAATTGGTCTTTTTGCAATAATTTTTGTCTACATCATAATCATTAAATTTTTCACAAAGAGACCTCTGTCATCCACATTCGCAATGATGAAGGATGCGCAACTGCTTGCATTTTCAACTTCCAGCTCTGCTGCCGTAATGCCACTATCCATTAAAACAGCAGAAGAGAAAATGAATGTAAAGCCAAAGGTTTCGCAATTCATCATTCCGCTGGGAGCTACAATTAACATGGATGGAACAGCGATATACCAAATCATAGCGGTATTTTTCCTTGCCCAACTTTTCAGTATTGATTTGGGCTTCACCACAATTCTTCTAATTACGATAACTGCCCTTGCCGCATCCATTGGAGCTCCTTCAGCTCCTGGAACTGGAATTGTGATACTTTCGACAATACTCATTGCAGCAGGCATTCCTCCCATGGCAGTCATACTTTTACTCGGCGTTGACCGTGTGTTGGACATGACAAGAACTACAGTCAATGTTACCGGAGATCTTACGGCCTGTTTGTTCTTTGATAATAAAATTAAGGTAGATGATCCTCTCAAAAAGAAACTATGAACTAATCATTTCTTGTAATCAATGAGGAAGATTATCTACAATACATGCAGGTCTTATCATCAAAATCCGACATTCCAAATAATGTACTATTCAAAATATATTTTATGATTAGATTGAAGATGTTCCACGTTTTTTTGTACACAGATCAAGTGCATCTTCTATCGGGGTAATGAAGACTTTGCCATCTCCTTTGGTTCCAGTACAAGCAACACTTGCTATTGAATCTAAAACGTCTTCCACTTTTGGTCCATCTACGGCGCAAATGATCATTTCTCGATTAAAATATTGACCAACCAGTGGTGGATCTTCAGCTCCTTGACCCTTGACAGAATAGACGGTTATTCCTCCCACGCCGTTCTTCTTAATCGCAGATACAACGGCATTTCTTAATTCAGTCCTTACTATGGCTTCAATTTTTTTCATGCCATGTAGTGGCATGGAGTTTTTTTAAACCATTAGTATAATTCTCATTTTTGATTTTCATTGTTATCTGATTCTTTTTAAAAATCACTGTCTTTTTTGTAATTTACCTGTAAATCACCATATGTCACATAATTCTCTCATTTCCAGATTCTATGTGCCTAGAAATATTCATATTTTTACCTGTGTTGGCGAGTTTAATCATCAATTACATGTTTACGAATTGAAAATTATAAAAAGCGATTCAATGTGATTCTCTCATCATTGTATACCTCAATTAAAAAATTGGCGATGGGATTACTTCACTATCAGTATTGGGATCTTTGTCTTGTGCATGACATAGTTTGATGTACTTCCTAGGAATGCTTCTTTTACCCCTCCTTGGCCCCTGGCACCGATTACAATCATGTCAAACTCACCTTTTTGAGAATGCTTGACAATTTCAGAACCTGTATGTCCACCACCAGTTTCATATTTGAATACGACATCTGATTTTTCTGCACGATTCAATGCTGGACCGATAGCTTTTACTGCCTTTTTCTCTGCCTCATCATCCATTTTTTTCGTATATTTTATTCCTGCAGCTAATGGCAAATGAAATACATACAATCCTGTAATTTCGGCATTACTGCCTTTTGCAATTTCAATTGCTTGATCTAGTCCTCTAACGGAATTTGATGATCCATCAAGTGGAACAAGAATTTTTTTCAATTTTGACATAATTTGCAACAATGAATATGCCATATAAGAAACGACTATGATTTTCAATATTGAAATTATTCGGATTAGTTAATGACATGTGTGAATGATCAATAAATTAAAAATGAAATGGTTTTTTGATGACTTTGTTTATGGTTCCATAGATGGAGCCGTAACAACATTTGCAATTGTTGCAGGTGTCATGGGTGCAGGATTGTCCCCGGGGATAATTCTGATTTTAGGATTTGCCAACTTGTTTGCAGATGGTTTCTCAATGGCTGCCGCAAACTTTCAAGCATCAAGAGCTAGAAATGAGTACATCGAAATGAAAAGAAAACAGAAAGAATGGAAAATGGATCATCAGAAAGACCAAGAAAAAGATGAGGTTAGAGACATTTACCGTAAGAAAGGATTCAAAGATGAATTATTGGAAGAGGTTGTCAGAACAATCACATCTAGACGAAAAGTATGGGCTGATACCATGATGAAAGAAGAACTGGGATTAATAAGTGGGGGGAAACGCCCCATCTACAGCTCAATTAGCACGTTTGTCGGATTTAATTTAATTGAATTAATCCCATTGATTCCGTTCATGCTGTTCGTCCTAATTGGAAATACTACCAATCATGACGGAGCTTTTACGTATTCCATAATGTTGGTGGCATCGGCCTTTTTCACCGTTGGATTCATCAAGGGGAAAATAGTCAAAAAGTCAAAAACACTGTCAGGTTTATTTACGTTGATGATAGGTGGAATTGCAGCAATGGTTGCATATTTGATAGGCTATGGATTAAATTTCCTCATAAACTAATTTACACGGATTTAATGCAATCTCAAATACTTTGTGTATGTGTTTTGAATAATCGTTGTGTATATTTGTAAAATACGCATATGTTAAATTTTAATGATTGATCTCTCGGATTGTTCACCTACACATACTACTGACCAAATGTATTGTTACTAGGATTATTTTACGATTAAGACTGGACATTTAGTTTTTTGAGACACCCCATTTGCAACGCTTCCCAAAAGTAGTTTGTCTACCCCCGTTCTTCCATGTGAGCCAATTACGACAAGATCATGCTTTCGTGATTTTGCAAAAGTCACAATATCATTAACAACTGATTCTGATGTTAAAATTTGAGACTTGAAAGAAATGTCGTTTTTCTCTGCAATTGATTCCAATTTTTCAAGGTGTTTTTGTGTAACCTTGCGTTGTTTTTTAATTAGTTCCTTGTCTGCCCTAGAATCATAGTATTTGTGATGCCATGCGTCACCTTCAAGGCAGGTTAGAAGGGTTATTTTTGATTGGTATTTTTTTGCAATATCTATTGCCACTTTGAAAGATCTTATGGAATGATTAAACAGATCAAAAGGAACAAGGATATTTCTAAACAATCTCAATACTCCTCTTTTTTACGAATACTTTCTCTTTGGCGCTTATCGTCATGTTTAGGCAATTCCCCTTCCAATTTTCTACACAATTCATCTGCAATTTTGAGAATATCCCAGCCTGATTCAGTGTAGACCAGTTGCTTTTTTGGGGTTATCACAGCAGATGTGACATCGTAATGTGTTCTTGTTCCATCCGGGTTTTGGGATTTCACGTCTATCTTTGCCTCTATGATCTCTGGGAATACTTGCTGGACTTTTTCCAACGCATTATCAAACTTTGATACAAGCAATCCGTTAACGGGTTCATCTTGCGGTAAGCCAGTCACATACAGGGGAATTTTTATCAACCATGTCTATTTCGTGTAAAATCAAATTAAAAACCAATACAACAATTATCAAACATGATTTTCAACAATGAAACTGTTGAAGATGTATTTAACAAATAATGAAATAGAACTGTGATGAATGTCAAAAATTTAAAATTATCGGAGGTAATTTCTAATCCCGTTACTGTTGGTCCAAATACGACGCTGATCAAAGCAAGGGAAATTCTATTAAAAAATAAAATAAAACGAGTAATAGTTGTAGATAAAAGAAAACCTGTTGGCGTAATTACCGAAAAAGACATTGCAAAAAAAATTTATGAACTGGGTACGCAGTCAATAAAGTCAGTCAGGGCAGTGGATTTCAAACCGAGAACCATCTTTACGTTAACTCGAGATAATTCCGTTCAAGAATGTGCAAAACTAATGAAAAGGCATAGGATCAATTCGGTTATCATCCTAAATGATGATAAGACGTTAGATGGAATTGTAACAAAAACAAGTTTGATGTCTTCTTACCTTACTAAAGAAGTAACATCAGTCAAAGTTTCAAAAATAATGAAAAGAAAATTGATTACCGTAACTCCGAGTGATCCTATTCTGTATGTGGAGAGTCTGCTTCTAAAATATGGCATATCCGGGATTATTGTCAAGCAAAATCAGGTCCCTGTTGGAATGATCACTTTTCGAGACTTTGTGCCTGCCAAAATACCCCAATGGATTGCAGAATCCGCAGATCCAAAGGATGTTCAGGAATACAAATTCAAAAAAGGACTAAAAGAAAACCATTCAAATGAACTGAGCTATCTGTTCCCATTTCATGCTACTGACATAATGTCTACAAAATTGGTTACGATTGAAATGGATAAAGATGTCAAAATTGCCATAACTCGTATGATCAAGCATAACATCAGTGGACTTCCAGTGGTAAAAAACTCAAAACTGGTTGGCATCATTACAAAATCAGATATTGTAAATGAGCTGTGCGAATAACCCTATTTCACAATTAGCAACGAGCAAGAGGATGATTGCGCAAGTTTGCTCGAAACGCTTCCCAGTAAAAGTTTGGTAACTGAACCTAGCCCTTTACTTCCAACGATTACCAAATCACATTTTTCTGCCTTGACAGTTTTTTCAATCTCCGTTATAATGTTTCCTTCCTTCAGGATTATTTTTGCGTTTATTCCCTCTTTCAAAACATCATCATTTGCTTTTTTCAACGTATTGGTTCCAAACTTACGAAGCAGTTCAAGGTATTCCTTACGATCCAGGATGCTCAACGTGGGGGATTTTTCTACCACGTAAAGTAAAATGATCTTGGCATCTAATGCTTTCACCATTTTACATGCGCGCTGCAATGCCTTTTCAGAAAATTTGGATCCGTCAAGTGGTACAAGTATTTTACTAAAATTGTATCTGTCAGTCATTTCACAATCAACGTTGGTTTCTTGGATTTATGCAATACGTGATTTGAAACGCTTCCCAAGAACATCTCTTTAGCGGAGCCTCTTCCGCGTGCACCAATTACGATTAGGTCGATTCCATTCTTTGCATTGTTTGCAAATCTCGCTATGTCGTATCCTGGATCTCCCGCAAGTGCTTTTCCAGTTAGTTGGATGCCTTTCTTTGCAGCTCTGACTTTTGCGTTCTCAAGTAATTTCTTCACTTCTGTCATGGAATTGAAATCCAAAAATCCCAACGGATGAAGAGCGTATGCTCCAGGCACGGATTTTACAGATAATGCGGTTATTGTTCCGTGGGATTGTCGGGCAATATGGATAGCCATATCCAGCCCTCTGATTGAATTCTTTGAGCCATCCAGTGGTACCAGTATTTTTTTAGTTTTGACTGCCATGTTTTAAAATATGTATATTAACAGTTTAAAGGCTGTTGTGATTTCCCCAAATGATTTTCAAATGTGAAAATGTATGATTCATCTAATATAATTGAAAATAGAATACATCTCATGAATAGTACATTTGTAAATGAAGTAATGAACAAGCATGTGGCGATGGTTGGGAAATCATCATCATTACAACAAGTAGCAGAAAGCATGAAAAAATCAAACATAGGCTGTGTAGTTATTACAGATAAAACAAAACCCATAGGAATAATTACCGAAAGAGACTTTGTGAATGTCGCTGCAAAAGGAATTCCTCTGTTTACTGATGTACACGAAGCAATGTCATCCCCACTAATTACAATTGATTCTGAGGAAACGGTTTGGGAAGCATCTGAAATAATGAAGGAAAAAGGAATTCACAAGCTTCCAGTAATGCAAAATGAAAAGATTGCTGAAATTATTACAACTACGGATATTGTAAGGATTTCCAGCATAGGATCTGATTCAGAAATGCGTAGGATTTGTGATCAAATTCTTTTAAGAATGAAAAATGAGTAATAAGTTGTTTGTTAAATTATAATATGTTTAATCAGTCCATTCTATCTCGCAACTGATGACAATCGCATAGACAGCCTTTTGAGCATTTCATTCTTTTACAATCCGAGCAGACTCTGCTGTTCCAATATGGTGCCGTGTTCATACCTATTCTAACCATATGGGCTGTAATCTGCAAAAATCTTTACTACTGAATGAAAATATATGTCTCTTACGTCATCTTCTACACATGTTGCCAACAAATTAACAATATCTCTGGCAGTGATTATTCCGACGACATCTTCTCCGTCAATAACTGGCAATTTCATTATTTCACGTTCATGCATTAGATCTGCTGCCGTTCTAACAGACTCGTCTGAATTTATTAAAAATAACGGCGTGGACATGATTTGCTTTACTGGGGATGTGATTTGATAAGCGTGAGCTGCAACCTTTATCGCAAAGTCTTTGTCAGTAACGATCCCTACTGGCAAGTTATCTTCCATAACTATAACTGTGCCAACTCTTGCATCCTCCATCATCTTTGCAGATTCATTTATCATCATTGAAGAATCTACCGAAACTATAGATTTGGTCATAACATCTCCAACGGTCAAGCTTTTTGCATTTTTCATATTATGTCTATTCTATGTCTGATTGGATATTTTACCTTCATCTAGAATGTCAAAGATGAAAATCAAGTAAGAAAATCTTAACTGTGTTTAAATTAAAAATCACTTATCTCTGTCTGTGGTAATAAAAATAAAAGAAATTCTTGTTCCGTTAGATGGATCTCCTAACTCTTTTCGAGGGTTGGATGTTGCAATCCAAATGGCAAGAGAATCCCATTCCACCATTACGGGACTTTACGTGTTGGGGATGATCAAACCTCAAATCAATGAGCAAATTGATCCTTTGGAGAAAATGCTTTTGGAACGTGCGCAAAGCATTATGAAAAAGGCCAAATTAATATCCGCACAGAAAGGAATTTTATTTTTTGACAGAACATCGTATGGCGATTACGGAAAAAGAATTGTGGAAATAGCCAGAAAAAAAGATTTTGATCTTATAGTAATTGGTTCAAGGGGGATGGGGGCTGCAAAAGAAATATTCCTAGGAAGCACATCAAATTATGTGCTTCATAAATCAAAGAAACCAGTATTAATTGTAAAGTGATCTTTTGGAATCTGGAGAACAAGAACCATCATCGTTAATTTTATCTGGTCAAAGTTTTTTCTAAGATATGTTTGGAGAAATAGATGTCATTCCAACTCTTGTTGGAATTTTATTCATTGTAATTCCTTCAATGTTACTTGGAAAACTCTGTTCTCGTTTTGGACTTTCAGAAATCATAGGCTTTGTAATTGGCGGAGTGCTGCTGGGTCCATTTGCTCTTGGAGGATTAATTCCATTTTTTGACAAGCCCATCATGGTGCTGGATGATCTCACTTTGGGATTGTGGCAAATGTCGGGAATTGTAATATTATTTTCAGCAGGACTTCATTTCACATTCAATGATCTTAAAAGTGCAGGATATGGGGCAGGAATAATAGGCGTATTGGGAGTAATCACTCCGCTAATTTTGGGCTACTTGTTTTCTGCATTGTTTGGATTTGATTGGACCATTTCAGTGTTAATTGGTGCTACATTGAGTGCAACAAGTATTGCAATTTCGGTAACCTTGCTGGAAGAATTGGATAAAGAAAAAACACGAGAGGGAAATATTCTGGTAAATGCTGCGGTTTTAGATGATGTATTGGGACTTGCAATCCTATCCGCAATAGTTTCAATCATTACGGTGGGCTCACTGCCTAGCATAGAATCAATATTGATTACGACTGGCGAATCAGTTATTTTCTGGTTGTTACTGTTGCTTGGTGCGGTCTTTATCTTGCCAAGAATCGTTCACGGCATTGCTCTTGCAAAACCTACATCCCTTGAAATGAGAGGAACCAAACAGGCTACAGCATTAGGATCTGCCTTTGGATTTGCGGCAATAGCCTCTGCTGTGGGACTCAATCCGATAGTCGGTGCATTTGCTGCAGGAATGGGACTTGCAGGGTCTAAGCTTGGTGGACAAGTCAGAGAATTCATGGGAGAACTAAAAATTATCGTGGCGCCCCTATTCTTTGCGATTATTGGAGCACATGTGGATCTTAGACAGATTTCGGAAGTAAGTATAATTTTTGTCTTAGGGCTATTGGGAGTTGCTGTATCAAGTAAAATGATTGGTTGTGGAATTCCTGCAATGGTTCTGCTAAAAAATAAAACAAAAGGATTGCGAATAGGCTATGGGATGATTGCCAGGGGAGAGGTTGCATTTATCATCGTGGGAATTGGAATCACTGGTGGAATTCTAACTGATATGGTTTACACCTCCCTTGTTTTAGTCATATTGACAACAATCATAATCGCGCCATTTCTTCTCAAGAACTCATATGGTAATATGACCCAAAAAAAGAAACCGTGAACATGTGCCAATGCATGTCTCCAAACATTCTAGAAATTTGATTAAACAAATATCTGTAAATGTTGCAAGTCTATTTTATCCAGCTGATTTCCATATCTGAAAACTGGCCGTGGAAATTGTCTCTACTGATTATATCAAATTATGACATATGTTAGTCATGCAAACATTACAACAAACTTTTAGAATTGAAGAAACAGAAAAACAAGATAGCCTGCTTGAGATATTATCAGATAGGTATTGCAGGGCAATAATTGAGTCAATTACGGACAAACCAAAGTCAGTAGTAGAGATCACTGATGAGACAGGGATTCCGATGAGTACCGTATATCGTAGAATTCAGACGCTTCATGACAGCAAATTACTTGCGACATCAGGCACAATTACCAACGATGGAAAGCGATTATTCCTTTACAAAAGCAAGGTAAAAGGAATTCAGAGCGTGTTTAATGATGGCAAAACAGAGGTCGAGTTAATTCTTAACAGATAACTCTTATCTCTGATCTGTGATTCATCAAAATACCTCCTTTTATTTGCAAAAAATCAAAATTAAATCCAAAGATTACTCCAAAATCCTGGGAATGACACATTCACAAATAGTCAATGTTTTCATGTTTTAGTTGAAGTTCAGGCATCCATCCTAGGTTTAATTTTTTGATTGAAGAGGGCATCTATCATCTGTGAGAATAACGAGATGTTGTTTTATTTCATGGCATCCATGTTCAAACATGTCGCAGGATGTATCTTTGGCAGAAAGAACTCTTGGAGAACTACTTCCAGATACGCTGAGATCTTCAAATTGCGTTCACATAAACAAAGGAAAAGAAATTTGGGATGTCGCAGGTATGCTGGTTCAGTATTTGGAATCTGTTACGGATTCAGTCGTAGTAAAAGACGGAAGAGAACTAGTAGGCATAGTTGGAGGCAAAGAAATTATTCGGCATCTCTTGAAAAATTCAACTCCCAAGTTATTTTATGAGAGAAGAGTGGAAGAGATAATGGATCCTCGTATCATCACCGTATTAGAAAAGACAAAGTATGGAGATCTAATGGATGACTGGAGGAAAAATGAAAGAGCATATGCTGTTATTTCTAACAATGCAGGATTCTATTCGGCAATTTCAGCTAGGAAGATCTTAGAGTTCGGAATGAGGTGTGAGACGAATATGTCCATTAGCGATTTATCAAAGAAACAGCACGTGACTTTCAAAAAGAACGACACGTTTCGGTCAGTCATAAATTCCATGGTAGATAATAAGACTCGAAAGGTATTGTTGGAGAATTCAAACAAATACGTCAACGATAGATTGATCATAGAAGAAATCACTCAAAAAATGAGCTATCTCAGAGGAGAAGAGGACTTTTTGGATAATGTTGTAAATATGGAATTGGAGGAAGCAAAGATTATTTCTGAAAATCTGAAAATCAACAAAGTTTCAGTCATCATGCATGACATGGAGCATCCCTGTGTAATCTACAAAGATTGGATTGTCACGCCACATGATGTCTGCAATGCCTTACTATCACCAGAAATTACGGAATATTCGTAGAATTGAATATGGTTGGCAAAGTCAGTGATTAAAAGAACAAGTCAGTATTTCATATGTCAAATTATAGTTCAAAAGTCTAACCATGAAAAAAATAATGTATATTTTAAACCTCTATCAGTGGATCTAACAGTATACAACTAAAATAAAATCAAGAAAAGGTATATCTAAAAGACTTCTTTTGGACGGTATTCTCCAAACACTTCTCTGAATGTATTGCTGATTTCGCCTGTCGTTGCCAGTGCTTTGGCAGCTGTGACTATGTATGGCATGAGATTTTCTTCGGTATCTGCTGCACTCTTCATTGAAGACAGTGCATCTTCCCACTTCTTTGTATCTCTAGAATCTCTTAATTTTTTGATTGCCTTGTTTTGCTGAATTTCGATCCTGCCATCAACTCTGAGCAAATCTGGCTGTTCTTCTTCTTCGGAATACTTGTTTACTCCTACAATGACTCTATCTTGGTCATCTGTTTCTTTTTTGAGCCGATATGCATTTGCTCTTATTTCTGATTGGAAAAATCCCTTTTCGATTGCCTTTACAGAGCCGCCCATTTTTTGAATCTTCTTAAGATATTTCCATACGTCAGCCTCAATTTGGTCACACAGCTCCTCCAGATAGTATGATCCTGCAAGAGGATCTGCTGTCTTTGTAATGCCACTCTCATGGGCCACGATTTGCTGTGTTCTGAGTGCAATCTTTGCAGATTCCTGGGTAGGAAGTGCAAGTGCTTCATCTCGAGAATTGGTATGAAGAGATTGAGTGCCGCCGGCAACTGCTGCCATTGTTTGTATGGCAACACGAACTATGTTGTTGTTTGGCTGCTGTGCCGTAAGGGATTCTCCGCTTGTTTGCGTATGGAATTTTAACTGTAATGAACGGGGATTCTTTGCGTGAAACATTTCTTTTAGAATTTTTGCATAGACTTTTCTTGCAACCCTGAACTTTGCAACTTCTTCAAAGAACTCTATGGTACAGCAAAAGAAGAATGAAAGTCGTGGGGCAAAGTCATCAATTTTCAATCCCTTGTCGATGCAAGTTTGTATGTATGCGATTGCATTGGCCAGTGTGAATGCGACTTCCTGCGTTGCCGTACATCCGGCTTCTCTCATATGATATCCTGATATTGAAACGGGGTACCATGATGGGACCTTTTCTGCGCAGTACTCGATCATGTCTCCGATAAGTCGCATTGATGGTTCTGGAGGGTAGATGTAGGTGTTTCTTGCAATGTATTCTTTTAAGATATCATTTTGCGTGGTTCCTCGAAGATCATTGCTCTTGAATCCCTGCGCCTCACCTACTGCGATATAGTATGCAAGAAGTGTGGATGCTGAGGAATTAATTGTCATGGACGAGCTTACTTTGCCCAAAGGTATGCCGTCAAATGCGGTCATCATGTCCTTGACTGACGTAATGGATACTCCAACTTTTCCTACTTCGCCTTCGGCCTGCGGTGAATCAGAATCATATCCGATTTGAGTGGGAAGATCAAATGCCATGCTGAGGCCAGTTTGACCCTTCTCCAACATGAATTTGAATCGCTCGTTGGTAAGTTTGGCATCTCCAAATCCCGAATACTGTCTCATGGTCCAAAATCTTTCACGGAACATTCCTGGATGAATTCCTCTGGTAAACGGATATTTTCCTGCATCTTCTGTAGTTTTCTTTTTAGAAGATTTTTGATAAATTCGCTTTACCTGATATGTGGAATCGGTGAATATTTTCTTTTCAGGACCTTTTGTTTTGATTGATTTTTTTGCTGCCATATTATCACTTTAACAACGATTTTGTAATCTTATCTCCAGCAAGGAATGGATCTATGTCTTTTGACTGTAATTTTTTAAGATATTTTGAAAAAGTTTTATCAGAATCTAACATATCATCAATCTTTTCTTTAATGTTATTTAAAACAATATCTTTTAGCTCTACCTCGAGTCTTTCAAGACACTTGCTCTCTTGCTCTTTCTTTTTTGCTGCCATCATGTCTTTCAGAGTCTTTGCAAAGACCTTGATTCCTGAATTCTTCTTTACCGATGTTTTTAGGATGACTGGATTTCTCTCCGAATCCCCTATGAAATCCCGAACTGCATCAAACAATTGGTTTGTTCCGGCAAGATCGCTTTTGTTGACCAAGTAAATGTCGCCAATTTCGGTGAGCCCTGACTTGATTGTCTGAATACTGTCTCCTGTGTTTGGATTGAAAACTACGACTGTAATGTCTGCAATGTTTGATATTTCAACTTCTGTCTGTCCTGCCCCAACACTCTCTATAATAATCGGATTAAATCCTGCATACTCTAAAACTCTAATGCTGTTGCGCAATGAGCGAGATATTGCACCAGATGCCCCTCTTGATGCAATGCTTCGGATGTATGTTCCAGAATCCGTAGATTCAGTCATTCTGACTCTATCTCCCAGTATTGCACCTCCGGTAAGGTGACTGGTAGGATCAATTGCCAATACTGCAGGTTTTGCACCCAATTTTTTTAGCTCCATTGCAGTCTTGTTGATTAGTGAACTTTTTCCTGCTCCTGCAGGACCTGTGATTCCTATGATGATGGAATTGCCTGTATCTTTGAAAATTTTCTTTAGCAGTTTTTTTGCCTCTGTTTGATCGTTTTCTACGATACTAATTGCCTTGGCTATCACTCCTCGTTTACCTTTTTTTAGCTCTGCAAGTAATTCCAACTTATAATAGAGTTTGAGAGGTACAATAAAATCTTGCTTGTTGATCTAAGGTGTGGAATAAATGATGTTTGGGACTTGTTCCCCAACTGCATGTATCTCTGTTTTTAGTTGAACGTGTCCAAATTCTTCATGCTCCACCTCCATTACTATGGGATGGATTGCCCAACCATATTTTGGCACGTTTGGAAATGGAACTATTTCAATGAATTCTGAACCGTAGAATGTTTTTTGAAAAGAATCATCCATCCCGAGAATCTCCAATACGACTGAATCTGTTTGGTCAGAATTATCAAGATATGAGATCTCAACATGTCCAGAATCATAATAGACTGCCTCTATCTGGAGTATTTGGCGCATCTCATCCTTGTCATCTGTGCCGCCTCCCGTTAAAAAGACAATTGCCAGCACGGTAAAAACTCCGAGAAATATTGGAGGTCCTAGTTTTTTAGCCATCTTTGAACTCTTTTCTCATACGTCTGAGGAATTTGGAGTTTATTCTGATTCTTTCTAGAGTTTGAGTTTGAGTTCTTTCGGTACCTGGAGTAGGATTGTTCTTGAAGAATGTCTTGATTTCTTTTTCCATGGAATCATCTGCAATCGCAGTGATGCTTGCCACGATTCTATTGAAGAGCGGGTTTCCATGTCCCACCTTTTTGTTTATTCTCTTCCAATTTTTCTTCAGCCATGGCCACAAAACCAAATCGCCATACGGATTACCTGCAACTTTCATTATTGGAAGCTGCATGTTTTGAGAACGTACTTCTGGTGTCTGTGAAAAGTCAAGGGATTTACGAAGAAGCTTTTTATCTTGAAATCCGCACATGGCTCCCAAGAAACGAAGCTTTTCTTCCATGGTCTTGGCATTTTTGTATAGCTTGACAAGTTTGACATGAGTCTTTTCATTTCCGTTCCATGCCGCAATCGAACAAATTGGTTCTATTAGATCAGGGGATAATGATCTTGGGAATTTGAGGAACTTGTTGTATCTTCTAAGCGCTTCTTCTGTTACATCATCGTCATCCATTTTACCCAGAACTGAAATTGCAAATGTGCGTAGCAATGCATCTGTATGCTTGTCCTCTTTTCGAGGTTCCCATCCCAGGTTGGATAGAATCTTTCTAAAGTAATTTAGAACGTATCCTCTAATCTCTTCAGCAAATGACTCGTTAAACGCGCGGAAATACAATGATGCCAAATTATGCGCGACATTGACTGATGCAAGATAGCTGTCCTCGTTAAAGTATGCGTCAGAAAAGTCAAGATAGTTTCTTACCTGCTCGTCTCCAGAAATGCAAAGGGAGAACAAATCGTTTTGCACTGCCCATCGATCAATGGCTGGAATACGTTTTTCATCCACTAGCATTTTCAAATCAAGAAGAATTCCCTCATCATACTTGACACGATAGAATCCCTTTCTACCGTAATTTGCGACAAAGCCAATTGTATTTTTGGGGATCTTTACAGACATTGATTTCTTGGAAAATAGTTTCTTACTTGTCTCTGATTCCAATCCAATCGAAAGTGGAATTGACCACAAGCCCTTACTGAATTTCTTATCAGATTCCAGCAAGTATCGCTTCTGTTTGAGTTTTAAGGTATTTCCGTTCTGATTGATCTCGATTAGTGGAAATCCTGGTTGTTTTAGCCATGTATTGATCATAGATGTTACTGGCATTTTGGATGCCTTGCCAATGGCATCCCATAGATCCTGACCCTTTGCATTTTTGTACTTGAAATCTGAAAGATACTTCTTTAATCCTTTTTGGAAATTTGGCTCTCCTACGTAATGTTCCAGCATTCGCAATACGCATCCGCCTTTATCGTAGGAAATTGCATCAAAGATTTCTCTAATCTCTGCTGGAGAGTTGACTTTGACATCTATGGGGTGGGTGGTCTTTAGTGAATCAAGGCCCATTGCCACGTTCATCGCGTCTTCTACAAACTGATTCCACAAGTCCCACTCTGGATAGAATTTGTCTACGAATTTGGTTGCCATGAATGTTGCAAAGCTTTCATTTAACCATAGATCATTCCACCATTTCATCGTAACCAGATTTCCAAACCACATGTGTGCAATCTCGTGAGAGATAACCTCTGCGATGAATTGCTTGGTTCTGGTGGATGACGTTTTAGGATCATATAGTAAAATTGTCTCTCTGAACGTTACGGCTCCCCAATTTTCCATTGCCCCTGCCGCAAAGTCTGGTACTGCAATCAGGTCCAATTTTGGTAGGGGGTATTTTATTCCAAAGTATTTTTCATATGATGTAAGGAGTTTTTTTGCCAATTCCAAAGAGAACTTTCCCTTGGTTTTGTTTCCCTTTGTGGTGATGACTCTTACCTGTGTTTTGTTAATCTTGCTTGTGAGGTATTCGAATTCCCCGACTCCGAGATAAATTAAATACGTTGAAACAACCGGTGTTTTCATAAAATTATAAGTTGTCTTGTTGCCAATTTTTTTCTTTGATTTGATTGGCATGTTTGAGATTGCGGTGAACTTGTTGTCTGCAATTATTGAAATGTCAAATGTTGCCTTTGCCTCTGGTTCATCCCAGCAAGGAAATGCACGCCTGGCATCTGCTGCCTCAAATTGAGTTGTGGCAAGATATTTTGTCTTTCCGTTTTGATTGTATTGACTACGATAAAACCCTAGAAGTCTGTCGTTAAGAATTCCCTGAAATTCCAAGTCAATGGTGCATTTGCCTTTGATTTTTTCACCAAGTATGATTTTCAATTCCTCTTTTTTGTCCACTGTTTTTGGATTTGTCTTGACTTGATTTCCATTATATTTTACCTGACAAGACAAGATCTTCAGTTCTGCACAATGCATAGTGATTATTTTTGTAGATTTTTTACAATCAATGAGAATTGAACTTGTTCCATGAAACGTAAACTTTTTGAGATCTGGCTCAAATGATAACTGATAATTTATTGGAATCACATCGTCCATGTTTGAGATAATTTTGTTACACTTTAAGTAGATTTTCTATTGTATGTTTTTTGGTTTAGATCTATAAATCATATTTTTCATACTTTGATTTTTCACCGACTTTATTCTCTATAATCAAATCACTGTCTTTGATCAAATTCATTAGACATTCATCAGAACAATGAATAATGTTCGAATTCTTCAAAAATTTTCCACGATTTTCGCTATGTTGGCCCATGCTTCAAATGAATCCCTGCCGCGTTCTGAATCCTAGTTTTCCTCAAAATCCACAATGTTGAAACTATTTTTAAAAATACCCGTATTGTTATCTTTTGGAACGGCGTGCATATGTGATAAGTTATTTTATAACAAATCCAACATTTAAGAGCGAACCCTTTGAGTTCAAGTGTATTGAAACATCAGGTGCATTCTCCAAAAAAAGAAAAAACGCGTAGCATTACGTATCGTCTGCCTGTAAAATTGGTTGAAGCAATTGAAAATGAGGCAATGAATCACAACATTTCTCACAATGTCATGGCCCGGCAAATTTTAGAAAAATACATCGAATGGGATCGATTTGCAAACAAGATTGGCATGATACCAGTACCTAAAAAAATACTGGATATGCTGGGAATTGAGATGAGTGCAACTGAGATAAATGAAATTATTAACGTGATTAAGCCTGTAATCAAGGACACTGTATTATTCATCAAGGGCAAATATGATTTGAAAAGATGCATTGAAACTCTTGAGGACTATATGCGTGCATCTGGAATGAAATCAGACCATAGGATTGAGGGAGAATTACATCATTTCATAATTCAGCATGACCTTGGAAGCAATTGGTCAATCTTTACCGAACAATTACTGCAAGAAATTTTCAAAGAATTTCTGCCTGATTCAAAAATGAAATGCCAGACAACAGAATCCACAGTAATTGCATCGATAGGATTGGGAAGTGATTTTAGCGAGCATGAATACTGAAACTTATATTACAAATTTAGAATGCCTATTCAGAATTTAGGGATTGATCTGCCTTCAATCCTTTGTACCTATTTCTGATTGTAACCTCTGTGACCCCTGCAGCTTCTGCAAGATCACGTTGAGTGATTGATACTCCGTTCTTAACGCAGGAGAGGTAGAGTGCAGTTGCTGCAAGACCCATTGGATCCTTACCTGCTGATTCTTTACGCTCTTGCGCTTCTTTGAGAACTTTTACTGCGTATCTTTTTGTTTTTTCAGATATCTCAAGCTTGCTTGAAATTCGTGCGATACACTGAATTGAATCAACAACTGGCATTTTTAATTCGAGTTCGTGATGTAACAGTCTGTAACACCTGGCAATGTCTTTTCGTTTTACGTTTGCAGCATCTGCAACATCTTTTAGCGTTCTAGGCGTTTCAGTATCCCTACATGCTGCATAAAGTGATGCTGCAATCATTGCAGATATTGATCTTCCGCGAACAAGTTTTTTCTCTAATGCTTTTCTGTAAATGTAAGCAGCTTTCTCAAGAACGTTTGCAGGTATTGATACTTTGTCTTTTAATTTATTCAAATCACTGAGTGCTTGCCTCAAATTTCTATCAACAGGTGCGTGAACCTGGCTTCTGCTGTCCCATGTTCTCAGTCTTTCAATTGTACTCTTCATGGATGTGGACAGTGGCTTTCCTGAGGCATCTTTGTTTAGCGGATTGATAACTGTGGATAACCCCATATCGTGTATC
This sequence comes from Candidatus Nitrosopumilus sp., assembly GCA_029263475.1. GTDB lineage: Archaea > Thermoproteota > Nitrososphaeria > Nitrososphaerales > Nitrosopumilaceae > Nitrosopumilus. The sequence goes on from JAJCXK010000083.1 coordinate 26,625, forward strand.
ATCAATGAAGATGGAGCGCCAGTTCTTGCCGGATCTGCACCGCCATCTTTTTGAAATGATCTCCATTCTGGACCTGATTCTTGAGATTTTTCGGTAATCACATAGCCACATTTGCCACAAAAGTTTTCACCCGTAACCTCATCAGTTAGGATGGAATTCTTTCCACAACGTGCACATGTCGGATTGGAATTTTTATTTTGATTTGACATGTTAAATCCTCAACACATCATCCTACTTGCTGGGCTTGTTATGAGAGAAAAGTGAATACTTTGTTTATCTTGATTCATGTCTTAGAAATTATTCTCAGGTATAAGAAGTGTGAGTATCTTGGTTGGGTATTTGAAATTTTTTGTAAGTTATGAGATAACTGTAATTTCCGGAGTTGACGCACCTCCATATCCGGGATCAATGGTTTGTTTGGGATTTAGCGTGGTATCATGATGACATGGCTTGTTACATACGGGACAAAATTTTCTGTCGAGGACAATACATTGACAGATGTGATTTTTTACATATGCTTGTGCAGCTTGATTCCATTCACCGGTACCGTTACAATATACGCAAACATATGATGGAGAAGTCACTCCCTTACAGAAATCGCATACGTCCTCAGTCATGTCTTATGACGTTAAGATGATCAAATCAATATATTTGCAGAGATCACAAGGTAAAAACCAAATAAAGCTTTTAAAATGTCCTCGAATACAAGTATGCGTATGAAGCAAAAAACTGCATCTCGAAGTATCAAAATTTTGGTAGCCAAATTGGGTCTTGATGGACATGATAGAGGGGCTCTTGTACTTTGTAGAGCGTTTAGGGATGCAGGCATGGAGGTAATCTATTCAGGGCTTTTTGCAACTCCTGACAGAATTGCTCAAATTGCAGAGGATGAAGACGTTGATGCAGTGGCAATGAGCTTGCTTAACGGTGCACATGGAACCCTTTTCCCAAGAGTGGTCAAGACCATGAAGAAGAAAGGAATCAAAGATGTTCTGATAGTCGGCGGAGGGGTAATTCCTGAAATTGACCATAAAGACTTGGTCAAGTCCGGGGTGGATCACGTGTTTGGTCCTGGTACGCCATTACCTACAATCATTGATCATATTACAATCGGCGTTTCTAAATTAAGAAAAATATAAGAAAAAAGATTATTCTGTGGATTCAGGCCACATCATTTTACGCATCTCTTTGCCAACTTTTTCAATTTGGTGTGCGTCATATTCTTTCATGTATTTGTCAAAGGATTCTTTACCTTTACTTTGGTACTCAGAAATCCACTCTTTGTTGAATGTACCATCTTGAATCATGGTGAGGACTTTTTTCATGTTTGCCTTACTTGCAGAATCCATAACCATTGGACCTCGTGTCAGTCCGCCATACCTGGCAGTCTCACTTACACGTCTCCACATTCCATTGATACCATATCTCTGAATCAAATCTACAATGAGTTTAAGCTCATGTAAAACTTCAAAGTATGCAATTTCGGGTTGATACCCTGCTTCAACTAGAGTCTCAAATGCATTTGTAACCATCGAAGCTGCACCGCCACAAAGGTCTGCTTGTTCGCCAAACCAATCTGTCTCCACTTCTTCTTTGAAAGCGGTTTTGATTAGTCCTGCTCTAGCACTACCTATGGCCTTTGCAATTCCTAATGTTCTATCCCAAGCTTTTCCTGTAAAGTCTTGTTCTACTGCAACAATTGATGGGGTTCCAAAGTTTTCAAGGTATGTCTCTCTGACTTTGGATCCTGGACCCTTTGGTGCAACCATGATTAAATCTACATTGCTTGGGGCCTCAATCCATTTCCAATAAATTGCAGCTGCATGAGAAAATGACAATGCTTTTCCTTCTGAAAGATTTGGTCCGATGTCATCTTTGTATACCTGACCCTGAATCATGTCTGGAATCAATACGTGAATGATGTCTGCTTGTTTTGTTGCATCTGCAACAGACATCACCTTGTGACCGTCAGCTTCTGCCTTTTTCCAGCTATTACCGCCTTCTTTAAGACCGATTATCACATTAAGACCTGAGTCTTTCATGTTGTTTGCTTGCGCATCACCTTGGATTCCATAACCAATAACAGCTATTGTTTGATCTTTGATAGGATCAAGACTGATATCGTTATCTTTCCATGTTTTTGCCATAGCAAAATTCCGGAATAACCCTATTTTATGCGTAATGGTTTTTGAGGCATGCTTTCCAAATTTTGCATGTCAAACATTGGGGAAAATTAATTCAATAAAAAATCCAAACCGACAGATTATTTTTTCAAGTTTTTCTATTTTTGGAAAATGATTGCTAGTTTGTTGTAATTGACATGTCGCTTGGGGGATTGGTTCTTTTCATCATACATTTAGAATGCAAATTAAAGCATCAATCTCTTGAATACGATCATTTAGAGTCAAGTTAGATGTTGATGGTTGCGCGATATCTGCAATAATTTTTATTCGATGTATGATGGATTCCTCTACGGGATATCGTTCAATGTCTATTTTTAGTAAATCACATAATTGATACACTTTGGCAATGTCTCTGCTTTCAAGATTTATCTTGATATCCTGTAATTTTTGCCTTATGATGATCTCATTTTGTCCCACACTTATTGTCTAAATGAAATACTGATAACTTTTTCTTATTTCACAAATTACAATCTATGCTAATCTGTGTTATCTGTTTTGTAGTAAATGACTGTCTACTCTGTCCACATTCTTCAGATGTGCGTTATATTACTTCAAAACCTAATTCACCAATGACATCTGTGAAACTTGAGCATATTTTGATTCTTTTTCAATTTGTGGGTTTTTCTGATGTTGATCTGAAAAGTTTGAATCTGCTCTGGATTATTCTGTAAAATATTTTTTAACATATCTGCATGTTTGGAGATTTATCTTAATTAATTGATTATTGAGAGATTATTATTTGCGAGAATGGGACAAAAGTTGTTGTTTGAAAAGAATACAGATCGGTTAATAATAATTTCGATGAGTTTCTCATGTGATTCGCAAGAGGAACATCATCTAGTCAAATATCTCAAAGCCAACTTACCCGTAGCACTCAAACGTAGGGTAGAAAGTCTGTCTTGCGATGTAGTTCAACAGGGTGCTGATAACGCAACTGTCTCTGTAAATGTAGAATTTTTGCTTGGATTGATGGAAAAGCCTCGTGTAATGTATGGAATTTCTCATTTGCTGTTTCTGACAATAACAAAATTTCAAAAAATGAATGTTGAAATTGATGGAAACAAAGTATCATCAGAGATCACTGATGAAGGATTAAGAAAATTGATTAAAAAAATTTATGAACAATTGAAAGAGGAAAAAGGATAACTTTTCAGAATCTGTTAAAATTTAGATTTCAATTACTTTACCACATGAACGACATTTTACAGTGACTTTCTTACCTGCCAGTCTGATGAATCGCTTTGAGCCACATTCTGGACAAATTGGACATGAGCGTGCAGGTTCCATGAGTTTTCAATCATGTTTTTTGATTATATAAAATCAGCCTATTGTATTGCGCCACTTCCGAGTATTCTAATTGTTGTTGATTCAGGTTTTAGAATTACCGCAATCTGACCTGTCTTACATACTACTGGCTTTTCAAACGTTAGTTTCAACGGAGAAATCGATGTGAATTTTGCGGCCTTGATCTGCAATCCTATGTTTACCAAGCAGCCCTGATTTTCTGCAATGTCATTTTTGTAAAAGGGACTTTTCTGGAAGTCAAGTTCAATCTCAGTTTTTACGTCCACTGCTTCTTCTTCAGAGATTACGTCTCCACGCCCTACATCATCCGGCTTGACGCCTTTTACTGCCAATCCCACCCTTGCAGGACATATTGATTCGTTAACTGGATCGTCGTGCATTTGAATCGACTTTATCATAACATCAATTCCTGCAGGGTATAGTTTTAGATTGTCATACTGTTTTATCATTCCATTTGTTACCTGGCCTAAAATCACAGTTCCAACACCCTTGACGTCAAAACAATGATCGATTACCATTTCAGACGGTTCGTTATTTGTGATTGGCTCAAGCTTATTCATCTCTTCTTTAATCGTATCGTGATCAACCTTCACATAATTTTCTACAACTGTACCCTTGATCATCATGTCTAGTTTTACCTCATCGACATCAAAAGTGTGAGATAAAATCCCTTTTTCCTTTTTTAATAAATCCAGTGCAATAATCTGTTCACCTGTAAATTTGTCTAATTTATCAACATACAGTATGGCATATTCAGCTAGATTAATTGCCTGAAAAAGAGGTTGTATTTTATCTGGAAATCCACTCGGCACTACCCATGTTTTGATCACATCTGATTCTTTTCTGTCATAAAGTGTAAGATCCGTTTCTGTACCTTTTTTCCCAAATTCAGTTACGATATCCTGTTTTCCTAAAACTACAAAATTTACAGATCTGACCACATAATTAGAACTAAAAATCGAACTTATGAAGTTTTGAATTTTTTTAACTCAGTACACAGATAACTTGGCAAATTTTCCTTCTTTTAATATTAAATTCAAAATTGTGATAATTGTTGGAACTTGATGCTTGCAATTTCTGTTTTGTAAAATTATCTGCACGTTATGTATGAAAAATCACGGATATGAATTCAAAACTTCTGAATAACTTACGAATCTGTGATTTTTTGGTTTTACCAGTTTTTGATAATACTTGCTAACGGGTTTGCCTGTTGAACCATTTAGACCCAACGGACCTTTGACATATTTTTCATTATTTGCCCAATTGAGAACCTCATCTTTTGGGGCATAGTGATTTAGGATTTTTGTATTTACCACTGTTTGAAGAATTTTGCCATATTTTTTAGAAGATGGCACATCCTCGGTAATTGATGCTCCAAAAAAATATGCGCTTTCTACAATTCCTGAATTCTCTTTCTTTTTTGCAAGAAATTCAAGCGTACTCAATATTACCTGTGAGCCTAAAGAGTGCCCCATCAGTCTAATCTTGGTCTTGGGACTGGTTGTTTTGAAATCTTCTATAAACTTTCCAAGATTTCGACCGTTTTTCTTGGCAATTTTTTGGCCAACTGCAAGTGCATGTTTTGCATTTTTCATCAAATGAGCTCCCGTGACATTTGAATCGTAACTAAAGCCGATGACGGGCTGATCGTAGCCTAGCTTGTGCAATCTGTTTTTTGCCAATACTACCTTTGCAACCGCACCTGCATTGTCATTTCTTAATCCGTGAATCATTATTGTAAATTCTTTTGAGTTAACTAATTTCTTAAAATCGTTTTTTGGATACGTATAGTATGAGTTATTTTTCAAAGTATTCCCGTCGGATAGATCATAATACCCCCTGGTTGAAATTCTTGCTACGGGTTTCAAATCATTCATCTGGTCCCAATTCAGTTTTATATTTTTCAATGTCTGATTTCTCGACTTTAACAAATAACGGTGATGATTCGCCTAGTATGTGACCTGAAGCAATTTCTAATTTTGACATGTCATTCCAAGACGAATTATCAATCATTTCATCCAATCCTAGCTGATCCCAAATTTTTTGTGCGGATTCGGGAATGAATGGAAATATGGCAACAGCTAGGCTTCTGGCGGCATTTACTGATAGGTATACGCAGTTTGTTGTCCCGGGACCATTTTTCCATGGTTCCTTATGCTGGAAATATTGGTTAAAGTGTGATGAGAACTCCATGATTTTCTTCAAAGCTCTGTCTAGATGATTCTGTTCCATTAGGGCGCCAATTTCGGTTGAAAGATTTTTAATTTTCTGTTCTGCCTCCAAATCTTTTTCATCAAACTGTTCTGTCTCTGGAACTTTTCCGTCAAATGCTTTTTTCGTAAAGCCAAGCGCCCGGTTTACAAAATTCCCTAGATTCCCAATTAACTCTGAATTAATTCTGGTAGTGAAATCATCCCAGTCAAAGTTCAAATCATCTTGAGAGTATGGGTTTATTGATACAAGATAGAATCTGAGATAGTCTGCAGGATAGTATTTTAAAAACTGTTTCAATCCGATATACCAATTTCTGCTTTTGGATATTTTCTTTCCTTGTAATGTAAGATGTCCTCTAGTTGGAATGTAGTCTGGCAATTTGTATTCCTTATTCAGTCCCAATCTCATTGAAGTCAAGAAAAGATAGTGGTGGTAAACGATATCTTTTCCAATAAAATGGTAGATGTCCGCAGAGTTCCAGAATTCTTTTCCGTCAATTCCTTTATCATTCAAAAATTTCATTGCAGTTGAAATGTATGCCAAATGGTTGTCAAACCACCCGTAGAACACCTTTCCATTTGCTTCATCCAATGGCACTGGAACACCCCATGGAATGTCTCGGGTGATGTCCCAATCAATCAGTCCTGACTTAATCCAATTCTGAACGTATTTCTTTACATCTTTTTGAAGGTGCTCGTTACCTTCTAGCCATTCTGATAATGCATCTCCAAATGTTGTTAGGCGGTAAAAGTAATGACTTGTTTTTTCCTTTGTGGGGGGTTGTCCGCATAGAGAACATTTGGGATCCGTAATCTCTTCAGGTACTCGTCCACACTTTTCGCACAGATCTGAATACTGATCTTCTGCCTTGCAATACGGACAGATGCCTTTAACATATCTGTCTGGCAAGAATTTTCCATCATTCTTACAATAGAATTGGATGATTTCTTTTTCATAAACATGTCCTGAGGCATTTAACTTCTTAAAGACATCCTGAACAAACGCAATATTTTCAGCAGAGCTGGTTTTGTAAAAGAAATCAAAATTGATGTTGAATGCAGAAAAATCATCGTAATCTCGTTTATTCCAATGAGCGACATATTCAGACGTTGTTTTTCCTTCTTTTTCTGATTGAATCAAAATGGGTGTTCCAAAATCATCTGATGCACATACATAGTATGCTTCAACTCCGCTCAGTTTTAGAAATCTGGTTGTAACGTCTGCAGGAAGATACGTTGATGCAACATGTCCTAAATGAATTTCACCGTTTGCATATGGCAACGCACTTGTAATGATAGCTCTTTTGTTCATCAGATGTAGTTAGATTGCCTAATTGATCTTAAGAAGTTTACCAGTTGTTTGAGTATTTTACTTGTTCAGCTGTGAGTTTATCTATCTTGACATCCATTGCACTTAGGGCATCAACTGCAACTTGTTTGTCTATTTCCTCTGGCACATCTATGATCTTATTTTCCATTTTACTGTGATTCTTTAGAATGTGTAGAACAGATAGAATTTGATTTGAAAATGACTGTGCCATAACCTCTGGAGGATGTCCTTCTGCTGCAACCAAGTTTGCAAGACGACCTTGTCCAATTAGGTAAACAATTTTCCCATTTTTCAAAGTACATTCATCAAGATTAGGCCTTACCTCTCTAACTGATTTTGAAGATTTTAGCAAAAATTCACTGTCAATTTCCACATCAAAGTGACCGACATTTCCCATGATTGCACCGTTTTTCATTTTTAAAATATGCTCTTTTCTGATAACGCTGGTCATTCCTGTACATGTAACAAACATGTCTCCCACTTTTGCAGCTTGCGACATTGGCATCACTTCAAATCCGTCCATGTGGGCTTCAAGACCTTTGACCGGATCTACTTCGGTGACAATTACCTTGGAGCCCATTCCATGAAATCTCGCTGCTACGCCGCGTCCGACCCAGCCATATCCTACTACAACAACACGTTTGGATGCCATTAGCAAATTCATTGCTCGTAAATAGCCATCAATTGAACTCTGCCCTGTACCGTATCTGTTATCAAACATGTGCTTTGTCTGTGCTTCGTTAACTAAGATTACTGGATAGCGCAGTTTGCCTTGATTTTCCACAGCTCTAATTCTGGTAACGCCTGCGGTGGTTTCTTCTGTGGCACCGAGAACCTCCATATCTTTGAATCTTTTGTCAAAGTGAGCCTTGATGTTCATATCCGCACCATCATCTGTTAGGATGCTTGGTTTGTGTTTCAGAACTTGATCAATACACCAGTCATAGTCTTTGACGGACTGACCGTGCCATGAATAAACGTGAATTCCTTGAGATGCCAGATATGCTGCAATGTCATCTTGAGTTGTAAGTGGATTTCCGCCACAGCACGCGACAGTAGCACCCAATTCCTTGGCACCCATCAATAAAACAGATGTTTCCTTTGTAATGTGTAAACAAAATCCAAGAGTGATACCTTTGAGCGGCTTGGATTTTTTAAAGCGATTAATTGTATTGTCTAAAATTTGCATGTGAGATCTTGCCCATTCATAGGATATCTTTCCTTCCTTGATTAGTTTTGGACTAGAGTTTACTTTACTCACGAAAACTCGATAGTAATTAGACTATAAAGTCCTATCATGCGAATGTAAATAAATGACAAGAATATTAGAAAAAATATGACTTGGAAGAGAATTGCAGACAAAGGCGAAGTCGCAGTAGGAAAGGGTAAGGCTTTCAAAATAGACGGAAAGCAAGTCGCAGTTTTCAATCAAGACGGATATCACGCAATGGATGATCTATGTGTTCATCAAGACGGATCTATTGCCCCTGGTAAACTAGAAGGTGATATTGTAGAATGCCCGTTACATTTTTGGCATTATAACATAAAGACTGGAGAGCTTGTAGACTACCTAAAGGAAGTCAAGCTTGAGACGTATCAAGTTCAAGCTAGAGATGATGGCATCTATATTGACATTTAGATATTAAAAAAACTGATAAATTTTTGGCATGGTTCTGAATGCTGTATACTAAGAAATTGAGTGTTTTTTTGAATACAGAATTAACAAAACCTAATTCCACCCGATATTTTTTAAAACAAAAAATATCTAAAAGAAACACACTGAATTAAGTTGGACACAAGCTTTATTCACAGATAGACTGAAAATTATTCATTGATCCAAGATGTCATACATGAAATTACAAATCAAAATTATTCTAAAATTACCAAAACAATCGAAAATTTCTTGATTAGTCAAATAGAAAAAACAAATTCTAAAGGTGTCATCTTGGGATTAAGTGGGGGTATAGATTCCGCAGTTTTAGCTTACATTTGTAAAAGAAAGCTAAAAGACAAGACATTTACGTTGATAATGCCTGACACTGAAATTACACCCGAATCAGAAACTGAAGATGCGCTAAAAATGAGCATGTTGACAGGACTTGAACACAAACTAATTGACATAAATCCCATTATCGATGAATACGCCGTACATGTAGAATCAAATGACAAGGCCAATGGAAATTTGCGCGCAAGAGTTAGGACAAATATTTTGTACTACTATGCAAACTCCAAAAACTATCTTGTTTTAGGCTCTAGTGATAAAAGTGAGCATTTGATTGGCTATTTTACAAAATTTGGAGATGGGGCATCTGATATCACCCCTATGGTTTCTCTGTACAAACTTCAGGTGAGGGAAATTGCAAAATATTTGGGAGTGCCTGAAAATGTGATTTTAAAAAAGAGCAGTCCACATCTGTGGAAAGATCACGAGGCAGAAAAGGAATTGGGAATATCCTATGAGGAAATTGACCCTATTCTGCATTGTCTATTTGACAAGAAATTATCCGTAAATGATACGGAAAGAGTCACCGAAATTGACAAGTCAATCATAGAAAAAGTCAGACAACTAAAAATGTCAAGTGAACATAAGAGATTGATGTCCCAGAAACCTGAAGGAGTTCAATCATGAAACTCCAAGACACATTATCTAATTCTGAACAAGAATTGAACATTTCAAAAAATATAAAAATTTACCTTTGCGGGGTCACTGTTTATGACGAATCTCACATAGGACATGCCAGAACAATAATAGTTTTTGATGTGCTGAGAAAATATTTGGAGGATAAGGGAGTGAGAATAAACATGATTCAGAATTTTACTGACGTCGATGATAAAATAATCAATCGTGCAAACAAAGAAAATACAACTGCAGATAAGATCAGTACAAAATACATTGAAAATTATTTTGATGATTTTGACAGACTAAATGTAAAACGTGCAACAAACTATCCAAAGGCAACAGAACACATTGAAGATATAATTCAGTTCATAGAAAAATTGATTTCCAAAGAATCTGCATACGTTTCTAAAAATGGAGTGTATTTCTCTGTATCAAAATTTTCTGAATATGGAAAGCTTTCCAAAAAGAAAATCGATGAGCTTCAATCGGGTTCAAGAATTCAGGTTGATGAACAAAAAAATGATCCGTTGGATTTTGCAATATGGAAGTTTACAGATGCTGAGCCCTCATGGTCCAGCCCTTGGGGCAAGGGAAGGCCCGGATGGCATATTGAATGCTCTGCGATGAGCGTAAAGTATTTGGGAGAAAATTTTGATATTCATGGAGGTGGAAGGGATCTAATCTTCCCTCATCATGAAAATGAAATTGCTCAATCCGAATCATGCACAGGTACGCAATTTGCCAAAATTTGGATGCATGTGGGAATGGTTACGATAAACGGCGAAAAAATGTCGAAATCCATTGGAAATGTAAAGTCAATAAAGCACGTTTTGGAGAATTGGGGTCCAAACGTAATTCGATTGTTTTGTCTATCCGGACACTATTCCAAACCCATTGATTATTCTGAAGATTTGCTAAAACAGGATCTTATAAAATGGAATCAAATTAGATTGGTTTACTATGAATTAATGCAGATCAAATATTTTGAGCAGAAAATAGATGTTATTTCAGATATTGAAAAGCAGATTTATGAAAAAAGAGAAACTGTGACCATCAAAGAAGTATGTAATAGAATTAGCGAAGAAAGGAAAAATTTTGATTTGGCGTTAGAACAAAACATGAATTCTCATTTGGCATTACAAGCATTCTATAAAATTATTTCATTTTGTTTAACTTCAGAACATGAAATGACCGAAGAAGCTGCAAAACAAATTCGTCCAGAAATGAAACGAATGATGGATATTTTGGGATTAGTTTTACCTGAAATTATTCCAAATGAAATAATTAAAATTAATAATTTGGTTGAATCTAGAAATGAATTTAGAAACAAGGCTAAAGAAAATAAAAAATTCTATGAAGAAGCAGATAAAATTAGAGACCAATTGAATGAATTGGGAATTGAAACTAGCGACAGATTAACTAAAACCGTTTGGATGTATAAAGAAAAAATTAAACAAACGTTAAAAATTAGTTAACACTAATTTTCTTCATGCCTGAAAAGATTAGGTAAATCTAATTAGGTAAATCTAATTTTCACAGTGTTTAATAGAATTGAAAAATTATGTTACACATGAATGCATGGAATAAGTTTTGGCAATGGTATGAGAATAAAATACTGGGTAGCGTTGTACTGATTGCGATTATACAGTTCATTCAAGTTCCTCATATGGTATGGAATGCTGACATTATGTTGGAAGCTGGAATTGTATCAAGAGTTCATCCCGTGATTGATTGGTTCTTGTATGGTGTTGACCTGATAGAGATTATCTCAATTATCAACGTTGGGATGATAATGTTTAGTCTGATCAAGAAGAAAAGATCCGAGAAAAAACAAATCACTGCAAAATCTGAATGATTTAGTCTTTTGCTTTCCATATGACGCGTTGAGGGAAGGGAATTTCAATCCCAGATTTGTCCAAAGCACGCTTTACTGTGGTTAGAAGTATGGGTTGCGCCTGACTCCAATCATCTTTGGGGTGCCATACCAAAACCTGGATGTTTACGCTGGAATCTCCCAGCTCTTCTACTCTGAATTCGGGTTCGGGAATGCTAAGAACAAATGGCATGGTAATCTGAATCTCTTTTTTTATTACAGATATTGCATTGTCAATATCATCCTTATAGGCAATTCCTACCATGATGTCTGCCCTTCTAACTGTTGAAGTACTAAGCGAGCGAATATTGGATGTAAAGAATTTTTCATTGGGAATTCTAATTACAGTGCCGTCAAATTTTCTCACTCTACTTGAAAACGTTGCAATATCCAGCAGGGTTCCGGATATTCCCATGTCTGGAATCTGTATTGTATCTCCATGTTTTACCGGCTTCTCAATCATTAAGAACAGTCCCGAGATCAAATTGGAGACCACCGACTGCGTTGCAAATCCTATCACAACTGCAAAAATTCCTCCGGCAACGGCCAAACCAGAAAAGTCAATTCCCTGACTTGATGTGAATACAAAAAACGAAATAATGATTATTCCAAAGTAGATTAACTTACTGATATTTTGTGCAGTGTCTTTCGGTAACGTCGGTGCATAATATTTGTGAAATAATAGCTTTGCAATCTTGGCAATGATTGTGCCGATTGCCATTATTATTCCTCCTATTAGTAATGAAAGAACAGTCAGTTCTCCGATGATTTGCATTTGAGATAATCCCTGAAGAAATTCCAATACCATTATTCTAGTCCCATCTCCATGCTATCTGTTACTGTGGTATCTTCCCATGTGGGAGACTGTGTCCACTCCGTATTGAGCAAATCTGTTTTAATATCTGCAATACTTACGGCCGCTCTTTTTTTCAATACAACTTTAATGCCATCAATTGCTGTTTTGGAATTCTCATAATATAGAAAATTATCCGTTATTGGAAAGATTACTTTGTTGATATTTTGCCCGTTCTTCAAAGTGTTTTCAATGACAATCTTCATGACGCCTTCAACATATGGTGTTGAATCACTGTAATCCGTAGCAAGGGTCACTTCTGCATACTTGCATAAGATTCCAGTATCTGGTGAGCCTGAAAGGCCAAATCTTGAATTCAGCGGATTGCAGGTAACCCAATCAAGGGATTCCCTGTCAGAATCATGAATCATGAAAATTCCAATCTCTATTGGACAGTGAACAAAGATGCTTGCGGCGGAATCATGACTCAGATAGATCTCCTTATCAAATTTTAGGAACATGTGCCCTGTTCTTCTGGCGGGGTGATTTAGAGGTCTTATCGGAGCTATCTCGATCTTGATATTGTTTGATTTCTTGGGGATGATCTTTTCAACAACTCCTCCCTCTGAATTTCTTCTAAAGTATGAAAATGCGCTATCGCCTATTTTTTCTATTTTGATAACAGTATCGGGTAGGAAAAGATCTAGATTTTCATTGATCTCATATATGCCATAATTGGAAAAATTAGGCTCTAAAGCATCATCACTAATCATTTCACTATGTTGCTTAAAATCTAGAATTTATTCGCTATCATTGACCAAAATCAAATACATGTTCAAAAGAAATCTGAAAGTACCTTTTGCCTCATTAATCTCAGAATGTTTCCATGGGCAAGCCATTCTGATTTACTGATACTCATTTTACTTGAAGCCAACGATAAAGCAGAATCAAAATCATCCGAAATTATTGGATTTTGTTTTACTGCCTCGCGTATTCCTTCACGAACTTGCCATACTCCAACTGGAATTGCGTATTCGGGACGAATTTCTCGTAAAATCACGACGCCTGCTTGGGTTTTTGTTTTAGACAGATATTCTAAGACTCCCAATTTAGCAGCAAAGTATGCGCCGGCTATAGCCGGTGGATGATTAATCCCGCGTGCATCCTCAGAATCAGAACCAAATCCCAATATTCCGTTTGAATACCACGCTTCAATCATCTCATAGACCCATCTATGCGGAAATAAAACAACTGTGAAAACATTTCCAAGATGAGCATAAAAAAACACCTTGCAAGAATCAATCAGACTATAATCTAAAATTTCATCTGTAAGTGATTTACAAATGATGTCATCCGTTGCAGTTATGCTCCATTTGGTCGGAACCAGTTTTCTTTTTTGTCCCAACATTCCTATGCTAAAACATTTCTGAATTTTTGAAATCTCAATTCCTGAATTGTATAAATTCAAAACCGCATCATGGGCTTTCAGGTCTTTATCATAGTATGTTTTTTCAATTGGTTTGACGGAAGTTGTTCCTGAAAACTTTACTGATTTTATTTCTCCAATGGGACCAAAAGGTGCGCTTTCACCATCAAGAGATATGTTTGAAGATGGGGATTTTTTAAATGTTAAATCTGTATCAATGGGTTTTGATGACATGGCTACTTCTTGCAAGTTTTCAATGTAGCGTCCTTTCGTCTGTTCAATTGGAATTTTTTGTATACCTCTAACCATATTCAATCTAAAGTTTACGATGTCTTCTAGGGATTTGCCTCTCCATTTCTCGGGACTGTCTAGCAAACTTGTATCGCCGTGTGTTGGAGGGACCATGGGTCCGACAAATACTTTGGGATAATTGTAAGAGCCTACAAATACCGATGGCGGACTAGCACCGCTTATAGAATCTGAAGAAAATAAATTTCCATGCTTGGAAAGTGCTTCATGCCATCTGCCCAAAATTTCACGTCTAATCTCCTGAGATCCTATGGGCATGTAATTTGTGCCTGAAATATGTCTATTAACTTGTCTTATTTGAAATTTAATGACTGATCACCGTATGATGTTTAAGAGATAATTTGAAATCCATCCCATGTCGGTAAGTCGAATTGTTTCATTTTTGCCTAGTGCTACGGAATTGCTTTATGAATTTGGAGTTCAAGATAATCTGTATGGGGTTACACATGAATGCAAATATCCACATGATGCAGTTTTAAAACCTCAGGTAATTAGTTCGGTAATCCACTCTGATGAGTTAACTAGTAAGGAAATTGATACTGTTGTTTGTAAATTGCTAAAAGATGGAAAAGATATTTTTGAATTAGATGAGAATAATCTCAAATATGCAAACCCAGACCTGATTATTTCACAAGATACATGCGAAGTGTGTGCTGCATATACAAATCAGGTAAACAAGGCGATTGGAATTCTTAAAAGTAAACCCATCTTGCATTCAATGGATCCGCACAATCTGAAAGAAATTCTGGATTCTGTTATTGAATTGGGAAATATCCTGCAAAAAGATGTAAAAGCAAATCAAATCGTGGATTCACTTGAAAAAAGAATTAACAACATCAAAGAAAAACAAAATGAGAAAAATGTCGACGTTCTTGCCATTGAATGGATTGAGCCATTTTTCACTGCAGGTCACTGGGTTCCAGAAATGATAGATATTGCGGGAGGGAAAAACATGATAAGTAAAACAGGAGAACATTCAAGGCGATTAACCCTGGATGAAATCATCAAGTCAAATCCCGATATTATCATCTTCATGCCATGTGGATTTGATGTATTTAGAACAGTTTCAGAATATAAAAAAATTCTGAAAAATGATAAAAATTGGAATTTGCTAAATGCTGTTAAAAATAATCGTGTTTATGCCGTTGATGCAAATTCGTTTTTTAGCAAACCCAGCATACGCACCGTATATGGAATTGAAATCATTGCAAAAATAATTCAGCCTGAAAACTTTACTAATTTAGTAGTTCCAGACAAATCATTTGTCAAAATAGACATGATGCCCGTGTGATGTTTAAATATTTTCTACACCCTGGAATTTTTTCTAAACTGTACTTACATGTGATCATAATGTGAAATAGTAACAGGTGTCAGTAGGATGTACTGTTCGTTGGAAAATTACGCTAATTTAGTAAATCAAAAAAATATATTTTAGATTTAGTACCTGTAACAAAATCAGATAAAATTCACAAATTGAAAATAATATTTTTTCAAAGATATATTTGAAGATTAATTTATTTTGCTATCTTCATAATCACAAGTAACATTCTAAAATTAATGTTGAAATTCAAGAATTTGAAGATTTTCTATTTTATCTAGTGTTTGATTAATTTCTTTAATTGCCCATTTTATGTCTGAAAAATCATTTTCAGATAGTGTTCCTTTCCATTTTTCTAAAACACTGTTTGTAATTTCTGAACAATTGTATATTAAATTCCAATAAGGATGATGTTCAGCTGTTGTGTATGCAAGCTCTGTTACATCATTAAGGCCATTTTGTGCTCTGGACAATGAAGTAATTTTCTCACCAAATATTTTGATTATGTCATTTTCAAGATCTTTTTCTATTTTTAGAGGAACATTTTGCATCTCATATTTTTTTGCCAACTCTAATAAATCGTGATAAAAATTTTCAAAATCTGCCATTATGACAATCTCTGATGCTCTGCCAGCATGCATCTGTTAAAAATTATTTTAATTCCAGCTTTTTTTGCCAACTCTTCAGCTTCTGAATTATGAATTCCTTCTTGAAGCCAAATGACTTTTGGTTTTATTTTAATTGCTTCTTGGATGAATGGCAACACCTGATCCGATGGCCTAAAGATATTGACGACATCGATGTCATCAGTAATTTCGGAAACAGAATTGTAAGATCTTTTACCAAGAATTTCATTTGAAGTGGGATTGATAGGGGTGATGCTATATCCCTGCTCGGAGAGGTATTTGGGCACGTAATGTGCAGCTTTTGAGGAATTTTTAGACATGCCAATTACGGCTAATTTTTTGAAAGCAAGTATTTCACGGATTTCCTCGTCAGATGTGGGATCTTCTTCCATGATGAATTACAAATTATACGGAATATAATTTTAATTTTTTAACTAATCAAAGAATATTTTAATTGTATTAATCACAATAAATTATGGATTCAGAGCCTAAAGATATCGTTGTTCTTGGTGCAATAAAACATGGAATTAAGAAATTTGATAAAATACAAAAAATGACCCAGATTGAACCTGAGGAATTAAATTCAATTTTAGAGCAGCTTGAGAATAGGGGTTTCATTAGAACTGAGGAAAAGAAGGGATGGTTGGGAACAAAAATAGAGATAACTGCTACAGACAAAGGATCCCAAGAGGTAGATCAACGGGTTCATGAATTACAAGATAAATGGAATCAAATGTCTGTTTTATACAAAACAGGTGATAAAGACAAATTAAAACAAGAAATGGATAACAACAAATCCATACTTCCAACAATGATGTTTTTTGGAGTGATGGATATGATGATGTTTTCAATGATGTTTAGTATGATGGCCATCCCGATGTCAGATTACGTTTCATCTGAAAATATGCCTAATGCTGCTGATGGCGGAGATGCTGATGGCGGAGATGCTGATGGCGGATTTGATTTTGATATTGGTTTTTAAAATTTTGATTAAAAAACACCTGTAAAAATTATATAATTGGTTTTAAAATTTATTCCAATGATCTGATTTGGTATCTTTATTTTAAATTCTGATTTCTCAGAATATTTTTCATCAGGGGCAGATACAATTCATTTGATTTGTACTTTGAAGTTGTATGGGATAGTAATCTTTCACAATATTTTTTTTCATCAGATGTCAATTGTGAAGAATGTCCATAGTTTTTCTTGATTGCTAGATCATAGAGAAATGAATAGTATTCTTCCATGATTGTCTTTTCTCTCATTTCTTGGTGTGTGCTCATTTTATTTCAAAAACACTATTAATTCAAATTATATATCATTCATCAGACTTTCAAATACTCGTTTGTTCATGTTATGAATTTTTTTAACAAGATTGGTTCATTTTGTGAACATCTGTCAATATCATCAAATTGATTGATTTCAATTGTTCAAATCATGACTATGACTCAACCTGTACCTATGAAAAATAAAAAAGAAGTCATAATTGATAGTATTGACAGGCAGATCCTTAACTTGCTTATTGCAAATGCAAGGGATTCTACAAGAACTATTGTAAAAAAATTGGCAGGTTTGGGCATAAACATGTCTGAGAGAGGAATTGGAAAGAGAATTGCAAGATTGGAAAAACTAAATGTGATTCATGGTTATACTGCAATGGTTGATCTAAATCAGGTGAATATGCCAATTTTGCGTCTTGTTACCGTTAAGTTCACCTCTCCCAAAGACTTTGTGAAGAGGGTGGAGGCAATGAAAGAATATCTTAAAAATGCCCCGTACTGTGATTTCTCAGCCAGGACAAATGGCAATATTGATTGGATTGAATTAAAATTTTTTAACAATCATGAGCAAGCACAACAAGAAGAGGATCTTTATCGGGCTTGGTTTGGAGACATTATTGAAGATTATAGATCATATGACTTGGATATCCATAAAATGGGATGGCAGCTGTTTGATGAATCTGATTTCAACAGATTCATTCAAAATACATGTAAAAAAGAAGGAGCAGAGACATGTCCTAATATTGCAAAAAATATGTAGTGAGATAAGATTCTAGTTAATCATAGCTATTGCTTTTGAATTCACTTGTCTTTCAAATTTAATTTGTAGACTAAAGTTCAGTTCTTGAACTATGGCTGGGTATTTTGATTCAAATTCTGAACAAAGTACCATCAAAAAGTCAGATCCATTTCAAGTACTGCGACCCCCTTACAACTTATGATTACAATGAGTACATACAACATACAGCAAAACGTCGTCTCCGAGCAGACCAGAACCAAACTCGGAGTAGTCGGACTGGTAGCCTTGCCCGTTGTAGCAGCAATGTATTCCTCCGGAAGCATTGCATTGGAACAGGTACCACAGATACTCTCAAACGGGATATTCCCAATCGGATTCACTATGATGTCTTGGGCAATCGCTGCAAAGTTGGCACTGAAGTTGAGAAAATAGGACTGTAAATCCTTTTTTTCTATATTTTAAAAATCATTTTTGTGAATAATGAATGTTATAAAATATTCTCATTCACTGATTTGTCTGAATGGTAGATTAATGTACGACATTTATTCTAACACAATTTAGAAAAATGATGCTGAATAAAACAGACGTTGAGATACTCTGGACTTTAAAACATTTCTCTAAGAATTTGACCAAATCCGATATAGTAAGAAATAATGACAAGCTTACTTTTAATGACAAATTTAGATTAAGGCTCCTTTTTTTAAAAGATAATGATTTTGTTGAAATGGATTCGATTCAGGATTATGGCGTACATTATAGAATCAAGAAGAAGTCCCTTGACTTAATTTGGTCCAACGTTATCCGGGAAAACATCTTAAACCTAATTCAAATTACTGAATACACTCTTGATGAAATCTTACGAATCATTGATGATTCTGATGAGAATATTCGTACTGAACTAAGTATGTTGGAGCATGAAAATTTTCCTAAGGTGGAGTTTATCCCGATTAATGAAGAAAAGAAATTTAGATTGACTTCAGTTGGCAAACAATACATTGGTAATATTTTGCATGAGAACCAAATCCAAAAAAATGATGTTATTAAAAAATAACTAGAAAATAAATTGAATTGTGGCTAGACACATTAAATTTGTAAAATACACTTTATGGTAAATTCATTATTGATAGAAAAATATGGTAAAAATTATTAAAAATAACGTAAGACTAACTATTTTTTATTATATCTATGCTGTTTGGACATTGTATTTTCAGCAACGTTGTGTTGTAATCTGAAAATTTCTCTACTTTAGTTTTATACTCTTTCATCTTTTCATGCTTCTCGTCATAGTGAAATATGTTCAATTTCCATTTGATTGCATTTTTGTGATTTCCATCAACATTCAATGCTTATTCGTATTACCACATGGACAAACTAAGCTCATTCATATCAAAATACACATTTCCAAGCCCAATCAATGCCGCGAAGTTCAATCACCCGGGGAGAGCGCAGAACATCAGAATTCTTGGTAGTCAAACGGTGCAGAAGATGTAACTTGATAATTCCATTCAATGCTTCTGTTAAGTTCTGGGATGTAAAAGATGTCGTGGGGAAAGTTATTTTGAGTCGTCATCACATGGGAATGATACGAAGGAAAATAGGAACATTAGAAAACGATGGCACATTGGACAATGAAAGATCTAAATCAAAAGTATCGGAAAGATACTGGGCTCATACAAGTGCTCCTGCGGATGTGAGTATAATTTCATTACCGGAAAGAAATACAATGACATTACCAACGAAAGCGTTCTTCACAAATTCATATGGGATGAAAAGAAAGCAACCATTCCAATCTCACTAAAAAACAAAAAGCTCAACGTGTTTCAAATTGGCGATAAAATATTTGCAAAGAAGATCAGAGTTACAGTTAAAAAATACGATGTTGCAAAAGAGAAAAAGTTGAAATCCAAAGTTGAATCAAAAAAACAATAAGATAGTTTTCAGGACTGCAGATATTGCAGACGTGCAATCCGAATCAAAGCACGACACATATTATATCGTAAATTTCATCGAGAGGACATGCACGTGCGAATGGGCAACGATGGAGTTTTCACGTAAGGAAAAGAAGGGTGTCGTATGCAGGCATCTAAGAGACGTGCTTGAATTACTAGGTCGATCATAAACGCATAGTTAAATCATGAACAGTAATCATAAATCATACTGACGGTTCCATTTCATTATGAATAAGAAACTGGTTGCCCCGATAATCTTGGGGGTGGCAGTAGCAGTAATGCTTGCAATACCAATATCTCCACCTGCGTCTGTTGACCAATTGCAATGCTCAGAAGACATAGGGGAATGCTTTGTGGCTGAGGTAACCCGAGTCATAGACGGGGATACTCTGGAAATCCTTCATGAGGAAAGAATAAGATTATCCCTTGCATCGGCACCGGAACTAAACGATTCAGGAGGACAGGAAGCCAGACAGTTCATCGAGGAAATATGTCCAGTAGGATCAATGGTACTCATTGACGAGGATGACGAACAGTTGACAGGAAGTTTTGGAAGAATAATAGCACAGGTAACGTGTAATGGAGTCAACCTCAATGATAGACTGGTAGAGGGAGGACATGGTACCATAAACACAAGATTCTGTGGTACGAGTGAGTTTGCAGAGGAATCATGGGCCAGCGAATGTGATTAGAATCTGATAATTTTAAAACTGATTAACGGGGAGGTAGTATGGATAATTGTCTTCCGTCTGGGGGAAGGCTTGGTATATTCAGTTCCACCACCGAATCTGACATTCGAGCACCGCTTTCAGCATCAAAACTCGTCAGGTTTCGTATAAGGGTCCGAAACGTGGGAACAGGTATGACAAGCGGAACTGCCAAGATATGCGATGATGGGTCTGCAATTGCTGCTGCAACCATTATCAGTATAGCAAACGATTCAAAGAATGCTTCAGTGGTACTTTCCAACTCAATCGGGGCGGCTTCTGATATTTCATTCAGCTTTAAACCAAATGATGCATGCAGTCTTTGAATTTTTCGTGGCAGAGTTTGAGTATGCTTGATTACTCTCTGCATTTTTCACAGACGGTAAGGCCTGATTCGTCATTGAAGGTAATCTCTACTCCCAAACTGTGACATTCAGAACATAGGTATTTCATGTGAAAAATTCCCTGCTATCCTTGCATATCAGAATTGATATCTCCTGACCTCTCAATGAATGTCCTTGTAGGTCACGTCTGCCATGTCCTGACGCAATGATGACATTCCTATCATAGGATGGTGGATTCATTCAGAGATAATTTGAAGATGTTTGTGCAATTTTGATTCGATCAGGGTCAACATTTGAAAATCTTTTTGTATTGACAATAACATGTCAATATATCAAGAATGTCTGAAATATTTTCCTCAATATCGTGACATTTTTCCATCAACCTAGCCACTAAAAAAAGTATAATTGATAAATAAATGACGTATATCATACAGATAAGTAACTATATCATTAAGATTGCATGGTTAACAATTTGATCAATCAATCTTACAATTCATTTGATAGTCCAGGATTGGTAAAGGTACTGACATTTTTACAAACTCACAATACTGAATATCTTTCTGGACAGGACTTGAGTGATGTTTTACGAATTAGTAGAGTTGCAATATGGAAACATATCAAAAAGATTGAAGATCTAGGATATGTGATTGAGTCAAGACAGAAACTCGGTTACAAGCTCGTGTCAAATTCTGATCTGCTTTTCCCTTGGGAAATCACTTCAAATTTAAAAACAGAGTTGATTGGGCAACATGCATATTATTTTGACACTCTTGATTCTACTCAAAATCAGGCATTAAAAATGGCAGGTGATGTGACAAACAACGGCTCAGTAATCGTAGCATCGAAACAGACAGGCGGGAAAGGAAGGGGTGGAAGGAAATGGATTTCACCCAAAGGTGGAATTTGGATGTCCATAATACTGCAACCTAATTTTGATATTTCTATTGCTACGTTGTTTCCAATTGCATCATCTCTTGCATTGTCAATTGCGATAGAGAAATTATTCTTCATACGACCTGAATTGAAATGGCCAAATGATTTGACAATAAAGGGGAAAAAATTGGCAGGCATGCTGGTTGATGCGTCTCTAGAATCAAACAGAATTGAAAATCTAGTATTGGGTGTGGGGATAAACTTTGATGTAAATGTAAAGGAAGTAGAGAAAGATCTCAAGCAAACACCAAATTTTTACGGTGTAGCATCGTTGAGCATGGAAAAAAAGAAAATCAAACCAATTCAATTGGTTCAGACATTTTTAGTTGAATTGGAAAAAATTTACAAATCTTTAGTTGCAAGACAAACAAACAAAATTATTTCTGAATGGACATCTCGTTCATCAACAATTGGAAAAAATGTAGAACTTCATACTGGTGATGGAAAAATTAAAGGGAAAGCAATTAAAATCGATGATGATGGTGCATTGATAGTTTTAGAAGATAATAAACCTAAAAGAGTCATTGCAGGCGATATTGTTCACTTATCAAAATAGGATTATTATTATTTAGGATCTGTTTTAGATTGGTTTGAAATTATGGATGATTGTTCTTTTAGAATTTCTTTTAAATCCACCTGTATCTCAAAAACGGTTGTTAGCAATTCTTCCATAGCTGATGAATGTTGGAGGTACATAGACAACAATTCATTTTGTTTATCATTAATTTTAGATAGATGTTCATTGGTACGCAGTAAATTTGTTGGAGTGATTAATTCTTGCATGTTGGGCAAAGGGTTACTTAATTCATTTAATTCATTGTGTATTTCATCTATTTGTTTCTTCAAGTGATATATTGTTTTTCCTGTACCAGTCATTACAAAATAATGTATTTGTTGGTAAATTAAACATTTATTGAAATATGTTTTCTGATTAATAAGTTAAATTAGAGCCTGTCTAAAATTGTAAAAATTATTTAAGAGAAATAATCTAATAATGTGAATTGATTTGATTCATTCAAATTTTTAAAAAATTTATTAATTTCTCATAAACAACAATCTCTTAAAATTCCTTTGAGTAATAGATCATTTTTATCATAATGGGGAGAATAAAATTTCTGAATAATACCAAATAACGTGATGTACATATTTTACACCAAACAATCTTTCTACTGTATTGACGATGTTTTATTTTTTAACAAAATAAAAATTGATTTTATCTGCTATTCAGTCCATATTACTATATTATTAATCTGATATTTTTTACCGATAACAATCTTTATGCAACATGGTCTTAATCCATTTGATCAATCTTATGACATTCTAAAAATCATGAATAAGTGTTAGCTTAACCTACACACAATTAACCTGCAGAGATTAGGTAAAATGGATAATAAGGCATTTCATAAATCTTTGTTATTATGCTTAAAAATTCAATGATGTCCAGTCCAAAATGCCCTTCGTGTGGAAATAGAAAAATAGTCTCAGATCAAAATACTGGGGAATTGTTTTGCAGTAAATGTGGGTTAGTTATTACGGATAAAATTGTAGACACTGGTGCTGAATGGCGTTCATTTTCAAATGATGAAGGTAACAAAGCAAGGACAGGCGCAGGAACATCATTGACCATGCATGACAGGGGTTTATCTACTGTAATTGGTGCTGCTAACAAGGATGCAACGGGTAAGCCGTTATCAGCAGGAGTTAAAAGTTCCATTGAAAGACTGAGAACCTGGGATAGTAGAAGTCAAGCACATTCTTCTGCAGATAGAAATTTGAGACAAGCACTAAATGAAATGGGTAAACTCAAGGATAAACTTGCATTAACAGATGCCGTTGTTGAAAAAGCAGCCTATATCTACAGAAAATCTATGGAAAAAAAACTCGTTAGGGGTCGTTCAATTCAGGGTTTGGTTGCAGCTTGTCTTTACGCATCATGTAGGAACACTGAGACTCCTCGGACTTTGGACGACATTGCAAAAGGAATTAACATTAGAAGAAAAGATGTTGCAAGGTGCTACAGACTGATTTACAGGGAATTGGAATTAAAAATGCCTGTAGTAGATCCTGTAAAAGGTGTTTCTAGAATTGCAAGCATTGCAGAACTAAGTGAAAAAAGCAAACGAAAAGCAATCAAAATTTTGAATCAGGCAAAAGATGAAGGAATAGTGGCAGGAAAAGATCCAATGGGGATTGCTGCGGCTGCACTTTATCTTGCATGCATCAGTACAGGTGAGGTGAAATCACAAAAAGACATCTCTATTGCATCTGGGGTGACTGAAGTAACCATTAGAAACCGGTGTGCAGGATTGAGAAAAATGCTTAATATTTAAATGAAATCTTGCAAATTTATCCATTGCCAATTAGGTTGTATGGATGTTTAAAAATAATTGACTCGTGAGAAAATTCCAAATGAATAACTGAGAGTTCTGAGTCTACTTGATTAACATCAAACAATTTAATCAATTAATACCATGCAAATTTTAAAGTTTTAACAATGAGAACTTGTGGATTCTAAAAAAATTTGTGTTGACATACTTTACACGTTAAATTGTAGAATTATTCTTTTTAGAATTTTGAAATTCTAAATTGTCCCATGGAAAAACAACATATGCTTCACTATCTGTTTCTTTTGCATAAATCAACTGTGCAGGAAATTTTTCCCCACGTCTAGCATACAAAGTTACAAATAGTAATTGTGATGGTTCATCAACTTTTGATAAGATTTTTTTAAAAGTTAAACCCGAGTCAAAAATGTCATCGACAAATAGGGATTTTGAAGAAATGGTTCCTTGATCAACAAGAATCGTCTGTATTCCTAAACGATCTGCCAATAAGCGTGAGGGTACTAATCCTCCTCTACCAATTGTTGTAATGCTGGAAAAAGTTCTAGATGATTTCGTGATGTGATCAGAAAGTATGTCTATCAATGAATCTATTTCAGACCAATTTACAAATTGTACCAAGGTTACATAAATGGTTTAAGAATTAGAATTAAGTTGTTTTGATTAGAATGTCTTTGTAGGTGTTTTTTTTAATGGCTTGATAATTTTAAGTACTTTGAATGCTATGGTGGCAAAATCAATATCTTTTTCACATGATAGCAATAATACTGAATCATTATTCAATGGAAAACTCATCACAACCACTTTATCTCTATATGACATTGAAAAATGAACTTCGCCAAATTCTGCATCAAATTCACGTCTCATTCTAACTCGTAAGGCAAGTTCCATGAACATCATTTCATCATGCTTTTGATCCTCTAGTGAAAACGTGCCATCTTTCATCCCTCCTGCAGTTAGATGACCTCTACTGCTAATGTGCCTGGCTGACCTCATTTTTGGATCTAAATTGATGATTTTTTGACACATTTTTTCTAGATTCTCTACGTCATCCATGAACAACATATAGCAATCGAACTATTTATTGCGACCTGTGACAATGAATATACGTGCAGCCAGATTCATCAAAAAACCCTGCTGATTATTATAAGCATTTATCGTTATTTTGGACTGATTTGATACATCTGATGTCCAGTAAACCTCAGGCATTAACCTCTACTGGACCCATGAGGGCATTTACAACAAATTCTAAAAAAGTCACAACTGAACTGATTGAAATCAATGAGGATTTAATTGGATTCAATGAGTATCTTACAGAATACTACAAACAGCTTTCTGATGCGTGGAAAGATGCTCAGAAGAAAGTAAATCTGAAAGCTCCTGAGGTGCCACATGATGTTGAACAAATTGATGCGTTCAAACGTATCTGGATAGATATTTTTGATAATGATTTTACAGAGTTGTTTGACTCCAAAAAATTTGGTGAGAATTATGGAAAACTTGTTTCCAAAGAGCTTGAACTCACCAAACATTGGAATAATATCACGAATGTAGTTTTACAGTCCGTCAACCTTCCAAGTAAAGAAGAGATTGATGAAGTGTACAAAGAGATTCATTCACTTAAAAAAAGAATTAGCAAATTGGAATTGGATCTAAAGAAAAGGAGAACAAAAAATAATGCATAGTGAGTCAAGCATAGATCCAAAAATATTGGAAGCGATTTTAAAATTTGGTAAGAATATCATCGACGCTCCAAAATTAGTTTCAGCACCTGATGAAATTAGTTTAGAGGTAACCCCTCATGACACCGTATTAGAAATAGACAAAACAAGATTGATACATTACGATTCACTTACAGAAAAACAACACAAGACACCGCTACTGATATCGTATGCACTAATTAACCGATATCACATACTGGATATCCAACCTGAAAAGAGTTGGGTGAGAAATCTGCTTTTGCAAGGATTTGATATTTACATGTTGGATTGGGGAACTCCAACCAGCATGGACAAATATTTGGATTTTGATGATTATGTGAATGGGTATTTGGATTCAGCTGTAGAGCATGTAAAGGATGAGTCATCTGTTGAAAAAATATCATTGCAGGGATATTGTACTGGGGGGACCATTGCAACGATCTATGCTGCATTGCATCCTGAGAGTGTAAAAAATTATGTCGCTACGGCACCAGTTATTGATGGTTGGCGTGATACTACCGTCATCAGTAATCTCGCCAAGCACATGGATGTAGATAAAATGGTAGAAACAATAGGAAATATGCCTCCTGAATTCATGTATTATTGCTTTTCAGTGCTTAAACCATTTGAGCAAGGAATAGAGAAATACATCAAATTTTTTAAAAATATAGACAACAAAAAGTTTGTAGATAATTTCCTTAGGGTGGAAAAATGGTTGGGCGATACACCTCCTATTCCAGGTGAGCTGTTCAAGCAATGGATCAAAGACATCTATCAGAAGAATTTGCTTGTTCAAAACAAGATGTATGTAGGTGGAGAGCGAGTAGATTTGAAGAAAATAGACATGCCCACATTTACTCAGATTGCAGTTGGTGATCATTTGGTTTCTCCTGAATGTAGTATGCCACTTCATTATGCAATTGCAAGTGAAGATAAAACATTGAGAATGTATCCTACAGGGCATGTGGGTATGATTGCAAGTTCACTCTCACAAAAGAAGGTACTGCCAGAGCTAGGTGCATGGCTATCTGAAAGATCTTAAAAATAATTCTTTTTACTTATTGCTCTTTGTCATAAACATGGAGATCCAAGATTGAAAGATATTTTTGTTTAATTCTGCAAAGTATTCTGTATTGTCACTAAATGTTTTGATATTTTGCTGTGTTGCATCTATCGTTGCAAGTGTCATTTGACTTTGGATTGAAGATGCTTTGACAAATTTTTCAGTGGCATCGTGGATTATTTTCAGTGTTACATTGGGAATTCTTGCCGATATTCCTGATTTCTTGGCAAATTCTTTTTGCAATGCAATTGATGTACCAAATAAATTCTCATATGCTTGAAGGTATTCTTGCTGTACATTGGTTATTGACTGATGATAATGAGGAACTGAACGTCTAATTCCGTTGATTAGTATGTCGACATTTTCTTGATATGCCAAAAATATATTTTCAGAATCGTTTTGTATAGTTTCATTTTTATTCATTGCTTTTTCTCCTTGTTTTTTGATTTTTTTGCAATTGGTAAAATAATCACTTGTACCAAATCCCCGTCACCCAATCCGAGTGCGTTACGTTCAGCTTCTGGTATTGATATTCTCCCATTACTACTGATGGTAGTTTTGTAAGCGCCCCAATGCATGAATGATGGAAGCATTTGACCAATATTGAACATGGTATTCATGCTTTTATTCTGCATATCTGACATGTTACTCATCATGTCTGATTGCGTTTGTTTTGTACTTTCAGAAATCCCTTTTAGCGTTTCTAATGGATTGAAAGTTTGATTTGATTGATTAATCATTAAAGAACCAAAATTTTTTATAAATTCTGCTTGTGATCGTCCACTTTTTTGAATCCAAGATTTAAACATCTCAGTAGGATCATATGGGTTTTGATTACCATTCATTGGTAAATATGGGAATCAATTATATTTAAATGAATCTAATTTGTAGCAAGAAATTCCAAAACCTTGGAGCTAAATGCTTCAGGATCCTGAACGTATGGTGTATGACCACACCCGTTCATTTCGTAAAAAATACAATTTTGAATTGATGAGGTAAAACCATTTGCATGTATGATTGGGATTACGGGATCATCTGTTCCCCATATCAACAAGGTGGGTATAGAAATCAATTCAAGCTTAGATGTGATGGATTTAGAATTTTTTAATCCTAAAATTGTGGACATGAAAGCAAGCTTTGCATTTGGCAATCGCATCCGCTCGATGAATTCTGAAATAATCCTCTCTTCTACATGTTTTCCAGAACCTTCCATTAACTCAAATGCATTTTTTGCACTTATTTTATTTGGATACATGGCAGCCATGATGTATCCATCAAGTGCAGGTGTGGATTGCTTCATTATTCCAGATGGGGAAACCAGTACAAGCATTTTAATTTTTTGTGAGTGCAAAGATGCGTATTCTGCAGAAATTTGTCCGCCAAGAGATGACCCAACTATGATGGGATGATTAATTTCTAATATCGCAATGAATTTTTCAAGAAAATCTACAAAAAAATTCACCGTATAGTCTATAGTTGGTTTATCACTCTGCCCAAACCCTATCAGATCCGGAACTATTACTCTATACTGATCTGAGAAAATGGGGATCACACTACTCCATCTTTCAGCTGATGCCCCCAAACCATGAATTAACAAAAGTGTATTTTTAGAACTACCTGATTCAAGATATCTTATTTTATGTCCGTCAACATGAAGAAATTTTTCTTCCACCATTTAAGCAACAATGATCATTACTAGATAAGTTTTAGTTAATTTGACGATCTAAAAATCTAGCATTATCTATATTTTTGAAATAATTCAATTACAAGCATGTTTTTTAGGGTCAAAAATTATCCAAAAATATGTTAAAGAAGAAAATTACCAAAATACTAGTACCACTTGACGGCTCCAAAAACTCCAATAGGGGACTGGAGATGGCTATTGTTTTGGCAAGGCAATGTGGGGCAATAATTACTGGTGTATATTCAATTCATGCTCCACCTCATTCTGAGTTTAGAGGTGTGGGTTCAGTTGAAAAGTCACATAACACAGAGGTGGAAAAAATTATGGATTCCGCAAAGGTGCTGGCAGCACAAAATGGTATCGTTTTCAAAGAGAAAATTCTGAGGGGGGATATAGGATACAATATAGTAAAACTGGCACACGGCAAGGACAAGTTTGACATGATCGTATTGGGTTCGCGAGGTCGAAGTTCTGCCAAGCAAATGTTTTTTGGAAGCATATCAAACTACGTTATTCACGCATCAAAAATACCTGTTGTAATCGTAAAGTAGCTTAAGAAAATCCCTGTTTCTTGAAATACTTTTGATGATATTCTTCGGCTTTGTAAAATGATGGTGCCGGAATAATTTCAGTTACAATTGATTCTTTATACTTTCCAGACTGTTCAAGATTTTGCTTGGATTTTTCAGCAATATTTTTTTGCTCTTCGTCATGATAAAAAATGGCTGAGCGATATTGATTGCCGATATCTGGACCCTGACGATTCAGTGTTGTAGGGTTGTGGTTGTTCCAAAAAACATCCAGTAGCTCAGCAAAAGTGATTTCGCTAGGATCAAATTCTACCTGTACAGCCTCGGCATGCCCTGTTCTGTCTGTACATACTTCCTCATAAGTCGGATTTGGTAACTGTCCACCAATATATCCAACTGCAGTTGACTTGACACCCTTGGTTTTGTAAAGTAGATCCTCCACATGCCAAAAACATCCTGCACCAAACGTAGCTTTCAATCTAACAAATTTCAAATCATACCAGATTAAAACTATTTCTTGAATGCAGAATTTAATTGATAGTTATGATGCCCTGTTGAATTAAAAATTTCAAAGAATTGATGAATTCCTCTTCTGAGATCAGATCTTGTGACCACCAATGAGCACTATTACGAATCCAGGGCGGTATTTCCTCTTCTGAAATATTTCCAGATGGCAAGATGTTTGAAACCCTGATTATGTTATTTTTTAACATAAACTCTATTCCTGATACAAACGTAGAGTCGTTAATCTCTCCGATTGCCCACCATTCTGCATTGTTTCTAATCCAATCTGGCACTGATACCGGATTTTTGTATCCTAAAATATTGTAAATTGAGTCATTTGGAAACTGTGAGTCAAACCACTTTTTGTAACTTTGCTCGTCGTTGTACCTGTCAATGTAGTATTGTGGGGGTTTGTCAAGGGCGGGAAAATTTGATACATTCGTTGGGTTATATCCTACAACATCTATTATCGAGTCATTTGGAAACTGTGAGTCAAACCACTTTTTGTAACTTTGCTCGTCGTTGTACCTGTCAATGTAGTATTGTGGGGGTTTGTCAAGGGCGGGAAAATTGGGAATTTTGAATTTCAAAGTTATGAAATTAGATGCCTGTTCTGAAATGATGACTGCTTCAGGTTCTGGGCTAGGTGCTGCTGTAACTTCAGGTTCTGGGCTAGGTGCTGCTGTAACTTCATCAGAAAATTCTTTGTATGATATGGTTTTTTCCATGTTTCCATCATAGGTGACTTTAATTGGATAATTTCCATTGGTGGTCCATGTAGGTCCGCCAACATGAAATGTGGCAGAAAATATCCCGTCAGAATCTACAGGAAATGTTTTAAAATCTGCAAAACCTGATTTTCCAGGAGTGAAGATCTGAACTGTCACAAATGGGACGTTTGGGTCATATTCAACATTTCCAGATATGTTTAGCTGATCATCTTTATGATAAATTGACTTGTCTGTAAAAAAGCCATTCACTTCTCCGTTGGCTAATGCAAAACTTACGGGTACTACCAACGACAAAAAAACCAGTGTGACATAACTTTTCATGTTTTAAAATTCAATTTTTCCCATAATTAAAGAATTTGTAAAAATATTTTGATATGTCTAATTGACACCCGAAAAAATTTCTACAACCTTTTTTGCCAAATCTTCAATATCGACTGTGGGTTCTGCAGAAATCAGCAGTAAAATATGTGATACCGGAAATGGAAAGCTTACTAACACGGCCTTGTCTCGTCTTGCTGCAAGATAATTTATTGGACCGAGACTGTCATCAAACTCTTTTCTAATGGATGCTTTTGAAACAAAATCAAAAAAAGACTGCAGCCTTGTCTCATCACCTTCATAGGGCGTTAGGCCTTCTTTAAAACCCCCAGTAACTAGATTTCCATCCTTATCCACAATGCCTGAAAAACGAATTTCAGGCTCATCGAGTAATTTAGAACATTTATCGCTAAATTGATTTGATATGTTATCTTTATCTGACATTATACTAAGTGTTGATATATCAAAAATAAAAACCTAGCCTCAAGATTAATAATATTTTAGGATAAATGGCACTTTAGCAGTATGTATTCTATAGTTTTTTCTTCTGACGCTTTTTTCATTTTTTGAAGTGATTTGAATAGAATTTTTTCAACATACTGCGGATACTGTTTTATGATGGATTTCTTCATCTTGTTTCTGTTGTCTATATAATAGTCAGCAAGTGGCTCATATACACTGTCACCAATCAACCTCTCATCTAAAATAGAAAACCCTCCGGATTGAATCAAATTTTTCAAATACTCTATATTATAATGCTCTGAAGACCATGTAAATTTTAAAAGATCCAGTTTTCCCAGAGTTGAATTATCTGTGATTACGGGCACAGCCATCACTAGTAATCCAGAATTAGTCAATACTCGTCTTGATTCAGAAATAAAATCTCCTAACGGTTTGAAATGCTGGGCTGATTCTAATGCCAGGACACGATCCATGGAGTTGTTTGCAAAAGGAATCTTTGAGGATGTTGAATTTATGAATTCAATATTTTTTTGATTCCCTGAAAAAGACAATTGCTTTAGGTTAATGTTTACGTTATACAAGAGGAGTTCTGGGAATGCATCTCTCCACAATTTAGATGGGGCAGATAGGCCACTGCCAACGTCAATTGCATGTTTTCCTGATGATAGTTCGGCCATATCTGCAAAAATCATGCATAGGTTGTCCTGTGCAGAAATGGGATTCGTGTTTTTTGAAGACCAGTATCCAAAGTTAAGCATGGAACCGCCTGTAGCCAGTTGCATTACCGGTGAGAGTGTATTGTACAGGTTTATGACATCTTTTTCGTTTCTTCTAAATGTCCACAAAAAAAAGTGGATAGGGTTTATTGAGTTCAAAAATAATTCTACACTTATTCGTGATTAATGACTATAAATTTTAAAGCCAACCTTGAATTAACATGTTTTATTAATTTGAAATTTATAACCTAGTCGTGAATGATGAGAAGTCTAAAGTTGGATCTAGGATAATTCTTGCCAAATGGACTGACCGATTTCTTGCTTGGCTGATTGATTTTGTGGTGATTTCCAGTATCTCTACGTTGATCATTTTTGCATTGTTTGGAACGATATATTACGAAATGAATGATGATGGTCTCTGGGCTGAAAACACTCAGTACATACCTACCAGTATTCTGTTTTTTGTATATTGGGTAATTTTAGAATATAAAACGGGCCAAACAATCGGAAAAAAAATACTTAATCTAAAAGTGATACGTGTCGATGGATACAAACCTGATCTGAAAGGGATTTTATTAAGCTCATTTGGAAAATCATTCTTACTTCCCATCGATGTAATTTTGGGTGGGATATTGACTAATGAAAAACGTCAGCGAATATTCAACAAATTGGGCGATACCGTGGTTGTAAAGCTCAAGGAGAGTAAAGACATGTCTGATATAACATATCTAAAAGACTGATTATTGACAAGATTGATTTCTGAGATGTAGTAAATTAATTGCAGGTCCTAATTCAGTTTAACATTTTTTATTCATCAAACAAAAATTTGTCCCTTTTGATTTGGATTGAATTGACTACGTTTACAACATTTACAGTTATACAAAATACCTCATTAATTCAGTGTAGCTGAGGAATGATGAATTTTCATTGAGTTTAAATTTACAAATTATTTAATCTTGACGTGGAAGAAAAAGCGCTAGAATGTCCTGTGTGTAAGAGCAACAAGGCTGAGATTGCAGGGGAGAATGTAAAATTAAGTGGAAAATTTGAAAACAAGGAATTTCTGACCACTGATCTTACTGTATTGAGATGTGTAAAATGTGGGTTTTACATGTTCTTTGATAAACAGGCAAAATTTACAACCAAAGAAGATTCTTAAAATTTTATTTGATCAATTGCTGATTTTTTAATTGAAGTAGGTGTTCTTTTGTTTCTTCATCTGTTTCAGCACCAAATTGAATCAGTATTCTGTCGTCTTCCATTATCTCATAATCTCTTATGTCGTCAACTTGCTCCCCGTTGATGAAGAATTTTAAAGTATACTCTTCGTTTGTACAAAATGACTTTCCATCTGGGAATATGTAGCACTGATCATCTAGTCCGATTGCCAATGTTTCAAAGAGATATCCTAAATCTACTCCTGTTGCATGCTTGTGAATGGTAGAACCATCATTTCCTTCAAAATGAATCCAGCTAGACTTAATCTGAAATGCCGGACTGGCAAACTCAAATGTATCTCCAAATATCTTTACAAGTAGTGCTGCATGTGAATGTTCGCTACCCAATGCACCTGCATTCTCTGGTCCTCCTGGTGCAGTTTCGGTCATGTTGATAAACAGGTATCCTGCATACCCCACAATTACCGCGATTAGAGATAGAACTCCAATAGCAATTAGAGTTTGCTTTCTTTTTGCAGCCGAATGTTTTGTAGCATAGTTTTCACGTTTTTCTTCGCGATTTTGCCTTTCTTTTCTGCCCATGAGTAATTCAAACTCTGAAATTTGCCCTAATTAACCATTCGTCAATATTGTTCTATTGTTGTCATGCGAATGATTTCTTTATTGTGAATTTTCAAATAATCTCTCAATTTCAAAAATATAATTCAATTCATGAAGTGCTTTCTGTGTTGATTTCATAAAATGAACTGATTCCTGATCGTCAATATTGCTATGTTAGTTTCATGTGAAAACTAATCCTATTGGTTCAAAACAATAAATAAAATCCCCTGGTAGTGTTTGACATGACTTGTATTTTTTGTGATATCTTGTCTGGAAAACGATCTGGTCATTTTCTCTATGAAGACGAGTCACACGTGGCATTTTTAGATAAATATCCTATAGATGTGGGCCACAGCTTGGTCATTCCGAGAAAACACCATGAAAGAATTACGGATATGACTCCTGAAGATGTGGGGAATGTATTTTCAATAGTTCCAAAAATTGCTAAGGCAATTCTAACTGCGACAGACGCAGATGCTTTTAGTTTGGGTCAGAACAATGGTAGAGCTGCCAAACAGATAATTCCACATGTCCATATACACATCATTCCAAGATATAATAGTAAAGGAACAGTGTGGACAAAACGACAAATTTCAAGTGATGCAGAACTTCTGAAATTATCTAAACAAATTCACAGTCTACTTATTTAGCGTGTCCAGGATTATATCTCAAGATCGCCCCTATTTTTCCAAGACTCGCAAGCATGTTTCCATGCTCTGCGCTTCCAGAAATAACCTCTAACTGAGATCCTGTTTTTGCAGCAAGGGTTTCAAGATAATCTACTATGTCCTGCTCGTTTACTTCCACTTCCATTGAATTGCATCCTGGACATGGATTATTTTTAAATTCAGTTTTTTTTGGAATGACTAATGGCCGTTCTAAAATCTCTTCTTGGACATGTTGACATCTTTTGCATTTCGCCTCAATTCGATTCAAGTTTGTATTGTCTGTGATTATCAAAATCTTGACAACGTTATTTTTTAGATACCCTATGACCTCTTGCAATCCGTAGGATCCCTTTCCTGTATTGCCGTTAATTTCTCTGAACAAATTCTCGATCAGTTTCTTTTCTTCTACCAATCTGAAATTTCCTAGGATGTCTGCAGATTTTGCAAATGCCTCTCGAATTCCCTCTGCGCCCGAATATGATGCGTCAATTGTATTTATGATGTTATTTTGTAATCGATATTCAAGATAATTTCCGTTAATGAAATCCTCTTTTGTGGGTCCTGGACCTGAGATTATCAATCCCTTAACTGGGTATATGTCAATAAAATACTCCCTAGTTGTTTGCGCCACTCTGTTGTAAAAATAACTTAATTCCATCTCTCTAAGTTTCTGAAACCTCTTTGCTGATTGTCCACCTTGCCTGTGTTTTCCTGCTACTCCTGAACCTGTTTGAGACAGCACTTCGATTTTATCACCGTATAGTAATCCCCAACCTGCATCTTTGGCATCTATCGCTAGAAATCCTATAAGATTGTCGTCTTTTAACATGTCTTTTAAAATATCTACGTGAAAGTGATCATCACACCTGTACAGGTACTGGTTCAAATCCTTTGGTGGATCTATTTCCCATACTGTGACAACCTCACTTCCTAATGGGCCTCCTTCTTCTGGCGGGAGTGCGCCGCAAAACATCACCAATCCTCTCTCAGGAGTTTTTTTATACATCTTTAACCTCTGTACAACTTTGCCTAGTGAATCAACAACGTGTGACCTTGTAAGATCTGACTTGATATTGTCTGCTGTTCCTTGCTCTTGCTGTAGAGAGCTAATTATTTCGTGCAATTGCTTTCCTTTTGGAATGTATACTGTAATAAGCTCTGTACCTCTGCCTGATTTTTTTGATAATTCTTCTAGGGTCTTTCTGATTTTATAGAGTTTTACTGAATCTTGTTTCTCTATAGTAATTTTACCCATTTGCAGTTTCCCTTGTTTCTAAGGATATTAATTTTGATTTACCCTCTTTTGACTTTTTTTAAATTACATTTCATCGAATGTTTTAAGAAATACTTCCAATGGTTGATTGCCTCTAATTTTGATAACTTTTTGATCATTAAAGATAAGAAATGACGGCGTTGCATCAACCCCTACTTCTTTTCCAAATTCATACATAGAAATGACTTTGTCTTTATGTTTATGTTCATTCAAGCATGTGTTAAAATCTTGCATGTTCAAATTTACTGTGTTTCCAAATTTCTTTAATGATTCTGGTGTGATCCACCCAGTTCTTTCGCCTCCCCAATTACTGTATAGTTCATCATGATATTCCCAGTATTTGTTTTGATCTTGTGCACAATATGATGCCTCTGCTGCCAGAACTGAGTCAGGTCCGTTTAAAGGATAATCCTTGAAAACTAGTTTTACCTTTCCTGTCTTGATAAAATTCTCATTAATTTTATCTAATGTGTTTTGATGGAATTTATAACAATAAGTGCACTGATAATCTCCCCATTCTAAAATTGTTATTGGTGCATTAAAATTTCCCATTATGGGGGAACCTCCCTCGATTAATTTTTTAGATGTCAGTAAATTTGACTCTGATTCAGATTCTGGATAAAATGTTAAGAATACTCCAGTGATAATTCCTATGAATATTGGAATTATCAACAGATGGTATTTTATCATGTTATGATGAAATTCATTTCAAGTAAATATCTTCTTTAATCTGTATCGGAGCAAAATATTTTGGGACTTAAGGTTACTTGTCTTGTGTCGTAGATATTTCACCTTGAAACGTATGCTGCTAACTACTTTAAAATTGAATTTTTTAATACTAGATTGTTTAATCATTTCAAAATTATGATTCTCTGGATATGTTCGTCTGGAATTGTTCTATATGTGAATAATCATTCCTTTTCTCTCACGCGTATTCTTTATTCTATTTTTAATCATATTAGTTGCAATTATGTGCTTTTTAGATGAGGTATATTTTTTGATAAATCTACAGATGATTGGATAGATAACTCGTGTATTTCACAATTTGTCTTTTAATTCATTCATTTCCATCTTTACTCTGTTAATTGACATATTCTTCATACTTTATGAAGATCAACTGTTTAATCAGAAATAATCTCCTGTTCTTAATTTTTGTATTGCCAACATTGATTTTTATTCCTAAATCTTTTAACCTGTAAAATTTTTGGGAAAAAAGCTTAAAATTTATTTTCTTAGATCTTCTAATATGCTTTTTTCATAACAAAATCATACTCTATGATGATTTTGACAAATATACAAGAGCTTAAATATATTCAGAGAATGTAACTCATTATGTCTGTATCAAGACAAATTGCCGTATCAAAAACTAGTGTATCCAAACTAGCAATACTTGCTTTAGCTATAGTCTTTGCAGTAGGATTGTTTGTTGTAGGATTTGACCAAGGTCATATCTTTAGTCTAGTTTATGGTGAACAAGCATTTACTGATCTTTACATTCATGAACTTACTCATGATATGAGACACGCAGCCGGTTTTCCCTGTCACTAGGAATTCTTTGTCGTGAAAACATTTCTTTTTATAATTATAGTCCTACTTTCAGGTGCATTTGCTGGATTTATTCATGGTATGGTCAATTTTGCAATAGTAGAACCCTATCTTGATCAGGCAATTGGGATTGAGAATCAAAACCTTTTTGCATCCGGTGAGGCAAAAGATACTCCCCAATTTTGGGCAGAATATGATGGATATAGAGATTGGCAAAAAAGCGGTCAGATTCTGGCTGGTGTGATTTTGGGCGTATCCATGGGATCTCTGTTTGGAATTGTATTTGCATTGTCTAGGAGATCGATACCCGGTAGCAATGATGTTAAAAAATCTGTTATTTTGGCATGTGTGATGTGGTTTACACTTATTTTCATACCTTTTTTGAAATACCCTGCGAATCCGCCAACTGTAGGTGAAGAAGACACAGTTGTTCTTAGATCAATTTTATATCTATTATTTATCGCAATTTCTGGAATTGGTGCTGTTTCATTTTATCAGGTATCAAAAAAATTCAAAGGTAACAAAAAAATTGTAGCATTGCTTGGATATGGAATTTTCATAAGTATTGCCTTTTTTGCTATGCCTGCAAATCCTGATGAGATTACTGCACCGATGTCATTGGTAAACGAGTTCAGATTGATGTCGATACTTGGGATTTCGTCCTTTTGGATATCTGTCGGAATAATATTGGGTGTGTTCTGGCATCATTTCGAATCTGATAAAAAAATTACTGGATACTGATAATTATTCTAACTCTCTAGAATGAGAACCATATCGTCTTGTTTAAATACATGTTCTATATTTTTGTTAATTACTTGTCTAGAAAATTGACCTTGCCACAACTAAAGAAGTATGACATTACTCAAAAAGTAATTGAAGCATTGGCTGATGCAGAATCACGAGCAATATTGTTTTCTATGATTAAGAAAGGAAATACTGCTGCAGAGCTTTCTGATAAACTTAAAATTCCTCTTAGCTCTGTTTATAAGAAATTGGCAGATCTTGAAGAACTGACGTTGATTAAAGTTGAAAAATGGATGCTTTCTGATAAGGGTAGAAAATACAAAGTTTATCGTAGTCGGATAAGCAAAGCTGATATTTCCATCCGAAAACCTGAACCAATTTTGACATTGATACATAACTGAGCGATAAAAATGATCAAACCTACGATAATCCAACTATCTGAATTTGACATCACTCAAAAAATTATCGAATCCCTCAGTAACGTGTGTACTCGGGCGGTCTTATTTTCAATTAAGAATAAATCTAAAGAGGCTACGCAGATTTCTAATGAACTAAAAATCTCGCTTTCCACTGTATACAAAACATTGTCCACTCTTGAGGGTCTTGCACTTGCAGAAGTAGACAAGTATGTAATATCGGCCGAAGGCAAAAAAATTAAAATCTATCGAAGTAGAATAGGTAAGGTTGAAATCACGTTGGATAATTTGGAGCCTACGTTGAATTTGTATTCAAATACATCAAATCCTAAGTCTAGTTAGTTATGTTAAATTAAAAATTGGTTGAATATTGTATCTTATTCCATGAAGTTGTAATGACTATCTGGAATGAAATCTTGATTTAAATAATTTAGCTTGCACTAATTTTTTAGTTAAGCATGAAACGACAAATAATTTTGGCATCTATTGCTGTATTTGCAGCAATCACTGTGATGTCTGTGCCGTTGACTCAGACTGCTCAAGCAGAAAGCTTAGTCCCAGAATGGATCAAAGCAAATGCTGGCTGGTGGTCTGATGGCACATTAGATGATGAAACTTTTCTAAATGGAATAAAATATCTTGTAGAAAATGACATCATCAATGTTTCATCTGAATCAAATATTGTGGATGTTGACACTATAACCATTGGATTCATTCCCGTTGAAAAAGCTGACGAGCTAACTTCAAAAGCGCAAGCACTCGAAACTTTTCTTGAAAGCGAACTTGGCGTGGATGTTGAAATTGTAGTTCCTTCAAATTATGAAACCATCATCGAAGGGATGAGGTTTGGTCATATTGATGCGGCATTTATGGATACAGGCCCTGCCTGGATTACCCATCAGAGAACTGGTGCCGAAGCTGTATTGGCAGAACTTGTTGCAGGCAAAGTAAATTATCAAGCAACAGTTTGGACTTTGGCTGAAAATGATTCAATACATTCATTGGAAGATACGATTGGCCAGAAAGTTGCATTTACCAGCATCACTGGCTCATCCGGTTTTGTAAGACCTATGGGCACTCTGGTTACTGCAGGTCATGTTGAAATTGAGGGTGATGATATTGTTGCACTAAAATCAGCATTGGACAAAAATTTTGAAAGCCATGTCTTCACAGGCGGATACAAAGCTGCTCTTGAATTACTCCTTAATGGGAATGTGGATATTGCATTTGGATCAGACGTAGCTCCAAAAAAATATCTTGAATTGGAGGATCAGGTAAAACTGCGTCCTGTCACGACAATTGGACCTGTTCCATCCCATGTATTCATGGTGAATGGCGACATGTCAGATCCCACTAAAGACGCCCTAGTTGATGCACTCATCAAATTAAACTATGATGAACATAATTCAATCTTGACAGACCTGTATGGTGCTGAAGCACTGGTTCCGACCACGACTACAATGCATATTGGAGAATTTGGAACGTATATTGACGCATTAACTGGTCTAGATAGCCTAATCCTTGACAAATACAACAAGAGCAAATAAAAACTGGCAATCGTGAAATGAAACAAATTCAGATGAACGAAAATTCTTCTTTTTCATTAATTTCTACAAAGAAAATTATTCAGCTTAATGATGTTTCGACATCATATGATTCTAAAAGTTTTGCACTTAAAGGAATTAACATGTCCATTGAAAGGGGTACAAATTATGCGGTTGTCGGACAATCGGGGTCTGGAAAATCAACACTGCTGAAATTGATGAATGGTATGATGATTCCTAGCAACGGTACCGTCAAAATTGATTACGTGACACCAAAAATGAATGATAAAAAATTCAAAAAGATGCTGCATACCATAGGATATATTCCTCAAAGTTTAGGACTGGTAAAAAACATCACAGTTCTAGAAAATATTCTGATAGGTGCCTTACCTAGAATCGGAAAAATCCAATCGTTACTAAAAAAATTTCCTAAGGATGAGTTGGATGAGGCAAGAAAAATCTTAAAACTTGTAGGACTTGGAAATAAAGAATATAGAAAAGCATACATGTTGAGCGGAGGCGAAAAAAGAAGAGTCGCCATTGCACGGGCATTGATGCAAAAACCGACTATATTGCTAGCTGATGAAATTGTTTCGGAGCTGGATCATGTGACTGCACGTGAAATAATGAATTTGATATCTGATGCTCAAAAAACTATGAATCTGACTGCAATTATGGTTCATCATGACATGCAATTAGCTTTAGAGTATGCCGACAGGGTTGCGGTGATCAAAGAAGGAGAAAAAATCTTAGAAATTGGGGTAGAAGGCAATAAAATAGTTGATTTCCAAACTGGTGATTTGAATACCGAAGAAATAATGGAGATGTATGCAGATGACTCCAAAAAATAATATTGTCATTGGAATTATTGTTGCATTGGTAGTAATAGCATCATATAATATGGATGCAGATCCCGTGAAATTTTTTGAAGGTCTTCCAAACTTGGGAATAATTTTAGAAGAACTGCTCATGGTTGAACCAAAATATATTCCAACAGCGCTGTGGGCAATGTTTGAAACTATACAGATGGCATTTATTGGAACTGCCATTGGGGTGGCCATATCATTACCGCTGAGCATGCTTGCTGCTAGAAATCTGAATAGTAAATTTGTCTATGCTCCAATTCGTGCACTGCTTGCCGCAATGAGGACATTTCCATCCATTTTATGGGCACTTTTATTTGTGATAATGGTGGGGTCTGGTTCCTTTGCGGGCATATTGGCCATTATCATGTATACTATTGGATTTATTGCAAAATTACAGTATGAGTCAATTGAAACAATTGATTCGGACCCTATGGATGCAGTGGATTCTATCGGGGTGTCTAAATCTCAGTTAATTCGTTATGTGGTAATTCCTGAATCTGCATCTCACCTTCTTAGTCAAATACTATACATGTTTGACTACAACGTACGCCAGACCAGTATTCTCGGATTAGTCGGTGCAGGTGGGATTGGTTTTTACATTATCAATTATATCAAATTCTTTGAATATGGAAAAGCTGCAATCTTTATGCTGGTTGTGCTGATTACCGTCTTGGCAATAGACTGGGTAAGTGTGAAGGTTAGAGACAAATACATAATCAAATCACAGCATGGGATGGAAATTTCATCGGATTAAATTTAGTAGATGTGCAATCCTGAAATCATGTAGAATTTAAGTTGTAATTTTATCTAGCTGACTGGTATTTGTGGCTGTCTTTATCTCTCTGGCTATTCTTTTACCCATACTCATTTGCTCGTTAAACAAAAGTGAATAATAGGGGGATCCATCCATGTAGATGTTACTTCCAGCTACAATTCTTGCCGAAAATTCAAATGATGTGAATTTGGCATTTTCATCGTAAACTCCTTCTATGCAAAATGGACCGTTCATTCCTGGTGCTACAATTCTTTTTGCAGCGTCTACAAAATTTTCTCCCATAGTATACACTTCATCTAACAATGACTCTCTCAAAACCAGGGGACTGTTTCCTATCACGTTGAATGATGGGACTTTTTTTGATTTCATTTGCTGTGCAGATGGAATTCTGGCCAGTCCTTCAATATCTGACTCGTGTCTTTGATCAACTCCAAAGAATTCCAATTCATCTGTTAATGGGGAATAGAAGAATTGCAGATATGCAAGCACTCCTGCCGCGTATTCTTGGATGTACAGCGTCTCATCTTTGGAAAGTATTCCTTCTGAAATTAACTGATTTCGCTTGGTATTGTAATCTTCCTCGTTTGCAGCCATGAAATACCCCTTTCCTCCTGCAGCACCTTGTCTTTTCACTATCACTAGTTTGTGAATGTCTTTGGGGTCTGTAACTGGTTTTGGAACTGGAAGATGTGCCTCTTTCATGAGTTTTTCTTTCATCACCCTGTCTGACTCCCATCTTAGGATCCACTTGTTTCCAAAAACAGGAGTTTTGATTGATTCAATTTCTTCTGAATTCATTTGTGCAATTAGTGTCCCGTGCGGAATGAGGACTGCGTCATTTTGTTTTAGTATTGATTGGCATTTGCTTTCAAGTACTTCTTTGAATGAGTCAACTATGATTAGTTCATC
The DNA here is from genome assembly GCA_029263475.1 of Candidatus Nitrosopumilus sp. Lineage (GTDB taxonomy): Archaea > Thermoproteota > Nitrososphaeria > Nitrososphaerales > Nitrosopumilaceae > Nitrosopumilus. Next base: position 69,141 of record JAJCXK010000083.1, read on the forward strand.
AATAAATGGGAATCTCCTGTACAGTTTTTCACGTTTTTTTTCGCATACTAAAATGGTTTTTAGTCCTTCATCACTTGCTCCTTTTAGAACTTGTAAAGAGCAATGGGAACCTAGAGTTGCAACAGCCGTCATTGTTGTTTTCTTTCATTATTTTATACTTTATGAATTAAATGTTCCAAATACACATTTCCTTAAAAGCGAATCTGGGATTATCTCAAAAACAACTTATTTTTTATTCTGTATTTAGATCTTCTTTTTTTGTTTTAACTAGCGTATTTGGTTTTTGTTCAATTCTTGGGTTCATGAAAACACAATCGTGTTAATTTTTTATGAAGATCCAAAAAATAGTTTATTTACGTACATGTGTAACCTTTTACAATATGGTAGAAATTGAAGATCTACGTGTTTGTATGGAATGTGGAACGGTTTTTGCAAAAAAACCAAGCAGTGCAAAACTCGTCCTAAAATGTCCTACTTGTAACAGTGTTAGAAGAAGAACGATTGCAGTACATACAAAATCTGAGAATTAAAACTACAAGTACGTGTTATGATCGATTTGGATGTATTCTTTTTCATAGGATGATTTTTTGATTTTCTTACATGAAATCCTTGAAATTGCATTGGATGATATTTGTTGGTTTAATCTTAAAAACAGTACGACGATAATTAATTTTGCTATACACAAACTTAAAATTTCTATAAACATGTGTGTAATGAGTTGTACGTTATATCCGAACATCCATTGACCACATTTGGACCAATCAAAAAAAATTGATTGACTTGCCTTTTCATAGCTGATAAATTACTCATATGTCTAAAATTTTAAAATGAACAATTGATAAGTTCTACGCGATTCCCTTAAGGAAATTATACGTATAATCATCATGAAATCAAACAAAGCAAAAAAATCAAAGGAAATTTCCCTTATCGTTGACGGTTTATGGGGTTTGGCAAAAGATACATGGTGTAAGGTGAAGGAATCCAAACTAATCATAAGAATGGATAATCTTAGGTAGTTTTAGCTAGCTTATGCCAAGATGGCATGGATTCATGTTGGTCGTTGTTGTTCTTTCATCACGCAATTTCTCACTCATCCATGCCATCAACGAAGATCCAAACAAGTAAGAATTCAAACTCGAATAAAATTAACAGGTTTTACTCGTTGGTGAAATATTCAAATTTAGCATTTTTTAATGACTAAATTTCCAAAATTTTTTCATGCATGCTTGATGATGACATGTGAATTCATATTTTATCAAAATACCGTAATTACAAAAATACCCAATACATGATTATTTGTTTAAAATTTTTGTGCTCTAATTTTAATTGGTACTATTGTAATTGAGAACCATGTGCTGATGAGACATACTGAAACACTTCGTCTACCAGTTCAATATTTAGTTCTGATTTGATGTCTTCTGGAATTATTTTTAACACAAAATCATACATCGTTGTATTCTCTGGGAGGTTGTCTCTTTCTTGTAAAAGTGAAAAAACTGCAATTCCATTTGAAATGATTGCCACCATCTTTTCTTTATTTGAAAGCGTCACGACAAATACTTGAATATGTTGATTTAATATAAATTCGGCTTGACAGAATCACGAAATAAAATATTTTTTCAATTCATAGTATTCTGGTGCCATTATTGACTCTGAATTATCTCCAAACAATTCCAATTCCAATGTTACATCGTGTCCTCCCGCTTCTTCTACTGGCTGCTGTGATGCGTGATATCCGACATATGCTCCAGTAATGATAAACATTGCAACTACGAGGCCAATTAGGATATTCATCTTGTAATCATGTCCAATCCTTGTAGGCTATAAGCATTATGAAAATTATGGTCTACGGACATTGTTTTGTGTAAAAAATAATAACACCTGAATTCTGCATAAAGTAAATAATGATTGAAACTGAACTTGGCTCTTTACGTAGATCTCACTATTCTGATGAAATTAATTCATCCATGAATGGGGTGCAGGTCACCGTAATGGGATGGGTTTTGACGGTACGTGGTCACGGTAACATTAGTTTTGCTACAATTCGTGATAAAAACGGTGACGTATCTGTTGTTGCAAAGAAAGGTGATTGTCCTGATGAAATTCGTGAAAAGATATCTTCTCTGAAATCCCATTCGTCTATTGCCATCACAGGTAATGTAAAGTTATCAGAAAAGGCGCCTATGGGATTTGAGATAATTCCAGTTGAGCTGAGAGTATTTTCAGATGTTGAAAAGATTCCTCCCTTTGAACCTACTGCGAAGACTGTAAAAAACATCGATACTCGACTAGAAGTTCGACCGATCGATCTTAGACGAAACATACTTCAACATACTTTCAAAGTCAGAAGCTTGGTTTTAAAATCAATTAGAGATTATTTTATTGACCAAAATTTTGTTGAGGTTAACACGCCTAAAATGATTGCAACCGCAACCGAAGGAGGGGCGGCCTTGTTTCCAATATTTTACTATAACAAAGAGGCGTTTCTAGCCCAGAGCCCGCAATTATACAAAGAGCAGTTGACCATGAGCTTTGAGAAGGTTTTTGAGATAGCCCCCATTTTCAGAGCAGAACCCTCTAGAACCAATCGCCATCTAGCCGAGGCGATTTCAATTGATTTGGAAGAGGCGTTTGTAGATTACAATGATGTGATGAATAGAATTGAAGAGATCATCAAAGTCTCCATTTTGGCCGTAAATAATTATACAAAAGATAATCTTGACACCGAATTCCCATCAATGTCCATTCCAGAAAATATTCCGAGATACTCTTATGATGATTTGGTTGATAGAATGCAGAAAGCAGGAGCAAAAACTGAATGGGGTGATGACTTGTATCCGTCTAATCTAAAGAAAATTGGTCTTGAAGGATTCTATTTCATAACTGATTGGCCATTAGCACCCAAACCCTTCTACGTAAAAGACAGTAAATCAAATCCAAAGGTGTCAGAATCTTTTGACTTGATGTTTGGTGATTTGGAATTGTCATCCGGAAGTACAAGAATTGAAAAGCGTGATGAGCTAGCAGAAAGAATGAAGAACAAGGGGATGAAAACTGATTCTTTTGAATATCACCTTGGTGCATTTGACTATGGTGTTCCACCGCATGCAGGATGTGGAATAGGTCTTGAAAGACTGATTATGGTACTTACTGGTACGGAAAATATTCGTGATACAACATTTTACCCTAGAGATGTTGACAGGTTGACGCCGTAAAGTGCATCCTAAGAAAGTTCAATCATAAATGTAGTTTTAACGGTGATAAAAATGACAAAAAGAAACTTGAATGATTTGATTTAACCATTCGAATTATCCCATGTATCTATTCCATTTTAAATTGAAGTTCACGAGGATTACTCTGATAGATTTTCAATGAAAATGTAAGGCATGTCATAATGATTCACACAATGTATATGTTGTATTTTTGATGACGTTTGGCAATGTGTCTAATTTCCTATACAGTTGAAACGAAGAAAATAATGAATCTTAAATTGTTCATCAATTGTATTAAAAATCCAAATGCATCATATTGAAAAATTATGTACGATACCAGAAAAACTTATTGAGAGAAAAATAATCATCTGAAATATGTCTCTGAAATTACCTACAATTATGGCGGCAATTGCAATCCTTGCATATCTGGCTACCACCATCATTAACAGCGTCAGGTGATGCCGGTTGAATTTGTTAATGTAGTAAACAATATGAATACTGATTACCTAGAAAAATGTCGACTTATGAAAGATAATTTTTTGGTCAATTGTATATACAAACATCTAGAAATGGGGGTTGAGTGTAAGATTTGCAGATCTTAGCATCTTTGTAACAAGACGAAAAATTAATTGATGAGTTCTGAAATCACTCGTTAAGAAAGTACAGGGTTATTTTTTAGATTTGGCTATCTTTTTCTTAACAATTTCTTGATTATCTTTTGCCACTTGATAGTTCGGTTTAATCTCTAAAACTTTGTCATAGTTTCTACTTGATTCTTCATATTTTCCAAGTTTATACAGGGACCATGCTCTTCCCATCCATATTTCAAATCTATCTGGTTTTATCTCGATGGCCCTGTCATAGCTTTCAATGGCCTCCTTGTATTTTTTAATCTCATTCATGATGTTTCCTCGATTGCCCAATGCTTCATAATAGTCTGGTTTTATCTCGATGGCCCTGTCATAGCTTTCAATTGCTTTTCCAAATTTTTCAAACTTATTCAATACTTTTCCCCTTCCTGCCCATGATACATGATCATCTGGTTTTATCTCGATGGCCCTGTCATAGCTTTTAACAGAACCCCGTAGATTCCCAAGCATTCTCAACGAATTTCCTCGATTGCTCCATGCTTCATAATAGTCTGGTTTTATCTCGATGGCCCTGTCATAGCTTTTAACAGCGTCTTCATAATTCTGCTGTTTACTTTGACATGTTCCTCGATTATACCATGCTTTGTAATCATTTGATGAGATTTCTTTATTTTGTTCCCCCTCACTTATGTTAAATTTGGATATTTTTTCATCAAGTTTAGACCATGGACTCTTCAAGTTGATTCATGGTATTAAGATACAAATAAAAATTTTTTATTAATTATAATTCATCTTGGTAGATCCATATTTTAAAAACTCATTTCATCCGATTTGTTTTAATTCTAAATGATGCATGGTAAGTCAGAATAATCTAAGACCGCCTTTCCACTAATCTTCTAATACATCTTTATTGTTCTAATTTCTATTCCGTTTACTTTTGAATCTTTGAGCAATTTTACAAATTCAGGATCTCTATTCACATTGGGAGAAAAAGACATGGCATTTGGATGTAGAGCCAAATACAAGATTACGCTGTGATGATTATTCTTTATTCATACGTGTTTCTACCTTCTAGTTGTTGGACGATCTAGAAATAAACTCCCTTGTTTGATAGAATCATGCCCGATGATTTTTCTTCGATGTGTTATTTTTCCCCAAATCTGACTCTATTTGGAAATTTATGGAGATCCATTATGTTAAATTTCTATTCCGTTTGATTTTCCATTTTTTTAACTATGGGATGTGATTCGATTCGACCTCCTTTACAAATGATTTTGATTGTTTAGATGGATCAATTAGCACTGCTATAGTTTTTGATACAGGAATTCCAACAAATTTTATTTTTGCCTTGCCCTGTTTTTTTTAATATGCAAAGACATTGGTTTCCTGGAATAATGAGATCCAATTATCTTTCGGTATTAATATGATGGGCAAGATGTTGCACTTTCGTATTTTTTACCAATACCGCAAATCTGTTTATTCTCTTGATGATTTCAAAAAAAGACATACAAGCATGCCTGTAAATTGTTTTCATCTATTCGATGATGATATTCAAACTAAGTACAAAATACCTTGTCTTTTTAGAATGAATACTGGATAAATTACCAAAATCAAAATTTAAATAAAGATCTTCTAATATTTAAAAAATATGCCCGTATTGTGAGAAATAGGTCTGTTTACGCGGTGAATTTTGATATTTGCTCTCTTCAATAATACGATGTTTTGAGTGTGAAAACACTGTATTTGGGGATATGATCAAATTTACAATACCAACATGATCTCAAGCCTGTCAATTCTGAATCATATGAATAAGTTTTCTAAACCAGTAGTATTGGGATGATGAATTGGGTTGATTTCACTTAATGTGGGAATGTGTGTTGGATACTTATTTTTGTTATTGTGAAATTTAGAACGTGACAGAATCCTTTATTGTTTGAAGTGGATGTAGTTAATTCACTAGCAATCATGGCAGATTCTCTAAAAAAAATTCTTTCAATAAGAATCAAACAGTTAGATATGTTTCCAAATCATTTTTTTGGAATTGTCGAAATAAACAATGTAGAATACAAGATCAACATTCAGGGACAGAGTATGTTGAGAAAACAGTTGATCAAACTTCCGATAAAAATACATGATGAAAAGGCATTGTTAAGGCTAACTGGAATTGGAGAACGTCTTTTTGAAGATCTAGTAAATTATGCAGGTGAGTCACAATGGGTAGAAATAGACTCAAATAGAATTTTATATTATTTGGCAGACAATCAAGATAAAATTAACAATATTGGTGTCTACAGCAGATTCTAAATTTGAATACGTATAAGTTCATTATTAATGAATTAAATCAATAAAATTCTCAATAAGTCAAAAAATGAGATTCAGATATTATGTTTGTATCCGTGTAAAAAATGTAAAATTAATTCATTCAAAAAAGAATTTCCAAAAAACAGTATTGCTCAATGGTACTGGAGAGAATGTATATGAGTTTGTTCTACGATCTTGTGTTGGAAAACAGCATCATGGAACTAGTCAATGTGATGGTTCTAACAGGCTACGATCAAAGAAGTGTGATGGGTTACTTAGTTCAGAATTTTAATAGATAAGTGGAACTTTGATGAGTTCTAAATTACTATGTCACAGCACAAATTATCCTAAATGATATATCTAAAGCAAGATTTGCTAACAAGATCTTGATTATGATTCATTTATGGAGTGAAAATGAGTGTGTTTAATGGTACAGGGTATAATCGTACTAGCTCGATTAAACAATATGTTTGGTTTAACATTCAGAAAAATCTGCCTATAAAATTGGAAATAAATTCCATGTTTTATCTACATCATTCAAAAAATGGTATTTGCTATACAATAATTCATTTTTTTAAAGATGATGTAAAAAATTATGTTAATTAGCACATATTATACTGGAGATCACTCACTATGATTTTTTTACATAGTATACAGGATAGTCAAATTTTAGTACATTGCATTTCTCTCCACTAATCTCGTCAAATTTGAAACCTGAAATAGACTTTGCGTGTATGAACAGATCGTTTCCTATGAAGAATCTGTTTGATTCTCCAACATGGTTGATTTTTGCACACATGTTAACTGTGGGTCCAAAGATATCATCAATTGCAGAAATTGCTACAAAGACTTTTCCATAGTCACTGCTGATTCTGTAGCTGATGCATGGAAGTCCGTTATCGGTAAGGGTTTTGTTTATCTCATCTCTTTTTTCTATGATTTGAAAATTACAGTTAAAGGAGTCTGCAATGCAATTGTTTGATGTATCATATACTGCAAAATAGTATAGCAAAGAGTCGCCGATATTCTTTACAACAATCCCGCCGTTTTCTTTAACGATATCTGCAACCGAATTAAGAAAAATCGAATAGAAGTCTCCAAGCTTAGATGGGGATATGGTGGCAGATGTTTTCGTGGAGTTTACAATGTCTATGACTGAAACGGTGCAAAAATGAGCTTTGCCTGAAAAATGTAGCATGTCTGACTGTTTATTTTCACGTTCCACTTGATCAGATGGTAAATCTGTACTGGCAAATTTATCATCTATAATATTCGATGTCACTGAGTATGTCTTACCTCGTTCATCTTTTCAAATAGTGTATTTGGATCCACTGGTTTTCTCAAACATCCTTTGACTCCAAGTTTGTACCATTTTTCTAGTTCTGAGTCAGTAACTGAGGCCGCAGTAAAAAACAGAATCTTATTTGTAACCAATTTATTATCTGCTGCTAGTTTGTCAACCACAGAAAATCCACTAAATTCTGGCATATGGTGATGTCCAGTAAAATAAGATCATACTGGTTGTTTAGAATCAATCCCAATCCCTGTATGCCGTTACTTACAACATCTACATCTTGTCCAGTTGAATTCATCAAGACTTCCAATAATCGAAGAACATCATTGTTATCACCAATTATTAGGATTTTCATCTGTATTTCATTATCACACTGAAATAAAAGATAGATCCCTTTGCTTGTTCACAATTAGAATAATTTTGACATATTTTCATCTTGCCCTGTTTTGTCAGCCAATGCTTGATTAAACAGCCTCATCTTGAATGGAACATTGTTAAATACAAACATCTACAAACATTCTGATGGCAAAAGGGACAATTAACATACAGGATTATGATGTAAAATGCCAAAAAATTTTGGAGGAACACGATATTCGATTTGCTGGATTGTTAGATGAGTTTGGAAATGTTCTGGCTGGTGGATACGGCCGGGAATTGGTTCCAAAATTACCTGATGAAAAATTTCAATCCATATGCAAAGAATTGGCCTCACGAGTGGCAAAAAGGAAGAAAAATGACGAGGAGCTAGGTCACGTAAAATATTCTGCATCAAGAAGAGAGCATGTGGTGATAATGAGTTTTCCAATTTATGATCATGTAATAATGATAATCACGGAACCACACATCAATATAGATCGATTGGCATTCAGAGTAATTGACAAGCTTGGACGCCAATGGGGCGAATTTGTAGGGGAATAATTCAATCCATATGCAAAGTTTGATTAGATGAATGTCCTATTACGAACCTTAAATGTCAATCATGCAATGATGCCACACTCGGCCCTGAAATAATTTTAGTATTTTTCAATCCTTGATTTTGTTTTCCAAAAATGTAGAACCTTCATACCAACAGAATCTGAAGAAGTCCAAGCACCATTCACGAAATACAGGATCTGTTCCATAGAACATTTGAGTTATATCTGATTTTCCATTCAAATCTGGAAATGAAACACATGCTTCGTTCTCATTAAGAACAACCACTGTTTGAACCTTGTACATTCTTCTCTTTATTTTACCATCTTGTACCAATTTTTCAAAATTCAATTCCTTTAGCAGCGTTTTTCTTCCCTTTGGAACGATGACTGATTCTGACAGCACACATTGGCATTTTAGTTTGGGGTTTTCTTTGATCTGTGTGACCAGTGTTGGAATTGAGTCCAGTGGAATTTCTGAGAGAACCTCGCAAAAGAATTCCTTTGCGTTACTTTTGATTGCTTTCCACTGCTCCAATACTTTGACCACTCCTGAAACGTTTGTACCTGATGAGAGTTGTCCTATCCTCATAACAAACTTGTTTGGCACGCCTCCAAAATCATGAGTTTCAAAATACTCTCTGTTTTCGGAGAGAAATTTTATTGATGGTATCTGGGAGCATATCGTCTTTGCAAACGGCGTTAGTGAAAAATAACCGTCTTTTTCCTTGGACACGAATCCGTTTTTTTCCAGACGTACAAGATTTCTGTGAACTTCCTGCCTGGTTACATCTAATTCGTTTGCAAGTTCGGTTAGTTTTTTAATATTTTTATTGAGCGTAAATATTATCTCGAGCCGCTGCTGACTAGATAATTCAAAAAAGTCTTGTGATGTATGTTCAAAAGATGCCTGCACAGCATAGGAGTATTCGTCATTGTATAAAAAGTGGCATTTATTGTTTTTTTATATCGTGCAAGAACAATGTGATGACATACAAATTCTCTCAGAAATATAAAAAGAAAAAAGGGTTAAGAATTTCTCAGTATGTCTTTCCGTGTTGTGGTATTATAGTCGTATTTGAATACTTGTTGTCTGTATGTACCTGTGGGATTGGAAAGTCCAGTAGACCAGAATACGTGTGTACATTAGTTTTTTGCCTATACTGATCTGCGTAAATCAACCCTCTTGTTTTTTTGATAATCTCGTAAAGATTATTCTCAATTTCGTCACAAGATTTGGAATCTAGGTCGGAGATTGTGGCAATAAAGGCCTCAACAAGTTGCTCTTTTCTTGCAATAAATTTACTCATTGTAAGTATAAGATGATAATAATTCATTAATTATGGTAAGCTCAACGTGTTAAAACTAAGCTGAATTTTTTTGTTTTCAGTAATCATTTGCATATGCATCTTATAATTTTTAAAAAATAAAATGATAATTCAATATCGATATGGATTTCTCATACATCTTACTACTCCATATGAAATTCAATTTGTCGGGTTTTGATTTCTGACACGCCAAAAAATTGTTTTAATAATGTCTTGTTTCTATTTGCCATCTGTTGGCGTCTGGTAACGTATTTGATTTGAAATAATTCTTCAATATAGAATCTGAATCATTCATACTGATCAATCACTCTCTGGATAATTTCAGGAGTTATCCACTCGTTCATGTTTTTGTCACATTTTTGCTTACTGAACTCTTTAGTAATTCTGTTCAATTCATTTTGGGATTGACTAATGATTTTTTCAGATTCTTCAGAAGTGAAATGATTTGAGTTGAGAACATACTGTTTAATGTCGTTTCTTGCTTGGATCATTTGATTAGTTAGCATTTCACATGGTGACAATTTCTGATCCATGTTGATTTTTCCAAACTTTTTTTCAGATCCAATTACATCCACGCCATATGTGAGGGCCATCAGAAATGCGATTAAAATTCTGATACACGTTCCAATCCCAAGAATTACTTTCATGCTTCATTGTGTATGATCATATCAAAAAATATTCCTTATTAATTGTGCATAATAGTGATTGTATGTTTAGAAATCTGGTATTACCATTTATTCGCAAATGCCTGGTTTGGAGAAATGTCCTAGGATTGGCATCCGACAATTCGTATAATTTGTTCAAATGCAACGTCACCGACAAAGCTTACTTTGCTATGCTGAAGCTTACTCTAGGTTATCATTTTCAATGTCCTGATATATGTCATGATAGGATTGTGTGAAAAATGCTGGACTTTGTGTGAAAACATCTCTTTGATCGAAGTGGACGGAACGATAAACAATCCTGCAGAAATTTCATTGGTTCTTTTATGTGAAAAATGCAGGTGGCTGGAACTAAGAGGGAATTGGTAGGTTTGCCTGTTTCCGCTTCCTCATGTTTTTGACAATGTTCATCAGAATGGCCTTGGAAAAATTTAGAATCCTAATAACGAACAATATGTTTAGTCTTTATTCAACAACGTAATATCGATCCATGACATCTTTACCGCAAAATCTTGTTTGAAATATAAAAATAACTGAATATGGGTCAATCATCAATTAAGGATTGATTGAATGGAAAAAATAGTGATTTGAATGACTGGTTATGAAGAATTATTGAAAGTAAGCATTGAGAAATTTGAAAGTGAAATTTTTCCATTACTGCTCGATAACAAGCTGATCAAAAAAAATGTAGAATTCTTTCATAATTCTTTTCCAAAAATAGCAGACAGGTTGGAGATTCAAAAAGTATCTGTTGAACGTAAAATATCACTCCTACACGCTCACATTGACAACGGAGGTGGTCTGGAAAGCTTTGACGAATCTGTTTTGAAGGATTTGACGTTTGTTTTGGTACATACAATGTTTGGATATTTTCAAATATTCAAATCGCATCTGGCTTATTGTGTTGATCTTTCAAAAATAAATATGTCCGAGAATGATCCAAAGTTTGATCAAATAGTGAAAAAATTATCCGAGTTCAAAAACCATGATGGCGGTTTGGTATTTTACTACGATGGTCTTAGAAAATTCTTCAATTTGGATCTGATTCATGCTCTGGAACGTGATTTGTGGTGGCTCAACGAAAATTTAGAATTCACGTTTGAAGAGATTGACGGGACAGTTATTTCATTTAACATTGGGGAATTGCAGGAGGAGCTGGCAGCCATAAATGCTATTGTCTTGGGATTTACCGAAAATTATGTGAAAAATTTTGATGGTGCAAACTATGAAAATATGAAACACAGCTATCCTAACCTTTTCGGATGATGATCCATACCCTTATGTCCATAATTTCTGTTAAAAATCTGTGACTGAATTGGATGACTCACAAATGAATGCCATGATCAGCGTGACGATCTTGTTTGAATATTGTAAAAGATCTTTTAATCGATCAGATAATCCTGAAATGCATTTTTACGTTATTCCCGAATTGTGCGATATGGATAATGAAATAATCAAAGCAAACGCTGTTCACCTAATCGACGAAAATCTGGTAAGGGGAGGTGTGGATGATGACGGCACTAAAACGTTTCCTTGGATAAGAAGAATAACTCCAACTGGCATGCAACTGATTCAAAGACTTGCTGATGAATCTAAATCCAACATCCCGGAACTGCATGACAAATTAAAAAACAAGGAAGATTCCATGGGGAAAACCCTTGAATTCATGGCTTATTGTCTCGGGTCTGATGAATTTCCGGCCAAAGTCTTGGATATTGCAAAAAATATTGTCCTGAAGCGTTTGATCTGATCTATGTTTCATTTGCAGTGCTTCGTACATCGTCTGTGTTGATTTTTTATTAAAACAAACCCGTATCAAACGCAGTCTACAACAAACGCATTCCAATTACAATGATATTTTAACATCTTTGAAGTACCCTAAACATGATTCCAAAGTGGGGTTTGTTTGTAATTTCAGCATCATTTCTTATTTCAGTTTCACCTGCGTTTGCGCAGCATCATTCTGGTGCCATTGCCCCGCCAGTTGATTTTGATGGGTTGAAGGTGGCCATTAGCACTATTTTGTCCCCTATGGATTATGCGTACGAGGAAGACAAGAATGCAAATTTATCCGTGAGATTCTTTGACAGTGAAACAAATGTCAACATAAAAAGCGTCACCTACAGGATTCAAATCTTCCACGAGTCTACTCTTGTTGCAAACGAATACTATTTTGACGAAGATGGCAAGCTTGATGTGAAAATAAAACCAACCACTGGATGTCTGGAGAATGAACTGTGGAAATGCACGCAGTATAATGGGGAAAAGCACGCCATAGCTGGCGCATATTATGCAAGAGGTGATTCATTTCCTACAATACAGGGACCTGTTTTTGATCGAAGTGGGCAATACAACATCAAAGTTTCCATTGTGGGTGCTACAAATCCCAGAACTATGACTGCGACTGACCTCCTTTTTGAGACTTTCTTACACATACCTCAAAATGAAATATTTCTAATTAGAGATGCCAATGCACAAGAGATCCCGATTTCCGTTAAGTCTTACAACGGAGATATTTCCAATTTTAGTTTTGACGAGTCATCCAAAAAAATATCTTATGATGTTCTTAACGATGATAATTCAGATCAGCAGCATGATTCTAACGTAAAGCAGGTAATTTCCATCAGGGATGAATTTTCAAACTTCAAACGAGGGTACGAAATTGACGTGTTAGTAAACGGAATCCAACTTCAAGACAGCTCTTTTGATGTAGATGGTTCAGTTCCGGGCCAAAACATCATACGAATAAACATCCCCCATGATGAATTTATTCTCATTGATGACGCATCAGTAGATGGCAATTCCAATAGCATGACAAAAATTGAATTGCTGTCTGGAGAGAAAATAAAATTTGATAACCTTGATTTTTCATATGATAACGGTTACTCTGCCAGTGTGATATGGGACTCAAAATCTTCGTCTGGGATGGATATTCCCTTCACATTCTCTTTCTTTGATGGCGATGATAATCCAGTAAACGATATCCTGTTTGCCTACAGTATTACAGATGACTCTGGAAGCGAGGTTTGGTCAAACATTGGAACCAATGATACGTATCTGGGTATTTTAGCTCCGCATGGAATTGCACAAGAGTCCATTCTGATTTCGACAGATGGGAATTATAAAATGAAACTAATTTTGACAGGCCAGAACTCCGGAAACTTTGAAATCTTTCTTATTTCAGATTCTTCCTTCTCCATTCTATCTCAAAATGAGAAATTAGATGAAAAAACTGCATCCATTCCATCCTGGATTAAGAGCAACGCTGGATGGTGGGCAGATGGCCAGATTGACGACGGCTCATTCATCGAGGGAATGCAGTTCCTGATAAGGGAAGGATTCATGAGCGTGGATGCGACAGAGCAGGGCTCGGCCACCTCTCAG
>JAJCXK010000084.1 GCA_029263475.1 Candidatus Nitrosopumilus sp.
CCATGACTTGGTCATCCTCTGCAATGATTGTAAATTCTCGCAGAGTAGTGCCGTCAGGTAATGTGGAGACTTCACCATAGTTAAATTCCCTCAGATACTCCATCGGATCAAACTCTATGGTTGCTTCGGTGTATTCCGGAATAGTTGTCGTGGTATACACAGGATCAATTATTTCGCCGGATGTCTTTATGACACTGCCAGAATGTGTAACAAAGACATTATCTTCTAACTGGGCACCGATATCGTCTGTAAATGTAAAGTAAAGTGCAGACATTGCAAAAATTACAGACATGGATGTGATCATAATTTTAGAACGAGATTTGTTCATTTCAGATATTCCACACTATTCTAAAATGTAATATATACTTAGCCTAGGCTAACTTTGTTAGTATCGTGCAAGTTTATTAGCATACTGCAAATTTGGAATTAATACCCATCAAATCACAAAGAGCATCAGGAATTTGAACAAAAATTCAATGTTCTAATTTTTATTCAAAAGTTCGTTTAGTTAAAAATGGCAAGCAGATCTGGTTTTGATTTTACTATAGTAATGAATTTTCTCAACTGTTTTATCGTTTTTGGATTCAGGTGATGTTCCATTCCCTCCACATCAATATTTGCAGTATACTTGTCCACACCAATGATTTCAAAAAATTCCAAGAGATCACTATGCTTTTGGCGTATTTCATTTGCAAGGCTTTTTCCTTTAACGTTAAGTTTCAATCCCCGATATTTTGTATATTCTATGTATTTTTCTTCATCCAATCTCCTCAGCATTTTTGTTACACTAGGTGGACGAACATTCATGTAATTTGATATATCCGAGGGTGTAGCATATCCTTTTAGCTCAACCAATTCAAGTATCACCTCAAGATAATCCTCCATTCTCGTTGTAAATTTTGAACTTTCTTGACTGTTTGCCCTTTTAATTGACTCAAGTCTTTCTTCTTTTTCATCAAATGTTTTATTTTTTTTTAACATTATCATAATTTGATTCTCAAATTGTTATAAAATTTTAACATATCAATACTTTTCTTTAATTAGACACAAGTCATAATTGGTAGTCGGCTATTTTGTTAGTGATCTGACCAGATGAGACAATATTGCATCAGTGAGATCATGTTACAACTAGAAGCATTTTTAGCAATGACTGACGATAGTTATCGCATTTAGTTTTTTGTGAAATACCTGCACAACGTCATGCTAAATGGAAACAATAAATTAGTACGAACTGAAATTTAACCATCTAATAATTTTCAGAATCCCAACAAATATCACATCTCAAAAAATCGAGAATTTTGACATTTTGGGCATAAATGTGTACATGTTCAGAGCATGCAACCCCATAGGTAAACTGACCCGACCGGACCATGGTAGTAATTTGTATCTAGAAAAGTTTCAAAATAGAGGCATTTAGATAAAATCGGGAGTTTTATACATGTTCTTTTCAAATTTCCAACTTCATCCATCATCACATGACGATTACAATATTCCCATAAGGAAATTATTTAGCTTGCACATGATCCGTTGATTATTTATCTCGATTTTTTCTTATCTTTTTTTGGGTTTTATCTGCCGCCTTAATCCCATACTTTGCAATCTTGATTTTCTTTGCAAGTCCAACGGTCTTGAGTATTTTGATTCCTGAAAAAATTGGAATTATTATTACCATAGCAACATCCAGCCAATGTTTTCTTAGAAACTCTCTCCAATTTCGTATCTTCATGTACTTTAGAACAAGCTCAAATGTTAGCAGTACCAACATCAAATATAGCGCCACATCAGCAATGTGTTTTATCAAAGGAGAAATCTCAATTATCGGATTTTTCAATCCAAGTGTCTGATATTCAGAGAAGAATAACACCACAAAATAGAATACAACGAGTGCAAGTATGGTAAATTCCAGCGAAACAACAAATCTCTTGTCAGGATTTGTCAGAAATGCTAGGAATTTTGAAATCATGAAAATACAACAATAATGAGAATGTCAAATGAACATTTATTCGTACAGTAAGTATGAATGATCCCAATTTGATTTGACAATATGAAACTATATTTTGAGTTAAACATCCCAATAAAATAAAAATGGATTTGTCAATCATATGTTTGAATCTTCACAGTGCCAGACATCAGTTTGACATGACTTGAATCCATTCCACATATATCAGACCTGTGGCAACAAGGTTAGAATCAAAAAATTCAGGTTTGAAATTGAGTGATAAAAAGGGAAATTGCCATTTCCACAATCAATTCATCAAATTGTATCCACCATCATTGCACTAATTACAAATGATGCATTTCAATGATTCATTTCTTGTTCCTACAATCAAATTACTTTAAAAAAGTATTATTCTGAATCTATCTTCTAACAAGTTCAACGGAATGTGATTGAGAATCCCATACTGCCATAATCAATGAGGACAATGTCTCGTCATTATTTATTCTGTCTATTCTGTATTGCACGTTATCCATGTAATTTTTCTCATATTCTGTCAGGGTTTTTGCATTTTCCTTCAAGATAGATTCTTTGATTGGAGTATATTTTTCTCGGAGTTCTCCCAATTGTTCACCAAGATTAGTCTTGGAAATAACGTTAGAATAATACTCGTTGAGGACTTTACGGAGTTCTTTTCTTTCATTTTCTACTTCAATTGCATATTTTGCATTTAATTCTCCCTTCAATTCAGCATGTCGATAAAAGTAACCAGCATTTAGATCATCAATGTCACCTTGAATGATTGTAATTTTTGTAGAAATTTCCGATGAGGTGTCAGACTGAATCGTTTCATTATAATCTCCAAGTTCACCCAGAGATGATCTAGCTGCTTGATTGAACTTGTCCATTACCTGTGAAGAACTCAGACCCTTTTTGAGAGCGATGCTTTTCATGTATGAGCCAAATTCATGTTTTTTTTTCGGTGAATTCAAATTGTTTTGCATAAATGCCCTGAACACCAGAAGGCATCTTGTCAATGAACTTTTGATATGCCACTTTGGGTGAAAACTCATGCCATTCTTCTTCCCATAAAATCAGAGACTGGTTTAATCTATCTAATACAACTGCACGTCTATCTTCAAGGAATTTTTGTACCTGAATATTGTCATAGTTTTGTTTCTCGAGGTTTGCAATTTTTCTTTTAGATTCCTCGATTTTTTGTAGAATTTCAATTGCAAGAGGATCATTCAACAAATCTCCTGAAAGTGTTGTTTGTTCATCAGTATCAACATCAGCGGTTTGAGAATATGCCGATGGCAGTACACTGAAGATTATTCCAAACATAGCAAATGCAACAATCAGAGAGGAGATTTGTTTCATTGATAATGAATCGATTGAAAAATTGCATATAAGGAAAACGTAGCAAAGCTACTTTTCAAAATAAGAAATTATAAGATTAGTTGAGAGTCATCATTTTGAATAAAATTCCGGACCCGACCGGACCTGTGGCAATAAAATTCGTATCCAGATTATTGTTTTGATTTAATTCATTTTCCAATATCAAATGTTACACTGAGAGGAGAACCCAAAGTAATTCCCCCTCTAACAGATTCCCATACAAATGCAGTTGCAGTGTAAGTTCCTGCTTGTGTAGGGATCCACGATATTGCAGGACTGAACGATTGGCCTGAAGACAGAGACCCCGTAATCCATTGGAGATTCACTACCACACCATCATCATTTTTTACCTGGACTACGTATGCAAATTGTTGCTCATCATATTCACCATTGCCAAAATATGACGGAAACTGCATGGACTCACCTACAGATACGGCATATAGATCGTTGCCGAATGCATCGACTATTCTCAGACCAACATCTGAACATCCCCTAAACTTGCAAGGTGGAGAAAGAGGGGTGGCGATTTTTGTCTTTTCAGTGATTTCAAGTTTATTGAATCGGTCATGCGTCGAAGGCAAAGTAATATCAACATATGATGCAATGACAGTGTCAAATTCATTCACTTTGACTTTTTGATAAAACGTGGAATCATCATCATTACCATCAGAGAAAAACATCAGTCCTTTGAACGTCCCCCTGTTATTTCCAATTTCATTTACAACGATTTCGATCGGAGTAGGATCATATTCAGACCACACATTTATTGTAAAACTATCTCTTTCGTTTGGATTCAGGTTCATATCAGGATCTATGACATAAACCCCTCCGATTTCTGAGGACTGAAAAACAGTACCTTTCCATTGAATTGTCCCGATAGTAAATTCTTGCTTTTGTTGTGAAACTATATCAGATTCAGGCATTTCTGCAAATGCAATAAGCGGAACAAGATCATATGATGTAAAAACAGATGTGCATAAGATAGTAAAAACAGACACAGTCAGAATCAAAAAAGTCCTTGAACACATTGGTTTCAATAACAGGATTTACTTTGGTTTCAATTTAAGAGAGATGGATGAAAGATCCATCTTGATTTAGTCATTTTGAATATCAACACAATAGTTTGATAGACTACCAAATTGATTCAGAGGTATCTTTGGAATGCCATGTTTCGTCATCATTAAGGGACGATAACATGCTTTACATTACAAAATTTGTATAAAAGATCGATCATGTCAATTTGATTCCACAATTACACCCTACAAAATCAACCATATTTTTAGATTAGAATGAATTTACGGACCCGACCGGATTCGAACCGGTGACCTATTGCTCCGCAAGCAATCGCACTATCCAAGCTATGCAACGAGTCCAAATAATTTTGGAAATTTACGCTTAATTTGGATTACTATTAGTCACATCGTGTAAAGATGTAAGGGGTGTCATCAGATTCATGAAATGTCCAAGCAGTGGGCAAAGAAATAGTTTTAACGGTTCTCAGATTATTTTTCTCAATCAGAGTACCCCAACCTGCTTCATCTTTAGGATCCGCAGCATATTTTTGAGAATATGTACCTGCAAATACCCAACCGGAATTATTCCATAAATCAGAAATCAAACTAATCTTCTCTAAAACTCCAGATGCCAAAGACACCCCACCCATTTGTGCTAAACCTCCAATGAAAAATATTGGTCGTTTAAGATTCAATGAGCCATAATCAAATGCGCTAGCATCAGAACACAGAGGGTTAAAGTCCAGTAAAGAGCACATGGACTTTTGAAGATCCACCAGTAAATCATCAATCTCCATACTATAGGAGTCCATTCCAAGGATTTTTCCACAAAACGCTATACGTCCATCCCCAGAACCAATGTCGATTAATTCATCATACCCAAGATCCTCGGCAAGCAAACTTCCAACATATGCGGACATTATCCATGTTGGTGAAAACGGTGCATGGCTTGAACCGTGCTGAATGCTATTTAGCCAATATTTGTTAATGTCACCTTCATAAACAGTACAAGCCGTGCGTCCAATTACTTTCTCATATGAATTGTAATACATAGGATTCTCTGTAGCAAACCTATGGAGTAATTCTAAATCTTCTGGAGGTATCGGAAACAATTCAGATTTTGAGACTGGGATTATTTCCTGAATCTGACTATCGCCATCATAAACAGACACAAATTCTTTTTTTAAATCTGCAAGATTCTCAGCAAGATTCTCAATCATGATGCAAGCTTTTGTCATATTGCTCTACAAATTCCTTGGTGCTCATTTTTTGACGCAATTCTTCAAACAGTTTTGCATCCGATTCAATTTCTTCTTTTAATTTTTTACCTGGACTTCTGGATTGGAGTTTTTTTGTATCTGCAAGAATAGCATCCGAGAGTGTTTTCATTATTTGCAGATGTATATCAGAATTGAATTGTTTAGATATTAGTTTTTCAGATTCACGAACTCTATCCAGTAGCGACTTGGATCCAGGTTCAGCCTGACCCCTAAGCATGACGGACATGGAAGAGACGTTCATGACTTGGTAGTACGTCTCAACTATTACATGAATGTCCAAATCAAGTTTTGAATCCACAGTATCAATCAAATTCTGAAGTTTTTGGAGTTCATTGTCAAACATTTGAGACACATCATCAGCAGAGGTCATACAGAAAAACAAATTTCAAATTTTTAAAAACGTTGGGATTATGCTTCTTTTTCAGCCTTGTTGACATAAACATAGTTCATTATCAAGCCGGCAATTATTCCACCCAATATTGGTGCAGCCCAATATAACCAGTGGAATTCCCAGAATCCAGAAATCAATGCAGGACCAAATGTTCTTGCAGGATTTACAGATGCGCCGGTTAGTGGCACAGCAATCAAGTGAATGAGAAATACCATTCCACCGATAGCAAATCCATGTAATCCGGGAGATGCCTTCTTATGAACTGCAGTCATAAAGATTACAGTAACCAGGAAGAACGTCAAAATTGCCTCTATTGCAAATCCAGATCCAATACTATTATTGATTAAATCACTTGGACCACCCTGAGTTGCAAAGTTTACTTTTGCACCAAGTTCAGGCAACATTACAGCAAGTGTTGCTGCTGCTGCAACTGCACCAATTAATTGTGATACGATATACGCAACCCCGTCAACAATTCCTATTTTTCTTGTTATCATCATAGGAATAGTTACCGCAGGATTGATATGAGCGCCAGATACGTGGCCAAATGCATAAACCATCAAGGCAATTGCACCACCGTGTCCGAGAGATATGAATAATACAGATTGTGTGGTCAATTCCTCACCAAAAGCAGAAACTGCCAAAATTACGGACAAAGGACCAAAGAATACCAACGCAAAGGTTGCAATTCCCTCTGCAAGATATGCTCTAGGATTAACCATAATGCATGACCCACGTCAGTATCCATATAAAAGATTCGACAGTATTTTTGGATCATAAATCTCAAAAAGTAATTAATTATGGATTAAATGCAGGCAAACACATGGTTGCGGAAGGAGACACAGTTCCAAAATTTGAGGTAAGTGACGCAAATGGTGTCAAAGTAAAATCAAGTAGTTTCAAGGGTAAAAAACACGTCATTTACTTTTATCCAAAGGATTTCACTCCCGGATGCACTACAGAGGCAGATGAATTTTCAAAGAATTACAAAAAATTTCAAAAGGAAGGAATAGAAATCATAGGAGTCAGCCCAGATGACGAAAATTCTCACAAAAAATTTTGTAATAAAATGGGAATTGAATTTCCACTGTTAGCAGACATAGACAAGGAGATCTCAAACCTGTTTGGAGTATGGGGCAAAAAGAAGTTCATGGGCAGGGAATACATGGGAGTAATGAGGAGTACGTTTCTTGTAAATGAAAAGGGAAAAATTTTCAAGATATATCCCAAGGTCAAACCCGCAGGACATTCCAAAGAAGTCCTACAAGATTTTCTAGATTTAAAATAAATAAAATAAAAAGTGATAAAAAAATTAGAAGCCTTTTGGTAATGTGCCTTTGGATGGTTTTGCTGGCTGAGGTTCAGATTTTGATTCAAAGCCTTTTGGTAACGAACCGCGTGTCTTTTGTGCTCTAGATTTTACCTCAGCTTCAAGAAGTTCCCGATATTTTTTTTCGTCATCTATTCTTTGCTGTTCTATTCTTTTCAGGTAATCACTTTCATAATCTTGTAGTTTTTCTGCCTTGGATTTTCCGCCAGATTCAGCATGTGTGGATTGTTGCTGCGGAGGAGCTTGTTGTGCTTGTTCCATTCCCTTTGGTAGCGTGCCTTTTGGTTTTGCTGCCACTTCTGCCGGAGGAGCCTGTTGTTGCTGTGTTTGTTTTGCAGTCCCTTCAACGGTAAGGTAGTTACCACTAAAACTTCCAAATGTTTTGTCAGCTGGATGATATGCC
>JAJCXK010000085.1 GCA_029263475.1 Candidatus Nitrosopumilus sp.
AATCTTAACGTATTCGATAAGACAATCAGAGAATCAGATTTACCACGATTTATCAGAATCATTAACTAAAGATAATCAGAATACTAGTTAAGAAAATAGTACAAAAAGTGTAACAAGTTACAACCTCTGAAACATTTGCCAGAAGAGCAGTAATGCATCTTCTTCTGTCAGCGCTCGATATTCATATGGTATGTATAATCCAGATCAAGTTTCTTGTCCAGACAGTCCGTGTCTACAATGTATTCTGAAGGGGGATTTAACTTTTGATGTATAATTCCATATCCATCTACAAGACATCGTGTTCATGTGTCATTTATCACACCCTCAGGACTAGAATATATTCTCAATTTCAGTTCATTGCTGTTTTCAGGATTGATTGCATCCACATCTACTCCGACATTTGCACTATCAGCAGGTCTGCTAATCTCATCTACGGAATCAGGATATCTTTCCTTCATTGCAAGATATGCCGAATGTCTTTCAAACAAAAATTCTACATCGTCGTTTGTGGATTGTGATGAGGCCGGGACGAAATACAATTTGTCTGGATCCTGCTCCAGATCAAAACAATGGGTGTTTTTGATGTAATCAATTACCACTTCATCAACGTCCTGCAATTCATCTACAGACGAATTACCCACATTGCAGAAAATTATTGAGGCATATCGTTTCTCATCATCCAGATTCTTGTATATGTAGAGAGTGAGATTGCGCATATTGGCATCACTGGCAGTAGTTGCCTCCAGATATATCATACTTGCATCTTCACGTTGTACCCTGTTACTCATGTCTGGAAATTTCTTTTTCATTTCAAGATAGACAGGATGACTGCCAAACTCTTTTTGCACTTCTTGTAAATATGCAGTTTTCCCCTTCACATCTTTCTGTACTGTAGGTTCCTTCACGTCTTTCTGCACTACAGTAGTTCCTGTATCGCTAGTAACCACATAGATCAAAGATGCAAACACGATGCTAAAAGATAATGCGATGTATATCCAAAGTCTAGTTTTCATTTTTTAATGGATATATCCTGATGCTGAACCTGCCGCATACCACAGATGATCCCTGTGATGGAAATCTGATTTCTTTTTGTGTGCCTTGGCAACGTGTCTTTCCAATCTGACCTGCTCCATAAATTCCAGAGGACAGAAAGGACAAGTGAATCTTTTCTCCATAAACACAAATGCAGTTTTTAGTTATTAAATTTCGTGTATTGAAGATATATTTTACAATTTAGCATGTAGTAACGATACCTACGACAAACAGGGCCACGATTCCTGCAATGTGCCTTGGCTTTCTGTTCATTGTGGTATCATACGTCCATCTGGCTAATTCCGTCACGGATTCCGTAAATGACAATTCTTTAGTAAAACCGACTTTCAAATTCTGTATGATGAAATTGCTGGTGATCCTTCCTCTGTCACTGTCGTTGGCTCTTGTAATTGGAGGAGCAGGTGGCGAGGCATATGCGAATCGTGCAAACGCCTACTGGTCGCAGTTTTACGTGACCGTTACAATTGTAATCGGAGTTGTGGCAACATTTGTCATATCATTATACAAGTTCAAAATGCGAAAGGTGGAAGCATGAAACCCATCTT
The DNA here is from genome assembly GCA_029263475.1 of Candidatus Nitrosopumilus sp. Taxonomy (GTDB): domain Archaea; phylum Thermoproteota; class Nitrososphaeria; order Nitrososphaerales; family Nitrosopumilaceae; genus Nitrosopumilus. The sequence goes on from JAJCXK010000085.1 coordinate 1,599, forward strand.
TGCTTTGATTATGTTTTCAGTGATGCTGATTGGGATTGTAGGGCATGCCGAGGCTGAAATCCTCGAGTTAAAGACAGACAAATCAAGTTATGACAATGACGATTCAAACGTCGTAATCAGCGGTAAAATAGCAGACAGATTGGTTGACAGAAGAACCGACGTGGGAGTTCAGATATTCAGTCAGTTCTTTGATGGTCCTTTGGGAATCGCGTTTACTTCTGAAATCAATTCTGACAATACGTTCTCAGTCAATTTTCCAATAGCCCACCTGGGAAAAATAAAGGAGCTGCATAGGGCAGAAACTGCAACATATACCGCGGTGGTCACTGACAAGTTTGAAGGGACAAGCAAGTCCGTCACGTTTGACTTTTTCAATGACGTTCCAAGATCAATTCCAATGCATGAAAATGAGCACGGCCTCTATACAAAAAGTAAGATGCAGACCCAGACACTTGAGGTTGGCAAGGAGGTTCAAATTGTGTTTGTGATCATAGAAGAGATGATCGGAGAAACTGCAAAGGCTGTAGTGGCATATCAGGTCAAGGCAACGCCTGATTCCGTATCGGACACAGAAGGTTCCGCGGAATTCAGATTTGGTTCACTTGACTCTGACAAGATCAGTCTTCCGTTTGTCCCTCAGAAGACGGGGGTCTTTTTTCTAAAGCAGGACATTCTGTACAGTTTTGATGACGGTTTTTATCCCAGATCAGATAGCTCTGGCAAAAAGTTTCACGTAGTTGAAAAGTTCAGCAAGGCGTCAAGCGAGGACGGCCTGTGCAAAAAACCCGAAATGGTCAACATTATCAGACCTGATCTGTCTACAAACGTATGCGTCACACCAGAAACTGCCAAGAGTCTGACTGACAGATGGTATTAGAAAGACATCCAGGACAGAATGCAAATCTTTTCTACTTGAAATTTTCTTCAATGTTTTCTGTGATTGCTTTTGCTAGTTCTTTGCTTTTTTCTGACTCTATTATTATCTTGGAATAAAAGTCAGACTTTAGCACCAAGATCAGATAGTCGTGTTTTCTTTTCTTGACATACCAGAATTGCTTTTGGGTTCCTGCAAGGTACGTCCCAATTTCCAACATCTTTGACAGATTAGTTCCTGCAACCTTGAGTCCGGACAGATTGTGAGGTGGCTCAGAAAACGCAGAAACAATGTTGCTGTATGGGATGTAAAAGGATCCTTTGGCAGCTCCAATCTTTTCCAGTACGCTGAGGTTGATCCTCAAGTGATCATCGTAAAGATGTATCTTCATTTGGAGTTACTAAATTGCTCATTCCATTTCTTGGACCATCTTCTGACAAGATAAATCTGAATGACTATAGTTACTGCCATCATTGGTATTTGCAGGATCCAGTCCATCGGATCCCATATGAAATCAGGATCATAGTTGGCACTAAATGACCAAGAGTTAGGAGTTATTACCATGGAATAGATTGTGCTTATCACTCCGACCATTCCGACATAAACTATCAGCAGGTATTTTCTGAGATGCTTTATCTTGTAAAATACAATTAAATCCAATACGGGAATTACAGAATAGATTGTCTGTCTGGTTATGCTTACTGGACCATCTGTAGGCATATCATAAATTTACGTTTTAGTCTATTTAGGATTGCGTATGAATTCTTCCAATATTACACTCTGGAAAGTCTGATTTTAATTTTGATTTGATTGTTTTACAATCTCAAACTCAACCAGTTTTTCTTGCTTTCCCCAGGCATTTACCCTCAGAACATATGTTCCCTCTTCAAAAAATTGAATTATTCCATCGTTGTCTCCTGGCACCATGGATTTCCCGTGTCAGTATCCAATGGAAAATTCCATGTCTGCTCCCTCCAGGATGTCAGGTTAAACCTGTCTTCGGGCTCAAACGGAGTCATGTAGTTTCAAGAAAATACGGGTTCGGAAGCATTGTCGACAAACTCATCTTTGTATATTCTAAAATCAGGCCACAGAACAAACGTTCCCAATGCCTTTACGTGCACTGAAAATGCAATTGATTCTCCAACATCATAAGCTGGCTTCATTCCTGTCACCTCCATTTGCAAGTCAAGTATCTGTGATGTGTGTTCAACACCATATATCATGTCGACTATTGTCTGCAAATACAAAATCAAGGATATTGATATTAGTAAAACTGCTATTGTAACTATGACAATCTTGGTTGATTTTTTTATCATCTCTCTTATCCATAGCACGTGCGAATGATGTCTATGATACTGGAATTTTCATCCAGGGGTATGTTCAATGTAGATGCTCCGCGAGAGTTTTCCTCCATACTGTGTCCATATTCAATCCCATCTGCAACCACTACAAATGGTGCATCAGGATGGTCTGCATCATTTTGAGGATCACAGTATTCCATCTTTGCATGAAGAAGGTCAAAGTGTAACGTAACTGACAGCATGCCACGTTCAGCATTGGGGGTCACGTGCGCTGTCAGCATCTCGTCTTGAAAGGCCAGGTCATCAAGGGTCGCACCAGTTATCTCAAAGGGTACATGGTGGATAAAATTTTCAAACAATGCTACAGGAAATACCCCCTTAAAGTCGACCATGTCTTTGTAGTGCACGTGCCATCCTGTCCTTTCTGCCATACGCTCAGTTATGCATGCAAGTTTTCCGTTTAGCCGTTCAGTCAGGAAGTGATCCTGATTGGGACATACAATATTAGGTAGTAAGAAAAATGACTGGACCTGGGTTTTCAGCGAGTAAACTATTGGACCGTCTGTGCATTTCTCCACATCCATGCACTTTGCAGAAACGTCATGAACCGTTGCAGGAACCAATGCAGTAACAAGCAGTAAAATTGCCATCATAATTCCCAGTCTCATGATGAAATTTTTGATGGCAAGTTGATAAAGGATTCTACGGCATCATCTGGAATCGTTGCGAAGGGTACTTTTCGGGAACGACTGAAAAACAGTCGTGGTTTTGCAGGTAGTATGACACGCCCTCATGCCAAACAGGATAGCCCACGCTGTTGTAGTCGTTGGGAGGACATGTCAGTATGACATCCACATTTCCCGTAATGACATTCTTGGTAAGGATGAGATACACCAAGCCACCGGCATCATCGTTTTCATACACGAATCGCTTGTGATGAAATCCGTATCCCACGGAATCAATGAGAACACTTGATTCTGGGTACTTTTCAAGAAACAATCCGACCTCAGGTACGTTGTCAAAGTTATCCCCTGAAGAAAACATCTCATATATTTTCTCCAGCACAAATCCGTTAATGTATCCGTCTGCATCGCAAGACAGGTCCCAGTGCAATTCGCCTCCATTACATGCCATGGATGCGGTGAGGTACACGTAAGATGCAAACAAGAGAAACACAAAAACTGGGATTGCCAGAACGATCAGATATCTTTTTTTCAAGGTCTTTCCCTCCACTCACAGTTTTTGCTGTCGATGAAATGCGTATCGTTTTGGTGTATTATTTTATAACGCAAGTCGGGTCTGCCGCGCTCATCAAAGCAGGTAAACATTACGATATCATATGCCCATTCATAGTAACCCTGAGTTTTGACATAACTGATGGCAAAAACCAACACTACAACCAACGCAATGATGCATGCGATTATGACCAGTGACATTACTGGAATTTTCTCGGTTTTTTTCCTGCAGAGTTTTACCCCAAGTAAAATCCCTGCAATCAAAATGGAAAACTGTGTTATGTGATTTGACCAATAGAATCCATGGTAGTATTCGCCATCAGTGACAGGACAATTCATGGTATTGGATGCCAAGCTCAGACATTCGGGAGGATCATTGCCGCTTGCAAGCCAAATACTGTTGTAAAGAGAACTCTGCAATATGCTACCCCCAACCAACACTATGAGCGTAGTAAGTGCGACCGTCCCAATCAGAATTGGCAACATGATGGAACGTCTCACAGTTTCAGAAAATAATTACAGTTGATAAAGAGTTCTAGTCTTGCAATACGTGAGAACAAAACACTGCAACTAACACGACACATGCATCAAGCATGAAATATCCAATATGTGCAGAAGCCAATATCTTTGGACCATGATGCAGCAGAACTTAACAATGATCAGTCCTGAATTTGATCCGTGAGATTGATTTTGATGTGTATGATTGCAGCATCTGTCTCGGCCTTTGGAATCTCGCAAGCCGAAGCATACGACGGCAAGATAACTATAACCAACCTGATATTTCACAGCTTTGAGATGGGTGACTATTTCATCTTGGAAGGAACGTTTGGTCCTGAACTTATCATAGGTGAGCCTGTAATTGTGACCATTACCGAGAAAGACACAAACACCATCGTGCACAGAAACGGAATCAAGATTTATGATTTGGGAGGATACGTGCAGGTAGGTGAAGGAGGACGCGTGTGGATGTTTTCAGGCCCTTCAAAGATCTCATCAAGTGGAACTGTAGAGTTGAACACCCTCAACAACAGTATTCCTGAGAGACTGAAGCTTGACACTCCACATACCATAAAGGTGCAGTATGATGACATGTTCGCAGAGATGGATTTTGAACTTGCAGCAACAGATGAAAGATACGTGATAATTACTGACAAGACTGAACAAGGATTCCAGACAATATCCACATCAGAGCATTTCCCAGATGATGATGACCAAGACATTACAAGATACATGCAGGTAGGACATGGACCACTTCTCGGCGACAGCATCTACAACCATGAAGACTATCGTGTATCAACTGTCGTAAAATATGCATTTGAAAATGCAGACGGGGACATGAACCACCAGAAAGACCAAAACAAGAAGGGCACAGCCTCACCACGCGGATTCTTTCACAGCAATGCACAATACCATTTTGAGAATACGGGCAGGTTTTACATCGACATAATTCATGACGTTGACGGCAAGATCACTGAAAATCCGCATCCGTACGAGTTCATCATAGTAGATGAGCATTCAGATGCCGCAATAAGTGGCTGCAGTGACAGATGTCAGGTTATCGTAAAACCCGGACACAGTCAGACTGTCTGCATGTTTTCAGAATCCGTAGAAAAGCTTGTACAGAGGGGCTGGATTTCAGACTAGATTCTGTTTTTGTTTTTCTTCCTTTTTTTCTACAATAAAATTTGCTAACTGTTGTAAATTATCTTGCAAGATAATTTGATATGGATAATTCTTACCATTCTTGTAATTATATTTGGCATTAAATTTTGAATTGATTTTCTCAATCAATGGTTTGCCAATATTTTCTCCTAACCTAGTGTGATAATTTTCTGTAATGATAAAATCAGATTTTTTGATCTTCTTTTCTTCTAGTAACTGAACTACAGATACATCAATGAACCATCTAAATAATTCCTGAATGTCATAGACTTACGGTGTCCTACCCTGGTTAATCTCATGTAAGAATCCAATGGAATAATCAAGTCCAATTCCATTGATTCCTTTTCTAACCTCTGATTCTAAAATGGCATAACCATAATTCAACAATACATTAATCTCATCAGAAGCGTTATAGTTTCTAGAATTTGTCTTATTTTTTCGTCCTGTAAAATTAAACTCTGGATTTAACTGATTGAATATTTTGGTTAGATTCTCATGATAAATTCCTGCAATTCTCCCCTCGTATGTCATCAGTTGCTTGATTGATTTTGAAATATCTTGATTCTCACTATTTTTCATTATGTCCAATAAGAACAAATCTTCCTTTTCAGATGATTTTTTGATCTTGACAAAATCTACAGATTCATAAAATTTTGATAATTCTTCCAATAAATTCAGAGAATGCTCTACCTTAGTTTGTACTATTTTGAGCGCAATTTCAAATCTATTAGTAGAATCAAGGTATTTTTGGTACTGTTTTACGCGTAATTTACCTGATTTTGGCTGCTCTGGCATGACATTAGCCAATAACTGACCGTTCCAGTTCAGCAACGTCAGATTGATATTGTGCTTTGAGAGCCACCTCATTGCCTCAAATGTTATGTTACCGGTATGACCATCAATGATTATTCCGTCATGATTTATCTTGTGTGGGTAGAATTCCAGTCTTGTATCTTTTAGTCTGTTTGTTATAATGAGTTTTCTTCTGTCTGCATTGATTGTATATGTGTTGATTCTTAGTGTACATGTTTTTAGCTAACCTTTACTGAAGTATCATAGAGGTATCATGAGATACATTGTTTCAGTGTCAAAAATTTACTTAATGACAAATCATGACTGACAGTGATTTTTAGATATATGTTAAACGGAATTGCCAATCCAAAGTTAAAGCGATAATGAAATTAGAGGGTAAATCTTCGAATTAATTCGATTGCACTATCCTTTAATTTTATTGAATAGCAGTGTGAATTCACATCATTTATTGCAGCTAAATTATTGGCAAATACTTTTTTGCTGTGACCGCCGTAAGATGCGTTGTCTGATTCATCAAAACAAATGGTCATTTGCTTCATGCTTAGTTCATTTTTTAAAAGAAAAGCAATAAACTTTTGATAATTATCAGTATTGACCCAGTCTATTTTTTGTTCTTCACTTATTCCAATCCAGATCTCAATAGAGTTTTGGTATAGTGCTTTTTTTCTTAATTCTTCTAACATCATCATCATTCTCAATTGTATCGGGTATTTATGAAATTACTTTTACAGGATTAGCCTATCCATATCCCCTACTTTACTTCATGATCGCCATTGTCCGTTGGAAAGAATCATGACTGACAAGGAGAGGGTTTTGGGTGATAAATGCGTGTATTATGCAATAGATTATCGTGTTGGTTCGTTTTCGTTACAGGGATAACGCACTTATTTTTTGCCGATTTCTTTTTGGTTTTTTTAAAATGCATTTCCTTTGAAGTGTATGGTGTCAGGGCATGCAGTCTTTTTTTGTAGGTCAATCTTCTTTTCCTTGTTTTGAAATTTCCGCTATCTTTTTGAGAATATCTTCTTGTGACATGCCTTGGCTTTTCATTCGTTGTATTAGGTCATTTACAATTTTTTCCATCATTTCCTTCTTTTTGACTGCATCTAACATGAAATTTCAACAACATCATGGTATTTGAAAATATGTGGATAAAAAATAGTCCAAATCTTTCGAGAACTGTTCAGATTTTAATGCCTGAGTTAGTTTTATTCTAAAATATATTTGGGATTTTTCTTACAAACTTCCTTCATTGTTTCATAAGTTTCTTTTTTCCATAAATTATCCTCAATCCCTCTAAACTCTTTCATCATTTTAGGAAACATTTTGGTTAATGCAAGCTCCATTTCTCCAGCGTGTCTTTGATAATCTGTTTTTGTAGGTCTACTCATTCTTGGTAAAACATCAAGAGGGTTTGTTTCTCTTTTGTCTTCTTGAATATTTTGCAATAATTTTGTTTTGACCTGATTTGAGAATTTGGCAGAATTAAGATTGTTCTCAAAGAACATGGCATTTCTTAACCATAATTCTTGGTTTTTTGGATCATTTCTTCTTCTATAACTTGCAAGGATTGTTTGCAAAGAGATCAAACCGAACTTGAATATCATTTCAGAAATATCATTTTCAGGCTTAGTAAAATATTTTTTAATTTTAGATAGTTCTGATTTCTCAACGTATGATTGTTGAATCATAAAAGAGGTGAAATCTTTGTAAGCATATACTTCAAATTGCGCAGTGAATTTTTCTACATCTACAACAATGTATCTATGATCTTTTGGTTTAACAGCCACATTCTTGATATTGCCATCCTTTTCAAATTGTTTTAGAATTCCATTGATTCCTTCTTTGGCATAGTTTGTTTCAATACTTCGGTAAATTTCTGCCAAACCTACTTCTTTGCTTTTATCTTTTAACATGAATAAAATTATTTTAGATTCCACAGATTCTCTACTTTCATCTTTTCGTGTAACCTGATTTACCATTCGTTTACCCGACATATTCAAATATGTCAGGTTTTGTTGTCATATTACCATTTCTATACCTAAAAGAACAGAAACATCACAACAGAAAGAAACAAAGAACTTGCAATAAAACCAGAACTCCGAAATAAAATTAGAGAACAAAAACAGATATCACGTGAGTATGATTCCAAATTTCCCGAGGGTACTTTTATAATAAAATAAAAAATTTACATAACGCAGATCTTCCAAAAACAGGCCAACTTGAGTACAAATATCATTTCTAATGATGAAATGACAAATCGTGAAAATAAAATAAATCTGCAACATGGCATAAGTTTTGAGACGGGTGGAACACATTTGTTATTTTGATGTCACAGATTCCAAATGCATCATACCAAGATGAACAAAAAGATGATGGTTTGACATTAATCTATGAAGGTCATAATATCCCAAAAAATTGGCAGGTAAAAAATTCCAAAATCTGCTGAACAGTCAGAAACTATCCGTCTGTAACTCTTACCAGAAATGGAAGATTTCACACGGCGTAAAGTTTCAAGAAAGGTAGACGAGATTCTAAGAAAGTCAGAGTCTATGAGAAAACCAAACCGGGATTACTAATCACAAGCATGATTATTAGATATTTTTCGTTGTGAAACAATTACTTAAATTTGAGAAACTTTGGTAAAATCTAATGAGCGTTATTGCAACCGTTAGCCTAGATGTAAAAGAAGATTCAGTAGAGGAATTGAAGAAATTTTTCAAAGAAATTCTACCAGATACGCGCTCTTTTGAAGGATGTCAGGGAGTTCAATTGTATGAAAGCCAAGAATCTCCAACAAAAATGATGATCAATGCAAAATGGACTTCAGAAGAGGCACAAAAAAAATACATGGAATGGAGAATAGAAAATGGTTCATTGGAGAAACTTATGCCAATGCTATCAGAACATCCAAATCTACAATTATTTAACATTGTAGATGAATAATTTTTTTAATTTTTGCATAATCCCATTTAAAATCATGAAGTACGGATGAAATTATCGACAAATAGTAAAAATAGAATTTTCCCTTTTTATCTCAATTGGAGGATTCGAAGAAAACCTAAGTGCTGATGGGGTTGTCGATGATCCCATTTGCAATCAGGGCTATCCATGTTACGGGTACACTCACTCCTGCCAAAATTCCAATTAAAAACAAAGCATCCCTTTTATCCATTATACATCAAAAACTACCTCTAGTAGGGGTTTAATATTTTCGTCTTGCTTTAATGCCTAGAAAGTTATTTCGTATAAACGACAATAAAATGGAATTATGATGTCAAAGATAATGAATGGTTGGTGAAACCACCCTATTTTCTTAGTTTTTATTTTCTTAGTTTTTATTTTCTTTGACTTGTTTGCCGTTCATATCAACAATCCCGTCAATATTGCCTCTTTCTTCATCAATAAGACCCCCAATTAGACGTGGTGGTTTTGTAGGATCATAGATTAACATACACATGAAACTAATAGTTTACAATAAAATCCCAATACGCGCATAATTTTCAACGTTATCCTGATTGTCATTTGGTTTTTACATCCCTATGTCGGTGGTCTGTTGCGTGATTCCAAAAATCGCGATTACCAAATCGGGTAATCAAAACGCAATTATGAAGAACGGATTCTCTCCATTCTTCATGAGATTGGAAGAGCCTATTCAGTTCTTTCAATCTCACTTTTGGTATATTTTAGGAAAAAGTTTTTTCCACAAAATCCAATTCATGTCTTCATCATCATCTTATTTTCATAATTGTTGATTTGCAGTGAATGCAACTACAATAATTTGTGCGTAA
>JAJCXK010000086.1 GCA_029263475.1 Candidatus Nitrosopumilus sp.
TCCATCATGGCTTGGAAAAGCAGCTTCCTTCCACCGAATTTCTGCCACTGTAGGATCCAAAGATTCCGCAAATCCAGCCGAGATAAATCCAATTAGAACCAGTGAAATTACAACATATTTCATAATATGACTAAACGAATTTCTGGAGTTCATAAAGAATTCCATTGATCAGTAAGTGTTTTCTAGATTTGGCTGACATTTCCATCGTTTTTTCTGCATCAATTCGGTCACTTCAATTATCAATTCGGAGAAGTAATTTATCAATTCGGAGCAAAATTTTATCAATTCGGTGGAGCGGTTATCTTTCTGGTGACAGAATTTATCTTTCCTGTGCTGTTTTCTATCTTTCCGGTAGATTATTCCGAGACTGCCAGATTGATAACTATCTTTCCGGAGAATTAAATGATTTTTTCGATACATTGTTGCATTTATCCGGATTGATATTTCCAAAACTCTCGAGAGTTTGTCGATGTTTTCCGAAACTTTTGATCGATAGTTTATCTTTCCGGTTATCAATTCGATGTTTTTGTTGAGACTTTGTCGATATTTCCCGAGAGTTTTCCGAAACTGCCGGAATGATGCCGAAGATATGGTCTGATCGTAATGAGTCTACTTTGTTAAATTATCTGCAGATCAATCACGTTCAATCCATTTTCATTGGACATTTTTGGACAATGTCTAATTTTGCCCACTGATAAATGTCCAATAAAGTCCAATGAAGTTAATTTTTGTCCAAGATTGTCCAATAAAGTCCAGTTTAGTACGCAAATGTCAAAAAATGTCCAAAATTTTGATTCGTGAGCAAAACATCAGGAGAACTTTTCAGTGACAAATGATTGAGTTTCGTACAGTATGAAGTATTTGTTAATTGTGTTATTTCTGTTAATGATTCCCATGTTGCTTGGAAATTCTGCAGATGCTTGTCAGTATGCTACATCAAATAATACCTTGCAGGATGATTTTGAAGAGTATGATTTTGTTTTCTCAGGAAAAATTCTAACAATCGGAAAATATGTTGCATACACTCCTGTGACATTGGAGATAATTGATCAGTGGAAAGGCGAGCCACATGAGAAAGTCTATCTTTTTGTATGTGCTGGAAAGAATTTTGGAGGTCTTCAATTTCAGGAGGGAGAAACATATCTAATATTTGCAGAAAAACTAACAAATAATGCAGAACCGATTGTTACCGACTTTGGCCCAACAAAACTCCTATCTGCTGCAAAAAAGGATATTTTGTTTCTTGATCAGCAAGCACACGTCACTAGATTCGCTTATGAACCTGCAATGGAGCAAAAACCAAACTATCGATTCATTGATTTCTCATATGCAAACAATATTGGAGATCCGATACAATTCATTTTAGAAAAAACTGCCAAAGATGAATGTAATTCTTACACTGCAACAATAACTGATGAAAATGGTGACACTGTTTGGTCACAACAAAGAAGATCTGGATGTGTAATTGCTGATGATTCATCTTTGCAGACATCACAAATTAAACTCGGACATGATATGAATAATCCCATAATCATTAACAAATCCGGAACATATCTCATTAAGGTACAAATTGATGACATAAGTATAGACCAGGAATTCATAGTAAGACAAAATCACACAGGCATTTCACTTGACAGGACGACTCATCCTGTTCCATGGATTCAGGAATCTCCACTAAAGCAATTCAAGTTTGGAATTCCCTTTCATGAAATACAATGTAATGAAGGCTATATGTTAATGGTAAAACCAGATAGAATGTCCTCTGTTTGTGTATTTCTTAATAGTGTGGAAAAACTATCTGAAAGAAATTTTGCACTAGTATTTGAATTTGCGCCTGGAGAAAAAGAAAATGAAAATTAGAATTTTAATTTTAATCATATTAGTGATTTCAATTACAATCCCTGTAACATCATTTGCAGAACAACAAAGCGCAATTAAAGAGGATTTTCATGAAGGTTTCATAGAATGGATACTTCATTGCAATATGGGCAGGACACACGCCTCTACTGTGAGAGTGATTGATTATGACATGAATCAAGATTCAGAAAAAGTGGAACGATTTGACATTGTGGTTTGGACAGACAATGAAGACAGGTTAGAAAACTATCCCGTAACTGAAACTGGAAATAATACTGGGATATTTGATACAATCGTATTTTTCACACATGATGTGGAATCTCCTGGTCACAGATTGACTGGATTGCCAAATGGTACGGCATATGCAAAATATGTTGATCACACATTGCCAAATTCAGACAACGCTGATATGATTGGCATATCTGTCGTGTTGGAACTACCAGCGTCAGGATGGAGAGATGGTAATATGTGGAAAATTACCTATGATCCATGTTTGATTGATTATAGTGCCAAAAATAAAGACAGCTTAGATTGGTTTAGCATATTTTATCCTGCTCCGTTAAAGCAAATTGAATCTGGATTATCATTACATGAGATAAAATGCAAGAACCATCTTGAATTGATTCAAAGACAGGGCGGTTCTCCTGCATGTGTAAAATCTGAAACTAAGGCTAAATTGATTGAGCGCGGATGGATCCAAGAAGAATCTAGGTGTCATGGGTGTGACAGTGTTAATAATTCTGATGCGATCAAACATTATGCAAATACAACTGCATCTTGCAACAACAGTGCAGGCCAGCCTGATGGAGAATGTTTTCTAAATGCTTTTAAAAAATGTGAATCTGCAAGAATAAAACAGATGATCATCACTACTGAAGGAGATCCAATTTTTTCCTATGCTACAATCATGTCAGAAAATCCTTGCAGTATTCATTTTGAGGTAGATACAAGTCAAGACAAGTACCGGGGGATAGATGCTAAAGGAATAATGTATATAACATGTACAGATATGTATCTGGAAAAACATGCAATAACTTTTCAGTGCAATGATGAACAATACAATATTCGATTAAAATAATATTTTTAGAGATATGTAACATTGAGAAACTCATATGTTTACTAGTTTGATTACTGCGACATGCTTAAAAGACAAAACTAAAAAATTTCAGAATGAGCATTGGTTGGGATGAATTCTAAAATTTTACTAGGCGTAAGTATATCTGTAATTGCAATAATTGGAATTATTTTTGTCAGCATTTCAATAGAACAAACACCTACTAAGGAATATTCTATTGAGAATGATCTAGGCATCCAAGACTCTTACTTTGAGACTATCTGCTTAGAAAATAATGGAGAGTTGATAAAGTATGATAATTGTAAATTCAACTCAGATTCAGATTTGAGATCTGCTCAGATTCAATATGATCAAGGTGTGAACTTTTATTGGATAAAAGGAGAATATGCTGAAAAAATATGTGAGATTGTAGATATTCCATGTCCTGAAGATGTGAAATTCAAAGGTAAACTTGATGGTAAAAAACTAAAGTACGACTTTGTATCCAAAACTCAGCGATATGGTTTTGAGTTAATTGGGAATTCCTTAACCTATTATGGCAAGGATTTAGTTGATGGTAAATGGGTTGTAACAGTTGCTTGGGAGGATCCCATTAAAATTAATCTTGAAGATGATAACGGATCGGAATCGCATATAGAGAATTATTCGGCAGCTTTTGAATTTAATGGAGATGAACTTGGAAATTATGAAAAATGGTGTGGTGAAAACAATGGCATATGGACACAAGAAAAGATTGCATGCGAATACCTTACCTCAAAAGATCACAAGAATGCAAGACGCTCTTTGAATACTTTGGTTAATGTGTATGTTCAAGATGAAGCATCAAAACAACTGTGTGCATTTTTAAAATTAAATAATTGTAATGAACAAGTATCATTTGGTGCAAAGTTTGACATGAGAACAGGAGATATTATACATATTAATTCTGTTGATGAAAAGTCTTATGAAATCAGAGTAAAGGGAGACACCATACAGTACAGGCCAGATACTTATGGAGAACCAAATTCATTTTCATGGGTTACTTTTACAGAATCACTTCAATAATTATTTGGAGAAAAAATGAAAACTAGATCTTTGATATTACTTTCCATTTTAGGCGTATTAATTGCCATATTTGCATGGTCTATGACAAACTATATTCCGCTATATTCTAGTCCGGACACTTATTCAGGAAATTCAATTGATTTGTATGGAATACCTATGATTATCACAATACTAGTAATTCCGATAGTAATTGCGGTAATCATTTACATTTTGCTTGGAAATTATAAATGGAGATTAATTTTTGCGCCTTTGTCGGGGGTAGGGATTTTTTTGATTTTTGGATTTTTAGTTTTGAGGTTAGTTATTTCAAGTACGTGATGAATAGAAAATGAAAAGTAGAGTTTTTAAAATTGGAGTCATTCTGATTCTATTAGGTTTAGTCATCTTTGGTATGGCAGTGTCAATTATTGAATTGGAAAAATCAAACATCAGAGCAAATGAAATGAAACCAATTGATCTTGCAGTTTACAATATGAGTGCAGTTCTAATAGGAATACCCACATCACTAGTAGGCATAGCATTTGTAATATGTAGTATAGTATCTAGAATCACACCAACATATTTTGTTAGTTTAGCGGTGTTTTTTGTTATTATGTGGATTCTGATAATTGTATTAAGAAGTTCATGAATTATTGTAACAAATGATATGCCATTAGGATTGAACACAGGATATTTTTAATAAAATAAGTTCAAACCTGTATGGATTCACTAATCATTAGAACAATTTATGACCTTCTCAAATTTAGTTTAAGGAAATGAAAGTAAAGTTATTGATTTTATTATTTGCATTTGTCTTGATTTTCAGCTCAATCCAAACTAGTTATGAACTCAGTGAGCAAAAAGCACCGTTAAAGCAAATCCAAAGTGGCACTTCTTTGGTTCACGTACAATGCAATGATGACAAATATCCGATATACAAGCTTGATCTGACAAGTGTTGCATGCGTATATGATAAAACAAAGTCTGAACTAATTGAGAGAGGGTGGGCAACAGACCACTTGATGTCTCCAAAAGAAAATGTTAGGCAAATTCTATGCGGCGAGTATGGGGGGAATTGGCATGAAGAGTCCAAAGGATGCATAAACGTCACAGACAACCAGTGTCTGCTGATAGGCGGTTTTTTTGTGACACTTGAAGATATTTGCGATGATGATTCCTGCTCAAGCAAAGATGCTCTGACATGCACGATAAATTATGACTTTTACATGCAACGTGTAGAGGGAACCGAAATAAGTCTAGAGGGAGTGATTGTTGATGGCGAATGGGGGCCTGAACCAGTATACTCCTTTTTTACAAATGAGCCCTATGTGATTTTCAATACTGGCTCTTCTGGAATCCGACTAGATGGAATTAATGCTAAAGATGACATGCATGGAAAAGTTGTAGAATTAGTCGGAACACGCATGGATAGAGACTTGGGAATAGACGTAATGGAAATAGTTGTACTTGATTCCCTGATTCCAAAACAAAGTATCCCTGATGGTACCGTCTATGAAGTCTCCTTGGATGAGTTGATGAGCAACCCTGGCAAATACCACAATCAGATGATTATGATTTCAGGTCAGTTAGAAGAATGGGAACATCCGCTGGGCATTGCAGGAGTTGGATGTAATACTGCTAGATATACAACAAGTGATGAGTTTGTGTCAGACTTTCCAAGTTCACGTCATTTGTATGATGAAGATACAAAAATCGGCGTGAGAATTGGCAGTCCTGATGATCTCGGTCAAGTACAGGAATCATTGCCTCTAGAACTAAAAAACAACCATGTACTAGTTGAAGGACTCTTTGTGCCAAATGTTGTGGTCAAGGGATCATGCGAACACACAATCCACAAGTCAGGCTACATACTAACCGAACTTGATGGAATTACAATAAGTTGAAGTGCGAATCTATCTGGATTTGAATCTGAATTACTAATCATTTTATTCTTTTTTTTGATTTCCACGTGGGTGCACTTTCTAACCTCCTAACTATATCCCCAACACATTGTGCTGGGGATATAGTTAAGGCAGTCAATAAAGGACCCACGTGGAAAAGAATAATTTTTAAATTAACAATAAACAGATATCTCAAATTAATCCAAAAAAGGGTTCAAACCTCTAAAGATTTGACTCATGAAATCATCCCTAAACAGATCTTTTAGATACAGAATCAAGTGATTTTTTTGCCTCTAGGCCTTGTTCTTAAAACCGCTTTACAGCAAATACATCTTGCATCACTAACTGAGAGAAAAATTCCACAAAATGTACATCGCTTTTGGCCAATTTCATACCTAATTCTATTTGGAACTGGTTTCGCTTTATGCATTACACAAATTCCTCTACATGTTCTACCCATAATATTTCACCTTGATTAAAAAGTGGATTTATCATATTTGAACAAATGAAATTTTTTAACCTAGTGGTAATTTTTAATTTGATTTTTGTTGAATGATGAATTTGTATGAATATTTTTCTAGCATTTGATGAAATGATTTGAATTTGTATTATTTGAAATAAAAAAAACTAAGAGTAAAAAATAAAAAAAATTATGGTGAGAAACCTGTGCCACTGACGCTTCTGTCCCATGCATCTACCATTGGATTTTGTCTTGCATCAAGTTCTTCCAAGTATCCGTTTATTTCTCCGGCTGGAATGTAAAATGTTGCAGAAACAGTGTCTCCAACACCTGCATCACAGTTAGGAACGACAACTGAACGGCCTGTACTTGACTCACCTACACAGCCATAATCTGCTACTGTGATTATTGCTACATCTTCAGTTACCATGGTTGGAACTATGTTCCAAGGGGTTACTGTAAAAACCAGTATTACCGAAGTTGCGACCGCAACAATTGCCAAATACTTTAGCTGTGGTGTTTTTTTGTATGTTGTTTGTTGTTGCATTTTTCCTCAATTGATATTGGATTGCAAATTATATAACATAGAGATAAGAATTAACACTAGTGCCAACATTGTTAAAAAATAAATCACAGATTAGCATCAGTAAAAATCCATGGTCATATTTGTAACAAAGAAAAAGATTACTGAGAATCACACACTCCCAAAATATCACCTGCCAACTTTTGATTTCTAATTGGACTGTTGAAATTCATTATTGATGTCATCTGAGTATTTACAAGGCACATTGATCAAGACATCTAAAGAAATTATTAAAAAAAGAAGAAAAATAGGTGACTATCCCAAGTTTAATGGGATAGAGTCACTACCAAATGGTTCGGCAATTCTGAAGTGGTAATCTTTTCCAGAATCATACTCAAACGTTGTTCCGCCGCCTCCGATGTTTGGTCCAAAGAACATGTTGAATATTTTAGGTTCGCCAGGTTTTAGAACAACTGCACCGTTTGTAAAGTCCGTTCCTGAATATTTGTATGACTCATCACCATCTGTAACATCATAGTTACAAATTGATGGACCTGTACAGAAAAGAGATTCGTTTTGACTTGAACCCGTATTCTCAACTAACATTCTCAGACTTAACAATGCTTGACCTGATGAGGTGATCTCAAAGGTGTTTCCTTCAGTATCTAATCCTGACCAATAGTAGGTAACTGGTCCGATTTCAAACAATTGAGAATTACTTTTGATATCATATATCGTAATCTCAAGTTTTGCAGCTCTTTCACAGTTTAGTCTATCGTATGCCCTGTTGATTTCTGAGCAATTGTCCAACTCGTCCTGGAGTACAACTAATTCTGAATCAGAACTAATAGCAGATTCTTGTTGTAATGGTGCATTTTCTGAACTTGGAACATTGACAATGCCAATTTTTATCAGGTGTTGTATGCCATTAACAAATTCACCATCTGAAATTGTTCCATCTGCCCACCAACCAGCGTTACTTTTTACCCAAGCTGGAACTCCTTCTTGTGTAGTTTCAGCAGATACTGTTGTTGTAGGTACTGCAAGTATTCCTTCTTTGATCAGATGTTGAACACCTGATACAAATTCACCATCTGAAATTGTTCCATCTGCCCACCAACCAGCGTTACTTTTTACCCAAGCTGGAACTCCTTCTGCTGTAGCAAATGGAGCAATTGATCCAGCTAGGAGAATTGCGGATATTGCAATGATTGTTGCTTTCATTGAGAAAAATTTCCATTCATCACATATAACCTGGTTCTAATTTTTTTCCTAGTGCTAAAATATCATATTAACGAATGTGGAAAAACTAGTGCCAATTCAGTTTTTTCCTTTTTGGCTTTATAACCAATCATCAAAATCTGAAATAGTGAGCACTGATTTTATGCACAGGAATGCAGATCAAACACGAGTCACTGAAAAAGATACAATCAAGTTCGTATTAGATAGGTTTTCTCGGGTAAAGAAATCAAAGCGAATTAGGGACCTAGTCGAATTTCAGGCCATGAACAAGTACATGGTAATGTCTCACAATCAGGAAGAGCTAAAGACACTTGGAAACTTGGTTGCAAGTCACAAAAAAATCCTATTATCTGATATTTTAGACCAATATGAAGAGCACCTCAAAATTGCTCTTAAAAAGGAGCCTACGATAAAGACACATCTCAATGTAATGATGCATATTTTTGGATATTTTTCAAAATACTTTAGTCAATCAGAAAAAGATCTGTTTGATGAATTATTACGTCAATTCAAAGAGGGCCAAATCACTACAGGGAAAATGTTATCTGAAATTGCCCCGCTAATTTATCGATTCAATGATACATACTTGGCAAGACAGACCTATTTTTTATTGTATGCCGATACAAGGCCTGGAATTTTGTTTGCAGTTTTTAATGACAAAAATTAATTATTGAAGAAAAATTAGCACTAGCATCATGAATGGGCATTAGTTAAATACATGATGCCAAGATGAATTATGTGGTATACATCAGAGCCAAGAAGGTTAAAGGAGAACAGTATTTATACCTCGTCAAAAGTATATGGGATTCAAAAAAAGGAACATCAAAACAGGAAATTATAAAATATTTGGGTAAGGCATCTCAAGTAGTAAAAGATGACATACCAGTAGAGTATCAAGATAATCCAAAGATTCTATCCGTTTTAGCATCACATAGTCCACAAGACATTAAGAAAAGAGAAGAAGCATCAGGAAAATCAAGAAAACAATTATACAAAAAACTAACAGATGGTGAGATTAACAGTTGTGTTCAAATTTATGATGACTACATTAAGATTTTCAATTCTGCAGACTTTTTTGATAAAATTCTAAAACCCGTAATGTATCAGATAGGAGATGAATGGGCCAACAACAAAATTAGCATAGCAACTGAGCATGTTGCAAGCAATGTTGCACAAACGCTTGTAAAAATCATCATGGATAAAGGAACTATTTCAGGTAACAAAAAGAAAATTCTTCTATGCGTACCAGTTGGAGAAGAGCATCATTTAGGATGCGATGTTGTTGAGACATTTCTTACAAGTAAAGGATACAAAGTTTTCAACATGGGAACGTCCATTCCATCAGAATCTGTATTGAATTTCATTGAACATAACAATCCTGATGTCGTCATGGTGTCAATTACCTTGCAAGACAATCTCAAAGCAGGACAGAGATTGGTTAAAAAGATAAAAGATAATTTTAAGGTGCCTGTTGTTGTTGGGGGTTTTGCATTAGAGCAAGAAAAAATACCAAAATTTGATGCAGAGGTTTTTGTAAATTCAACCCTGAATGATCTGCCAAAATTAATTCGCACGTCAATTAGTTAGAATATTTTAAGAAATTTTCTATTTTTGGGTAGCAAAAAATTGAGCTGTGTGCTGCAGAATCTGTCCATATTCCATAGAAGATAGTTGAATCTCCAATAAAATAAAGCCCCTTTACTTGAGATATCTCGTGAGGTATCTTTGATTTCCATGCCAACCTGGGCTTCTTTACCACTGATTCTACTAATTTTAAAACCATTCATAAAATTATTGGGAGTTGCTCGGTATGGGCGAAATCATTAGATATCAAGTTCGGTGTCTAATTTTTCCCCCATTATTTTGAGGGCATACCTGCAGATATCTGGATCAGATGTAAAAAATCCTCTAAAATTACCATTTTCGAACTCTTCAGAAATCAAACCAAACGGCCCCTGTGGACCGTGTGTAATCACACTCCACACATTCACCAGATCTGTATTTTTGCAATTTAATACATCTATTTTTGAGGACAGGTGAAATTGGGTTTTTTCAAAATCTCCAACTATCCAAATTTTTGGAATTTTGTTAATTATTGTAGAATATCTGCGCTCAACAAATTTGAATCTGGCAATTTTTTCAAAACTTGCAAGAAGAGGTTTGTAATTTTCTTGAGCATAATTTTCAATTAATTTACTGAGACGATAAAGCGGTTTCCTCCCTGCTTTGAAATTATAATATGTAGATTCAACAAATTTGTCCAAATCCCACATTGGAAGTGTAATGTTTTCTGAATCATGTAATTGGGCAAGTTGTGGGAATTGTTCCCACACTGTCCCAACAAAATCAGTGTAAGGTTTTTCCATAAAGTCTTGTTTTAGATACCAAATTTAAGCAAGCCTTTTTGTATTTTTGAAAACAAGTAGTCAACGTTTAATGACATGAATGGTATTTTTGGTTTTCTTTGAAAAATACTTCAGACTAGTGGCAATTGATTTCTAACCCATATCGTGTTTATATCGTTTGAATGCGTAATAGAACCATGAGTTTCAGGGAATGTGTTCACTGTGGTAGGGAATATGAGGACGTGTTTAACAGGAGAATATGTTCTGATGAGTGCTCAGCAGAGATTTCATCTTAATTATTTCACATCTATGAGACATTGATTACTTTTTGTTTGATTAATTTTTAATTGAATTATTAGTTAAGAATTGTTTTTTGGATTTTACAAAATCAACAATGGAAGGATTTTTACCCATTTCTGCAACATTGCCATAGCTTTTGGTTTTTGCCTAATCATAGATCATATTTCATTACCAGTTAACATGGTTCAAGACATGTTTTATCGCAATGAAATAGAAAATATTTGGCATCAAACGATCGCTTTGATGAAATTGTGCATAATCTGTGAATGTTATTTTCTAAACAAGATCCAGATTCGGGTTCCTACAAAAATTCCAACTGCCAAAACAATTAAAATTGGTACTATGAATTGAGCCTCATCCATGACATATGGTATTCATTGATCATATTTAGCAAAAAATTGAAATGGATTTTTAGTGCTAATTTTTAAAACCAAATGAAAAAGAAGTCATGGCAAGTTACAATCACACTTTTTATTTTTTAGAATTCCAGCTTGCTCTGTTCTGGTGTTTATGAATACATCCTGAAGGGATTTTCCGGTTGCCTTTCTTTTGTCGAGAGGACTTTTATGATTATATCC
>JAJCXK010000087.1 GCA_029263475.1 Candidatus Nitrosopumilus sp.
CCCTTTGGTAGCGTGCCTTTTGGTTTTGCTGCCACTTCTGCCGGAGGAGCCTGTTGTTGCTGTGTTTGTTTTGCAGTCCCTTCAACGGTAAGGTAGTTACCACTAAAACTTCCAAATGTTTTGTCAGCTGGATGATATGCCATTCTTGCTCTTGTTGCAAAGTACTGGTCTGATGCTGCAGTGTAACCGCTAACGGTTGCTTTCTGATCATTCCAATTTTTGGTCGGAACCTTTCCTACAGGAGCAGTCAGTCTAACAAAGTATCTGTTAGGAGCTGGTGAATAACCTGTAACCTTTGCCCTGTAATCATGAAATGAAGTCATAGGAGCGGTATAGTATGCATTCTCTAAAGCTTCCTGTACTGTTACCGGAGGTTGTGCTTTAGTCTCAGCTGGCTTTGGTGCTTCCTTTGGCTTTGCAGCTTCTGCTGGCTTGTCTCCAAATCCTTTAGGCAAAGTGCCCTTTGGTTTTGCAGGCGTCTCAGCTGGCTTAACCTCTGCTGGCTTAGTCTCAGTTGGTTCGGACACCAACTGGGTAGAAAGTTGGTTTAGTTTTGCTTCTAATTCGGCAATCTTGTTTTCAAGATCTTGCTTTGTATTCTTTTTACTAGCAGATGCCATAATTTTGAAGGATAGTTCGGGGTTTATGTACATTTGGGTTATTTTCACGATAGATCTTGATCAAGTTTTATATGCTAAAATTCAATACTAAACACCATGGATGACTTTGAAAAAGAATATCCAGAGTTTGATTGGAAAAATATTCCAGCATACAAACATCCAGGAGGTAAGAATTGTCCATGTCCTAAACATGAATACATTAGAGAACAGATCAACTTTACAAAACAGGTTAATGAAAAAGGCAAAGAGCCATCTAAAGTCACACTAAAGTTTTGTCCAGATCATTACAAAGTATATTTGGAAGAAGTGATTCCCGCAATGCCTCTAAAATATAGACTTCTTACAAAGATCGCACTGAAACTTGGAGCAATTAAAGTGGAGCAATTAAAGTACATGGAATCGGAATTATGTTTTTACTGCAAATTTGGATCAGGTGGTCATGACAAAAAGAACGAGCTTCCACCAATGTAAATGATTCTTCAGGTTTAACAAAAATTCAACAAATAAAGAAAAGATACCCACAGTTAATCCGCATAATCTAATAGAAACTTTCAACTACATTTCAAAATGATATTCAAATCCTAGTCGGTCAATAGTTTCAATTTTTAATGAAATAGATATCATTCATCATCGTTCATCACAGTAAAAATGAAAGAAAAAACTGAAAAGATATCAAATGGTTTACAGGTATGAAAATCTAGTTAAGCTTATACTTGATCTAGGCAAAAGAACGATGTGAGAATAGACGACATTCATGGTTTTATTGCAGAACTTGAAAAACATGGAGAACTAAAAAGAGTAAAAGTACAAGTTGATTCAGATTTAGAAATTGCCGAAATAATGAGAAGAGGAATGTATTCTAATGGTCCGGCAATTCTTTTTGAAAACGTAAAAAATTATGACATGCCAGTTTTAGGAAACGCATTTGGTTCCATGAAGAGATTAGAGATAGGACTTGAAATGACGGATTTCACTGAAATTGGTCAACGCATTACAGATATGACAAAGATGGACATGCCATCAGGACTACTTAATAAAATTAAAAAGATTCCCGAACTCTCAAAAATGACAGCATCGTTTCCAAAAGCAGAGACAAGTGGACCGGTAACTGAGATTACATCAAAAGATGCATCTTTTGATGAACTTCCCATCCTAAAATCATGGCCAGATGATGCAGGTCGATTCATAACTCTAGGACTGGTGGCTACAAAGCATCCAGAGACAGGAGTAAGAAATCTAGGAGTCTACAGAATACAAATAGTAGACAAAACTCATGCGCTGATGCATTGGCAAAAACACAAGAGAGGTGCCAATCATGGGGACATTGCAAAGGACAAAGGAGAGAAGATCCCAACTGCCATAATCATCGGGGGAGATCCTGCAACCATATTTTCTTCAATAGCTCCAGTTCCAGAAGGTTTGGACAAATACCTGTTTGCAGGAATCACTAGAAAGGAAGGTATCAAGACGGTAAAATGCAAGACAATTGATTTGGATGTACCTGCAAATGCTGAGATAGTTTTAGAGGGCTACGTAGATCCAGCAGACATAAGAGATGAAGGACCGTTTGGAGACCACACAGGCTACTACACACCTGTAGAACCATATCCGACATTTACTCTAACAGGGATCATGCGTAGAAAAGATCCAATATACGTCACAACGGTAGTAGGAAAACCTATTCTCGAGGATGCATATATTGGTAAAGTGATAGAGCGTTCATTCTTACCATTAATCCAAATGTTTCATCCAGAAGTAGTGGATTTCAGTATGCCAGCAGCAGGATGGTTCCAAGGATTTGCAATAATATCAATTAAAAAAAGATATCCAGGTCAGGCCAAAAAAGTCATGATGGGGTTGTGGGGAATGGGACAATTATCACTTACAAAGATGTTTGTCGTAGTAGATGAAGACATTGACGTACATGACATCAATGATGTGATATGGGCAATTACTACAAGGGCAGATGCAGCACGAGACACCACGATCATTAATTATACACCTACAGACACTCTAGATCCAGCTTCACCACTTGTCAATCTAGGATCAAAAATGGGAATAGATGCAACACAGAAAACAAGAGAGGAAGGATATCAAAGGGAGATTCAACAGATGGTAAAAATTGATGACAAAACAAAAAACTTGGTAGATTCCAAATGGTCCAATTATGGACTATAGAACATTAATAGGATTGTAAAAGTTATCTCTCTCTTCCACCTTGTATCCAATCTGATGAATTGCGTCGACAATTATTTTATCAGTTAGTTCGGTGGAACGCGCCCCAGTGCATGAAACAACCTCCTCTCCAATAAGAGTACCGCCAAAATCATCAGCCCCATATTGCAAAGCAAGCTGAGCCATACCAACGCCGTTGGTTAACCATGACGATTGAATATGTGAAATTAATCCATCAAGGACAAGTCTAGATATTGCAATCATTTTCAGTAATTGAATTCCACCAGTTCCATATTCAACGATGCCTTCTTCATGCATCAAAGTGTTGTTTGGCTCAAAGTTCCAAGGAATAAATGCCATGAAACCATTGGTTTTTTCTTGAAGATTTACGATTTTAGAAAAGTGTTCAACAATGTCATTATTGTTTTCAACATGACCATACATCATAGTTGCAGAGCCTGGAATGCCAAGCGAATGAGCCTCGCCCATTATTCTAATCCAATCATCACTGGAGATCTTCTTTGGACTGATTATTTCTTTAACAGAATCAGTCAAAATTTCAGCACCGGCACCAGGAATGGATTGTAGACCTGCATCTTTTAATCGAGACAAGATTTCTTTTGTGGATGACTTTTCAACTCTTGCAATCATGTCAATTTCAGATGTAGACAACCCATGAACGCCGACAGTGGGGAATTTTTCTCGAATCATTCTAAATGCATCCTCATAGTATTCTATATTCAAACTAGGATTATGGCCGCCCTGAATCAGAACCTGGCGAATTTTGAACATGTCAAACGAAGCTTTTACCCTAGATTCAATTTGATCAAGTGTCAAAGTGTAAGAATCTTCAGCACCAGGTGATCTATAAAATGCACAAAACTTGCAATCAGTAATGCAGACATTAGTGTAATTCAAAATAATATTATTTACAAAAGAGGCCTTTTTGCCAAATTGTTTCCTTGTAAGATGGCCAGAAACAAGACCCATAAGATGAACATCGTTGGATTCTAAGAGTCTCAGGATATCTTCAGAGCCTGGACGTTTACCGTTAAGAGAATTTTCCAAAATATCTTTGATGTCACTTTTTTGTATTTGCGCAGTTGTTTGGCTCAAGTATTCTACATCATCGGGAATTTCTATTTAATCCTTGATAGAAATAAAGAGAAGAAAAGAAATAATTGGATCAAAAAAGATGCTTTATTCTTGAAAAACTTAATTCAAAATACCCAGATCAATTTAACATAAAAAAATTTCAAATACAAGATACAATTCAAAATATTAGAATTTACATTCACAGTGCATCAGAATTCAATACAGTGATTCAGTGAACTAATCTTAAAATACAGTAATGATGAATATTCAATCCCCCATCATCCATCCACCGATTCAACGACGAATTGGTTTATTCACAAATATGCACCTCAAGTCAACTTAACCTACAACTGCACAGCGGTGTAAAAAATACAGAGGCTGATGAAATATTTGCATTATTTTTTGAAATTTTCTAAATAATTTTGATTGTTTATAGTATGAATCCATAGACATACTTAAGTTTCAAAAAGTTGTAGATATATTAGAACAAAGTTCACCTCTACCCCCTGAGTTCGAAGTACTCTAAAGGAAACCAAACGGGATTTTGCATGGGCTGATGTTCTTTTTACACACCAAAATCAAATCAAGTGGAAACAACATAATTCACACATATTGACAATATGAAATATTTGAAAAAAATAAAATGTAAGACTAGCAGATTTGGGTCATAATTATAACAAATCTAAATCAAGATGAAGGATTAAGAAGAAAGAATGCAGCCATTGCAACAAAAATTCCCAACCAAATAACAAATCTCACTTTATTCATTACAACACTTTAAAAGTTTAAGATTAGATATAATCTTATTTCTAGATTAAATTTTCATCAATTTTAGTCATTATGTTTTATCAAACATTAAATAAATTACCACACTTAAGAAAATCAGAACCATTCAAGTGCATTGTATATCAATCAGAAAAAATCCAAACACAATCTAAAAATTATTTAGAATGCAAATGAAGGTTGTAAAATCAGAATGTCGTAAAAAATATTCATAATGTTCATCAAAATTACCAGTGGAATTAAGATGATCTTCAAAAACACCACATCATGAAAATGAGATTCGGTAAAAGATCAGTTTTGACAGCATCCTAAAAAGAACAAACTGAATTTCAAATAATATAACCGGTTTTCAAACATGATATTTGAGCAAAGAATCTGAATGTTCAGTATAATTTAGTGTTTTGAAAAATGTAACATGGTATTGCCAATGTAAGAAAATCAGATGGACAAGTATTTTATTAAAAAATTCAGTCCAGATATCAAATTGGACTCTTAAAAATCCACATTAATTTTAAGTAGGGCACAAAAGTGAACCCAGATCATGGTATCAGGTAATCAAATTAGGCTAAACAGAATTCTTAGAAAAGGAAAAATGCTTTGCATTCCAATGGATCATGGAATTTCAAACGGACCCATAGAAGGCCTTGAAGATCCAATTTCCACAATTTACAAATGCGAAGGGCACGGATTAACCAGCGTGATAATTAACAAAGGAATCATCAAAGCATTGCCAAAACCAACCAAAGTTGGAATTTTGGTTCATTTTTCAAGCAGTACGTCACTGTCACTGTCACCTAACCGAAAAATGCTCACGGGAACTGTAAAAGAAGCGGCAGCCATGGGCGCTGATGGAATCTCACTCCACATCAATGTGGGAGGTAAAGAAGAACCAGAGATGCTAGAACAGCTTGGAATGACAGCAGATCAATGCCACAGATGGGGAATGCCGTTGTTGGCAATGATGTATCCAAGAGGAGAAAACGTCAAAAATCCACATGACCCAGAAATAATCGGACATGTTGCAAGAATTGGAGCAGAATGCGGCGCAGATATTGTTAAAACACTATACACAGGAGACATTGATTCGTTTTCAAAAATTGTAAAGAGTACACCAGTCCCAATTGTCGTTGCAGGAGGACCAAAAGCAAAAACAGATTTAGACATTCTCCAAATGACTGAGGATGTCATGAGTGCAGGAGCAAAAGGCGTCACATATGGAAGAAACATTTTTGCACACAAAGCACCTGAAAAAATGATAGAGGCATTAGCTGAGATAATTTTCAGAAAAGGAACAGCAAAGGAAGCAATGAAGAGAATTGAATAAAGTAAGAGAATTAATAGTT
Source organism: Candidatus Nitrosopumilus sp. (assembly GCA_029263475.1). GTDB lineage: Archaea > Thermoproteota > Nitrososphaeria > Nitrososphaerales > Nitrosopumilaceae > Nitrosopumilus. The sequence goes on from JAJCXK010000087.1 coordinate 6,017, forward strand.
TCACCCAAAGTGTCTCAGACCCAGTTAGCTAAATTTTTACCTCAATTAGAAGAGGAAGGTGTAAAAATAGTATACATAGATCCAAAGAAAATAGGTAAAACCAAAACAAAACTTAAAACAGTTTTTTCATCTAGTGCTTCAGACTATGTCGTTCTTGAAAAAGAAGGAACAAAACCAAAGGGTAAAAAGATAGGAAGAAAATTCCAGATATTATCAAATTCTGACATCGAGGATGTTCTTACAATTGCCAAAAAAGGACTAGACTTTGTAATCATAGAGGTAAAAGATTGGAAAATAATTCCTTTAGAAAACATCATCGCAAAATTACACAAAGTCCACACAAAAATTTTTGCCATTTCAAGAACTCCCGAAGAAGTGAGGAAAATGTTTTCAATTTTAGAGATAGGTGTAGACGGCGTAATATTTAGTACGTCATCAATTAACGAGGTTAGAGAGGTGATGGTGTACCTAGGCACCAAGAGCTTTGACATGAAGCCCGCAAAAATTACGGAAATCAAAGAGGTTGGAGACGGTGAAAGGGTTTGCGTGGATACAGCTTCGATGTTGCATAAAGGCGAGGGAATGTTGATTGGAAACAGATCAAACTTTTTGTTTTTGGTACACAATGAATCCGTCGGATCATCATTTACATCACCAAGACCGTTTAGGGTAAATGCGGGGGCAGTTCATTGCTATACATTATCACCAGATGGAACAACAAAATATCTCTCAGAGGTAGAAACAGGCTCTGAAGTAATGATTCTCAATTCAAAGGGAAAAGCAAGAAGGGTCACCGTAGGAAGATCAAAAATTGAACGCCGACCGATGCTAATGATTAAAGCCACAGTAGGAGGAGAAATAGGAGGAATTATAGCACAAGACGCAGAAACGATTCGCTTTGTAAAATCCAACGGGCAGCTAGTATCAGTGACGCACCTAAAAAAAGGAGACATTATCATGGTACATGCAAAACCTGCGACAGGTAGACACTTTGGAATGGAAGTTTCCGACGAATATATTTTGGAAAAATGAAATACAAAACATGCGTGTCAATTGGAGAGAAAACACCTGCTGCAATCAATCAAACATTAAAGATTGCACTAAAGAAGTCAGACTTTGTAGAAGTAAGGTTTGATTTTCTAAAAACAAATCAAATTCCAATGGTATTGGAGATGATTAAAAAAGATCTTAGCAGAATTGTATGTACCTTAAGACCAAAGACAGAAGGTGGAAAATTTCCTGGAAATGAAAATGAAAGAATCGCGATTCTGAAACTGATTGCAGAATACAATCCATTTCTATTAGACATAGAGTTTAACACGCTGAAAAATAATTCCCCATTAGCAAAATATCTAAAATCCACAAAAACAAAACTACTTGTTTCATGGCACAATTTTAAAAAAACTCCAAGTTCTTTAGAACTTAGAAACAAAGTTAATCAGATGGGTAAATTCTCATCAAATGTAAAAATTGTGTGTACCGCAAAATCAACAGATGACTCGGTTAGAATGCTTGAACTGTATAATAAAAAAGGCAAAAACAACCTCATTTCATTTGCAATGGGGGATTTTGGAAGAATTTCAAGAGTTTTGTGCCTGTATCTAGGAAGTCCTTACACATATGTTTCTCTGGGAAAAGCAATTGCACCAGGACAATTTAGTGTCGACGAGATCAAAAAAATTGTCAATTTAAAAAAAAGTTAAACATCAGTTGAGAGTTTAAATCAATCTTATAATTCAAAAAATATGATGAGTAAATCATTTGCAGTTATAGGAGATCCCATTGACCATTCACTATCCCCAAATATCCACAGTGCAGCATTTAGAGAAATGAGTTTAGATTCATCATACATAGCATACCGTATCCCAAAGGGGGAATTGGAAGAAGGGATTGAAGGATTGAAAAAAATTAAGATTTACGGATTTAACATCACAATCCCACATAAAATAGAAATGATGCAGTATCTAGACAAAATGGACGAAGCATGCAGTCTAATTGGCGCAGTGAATACTGTTACAAACAAAGACGGTATTTTGAAAGGATACAACACAGATATGGATGGATTTCTAGAACCACTTAAAAAAAGAAAACTTGTCATTGCAAATTCCAAAGTGCTACTCATAGGAGCAGGTGGTGCTGCAAGAGCGATAGTCGCAGGATTTGCAAAAGAAAAAGTGAAAAGCATCACCATAGCAAACAGAACATTAGAAAATGGAAACAGACTTTCTGAATTTGCAAAGATGATCGGATTGAATTCAAATTCTATTGAAATCAAACAGGTTAAAGACACTGCTAAAGATTACGACATCATTGTAAACTCCACATCCGTAGGACTAAGAAATGAGCCAAGTATTATTTCCCTACAGGGGATTAATGAAAAAACAATCGTGTATGATATCGTATACATGCCAATGAATACAGATTTTATTAAAAAAGCAAAAGAAAAAAATGCCATCGTAATTTACGGTTATGAAATGCTTCTAGGCCAAGCAGTAAGAGCCTTTGAAATTTGGCATGGTGTAGAAGCACCTTATAATGCCATGAAAAAGGCATTACTGGGAGGATTTTGATGGTAAAAGCAAAGGCTACAGTCCATGGCGCAGTCTCATTGGTTAATGCAATAGCCAACCAAAAAGGAGCTACATTGGGAATATCATTGAAGGTAGAAGCAATTGTGGAAACAAGTCCAGGTAAAGGAATTTCAATCAAATCTGAAAATAAGAGTTTGAGTTCTCGCTTAGTCAATCAGACGATTGAAAGAATTATTTCCAAGAAAGATAGGGATCGCAATAAGATCATAATCACATTGACTTCAGAGATCCCAACGGGATACGGACTCAAGAGTTCTAGTGCAATATCATCCGCGGTTGCTTTAGCATGCGCAAAGATATTCAAACCAAAATTTACGGACCAACAAATACTGCTGGCAGGAGTTGAAGCGTCAATCAAATCCAAAGTTAGCATTACAGGTGCATATGATGACGCATGTTCATGCTATTATGGAGGATTCAATGTTACAGATAACGCAAAAAAGAAAAGAGTGCGATTTGAAAAAGGACCTTCAAATCTAATCGCAGTGATATTTATTCCCAAAGATAGAAAAAGAGGAAATTTGAAAAAGTTAAAAATTCTCTCATCAGTATTTGAAAATGCGTGGGAATTAGCAAAGAAGACAAACTATTGGGATGCAATGATTATCAACGGACTAGCAACAGCATCGATTCTAAACTCAAATTCCAAAATCATCACAGAATTAATTGAGAAAGGAGCACTTGGCGCATCAGTTTCTGGAAATGGGCCATCCATAGCTGCAGTGACAAAGAAGGAAAACGAAGATGCAATAAAAAGAATATTTTCCACACTAGAAGGGAATTTGATAGTTTCAAAAATTAGCAACAAAAAGGCAGAAGTTCATGAAGTGTAAGGTTGAAAAGTCAAGAATTTCTGGACAGATAGTTTGTCCACCAAATAAGAGCTACACACACAGAGCAATCTTTCTCGCATCACTTGTAGGAAAGAATAGTATGGTTGAAAATGTGTTGTTTTCAGCAGATACCAATGCTACAATAGAGACTTGTAAAAAATTTGGTGCAGAAATTGAAATCAGAGATTCCAGCATCATTGTCAAGAATCCGATCAAGATAGGCACAAAAATATCGAAAATTGATACAGGGAATTCGGGGACAACAATCAGGATAGCTTCAGGGATTGCCAGTTTATTTTCAGAAGAAATAACTTTGACAGGCGATTCAAGTCTGCAAAAAAGACCAATGCAACCACTGCTAAATGCGTTATCAAGCATAGGCGCACAATGTAATTCAACAGATGGAAAACCGCCAATCAAAATAAGAGGAAAGATCCTAGGAGGAAAAGTAAAAATTCCAGGAAATTTTTCCAGTCAGTTTATTTCCTCATTACTAATTAGCGGTCCATTAACTGAAAAAGGAATTAATCTCACCATAGAAGGAAATCTAGTATCAAAACCATATCTGGATGCAACCGTTGCCACAATGAGAAAATTTGGAGTATCGGTCCAAACATTAATTCCTTACAAAAGATACAACATACCACCACAAATCTATAAAAAATCTGCATTTACAGTACCAATTGATTTTTCAAGTCTTGCACTTCTCCTGTCATCTGCAGTTCTTAATGGTGAAAACGTCACCATAGAAGGAAGTTTGGGAGACTTGCCACAGGGAGATGAAATTTTTATCGATATTTTGGAACAAATGGGAGTTGACATAACAATAGTCGATGATAGAATCAAAGTTAGATCACCTGAAAAGCTAAAGGGAGGGAAATTTGATTTGAGCAACTCCCCAGATCTTCTCCCACCACTCTCAATTTTGGCATTGAATTCATCAAAACCAATTGAAATTTTTAACGTAAAACATGCAAGATTGAAAGAGACAGATAGAATTGCAATCATTGCAAGAGAGATTGCAAAAATAGGAATCAAAGTTTTAGAAAAAGAAGACGGGATGATTTTGGAATTTAATGAAAAAACAAGCGGTGCAGAATTAAATTCCGAAGAAGATCACAGGTTATTCATGGCATTTTGCATTGCAGGAATGTATGTTGGTAACTGTACGGTCACAGATCCAGAATCAGTCAGAGTATCATATCCAAATTTTATTGAGGAAATGAAACATCTAGGAGCAAAAATTCAACTTCTGTAAAATATTTTTAGGATTAATCAAAATTGTAAAACCCATACATAATAATAAAAAAAATACGATCTATATTTTTTATATAAGCAACATTGTAATCGAATAAGTTTTATCATACATAATTTTTAATCGTTATTTTACAGTTTATTATAATAATTAGAAAATACATACGATTATTTTACATAATGCTTTGTAAACATGTAATTTTTCCTTTAACATGACAAATTATCATATTATGTTCAGGGATTCATCGAAATTGTAAAAAACTTCAGAATGAGGAATTATAAGCATCATTTAACTTTGATAGTATGTTGCCGGGAAGTTCTATTGGTCAGCATCTTGTTTTAACAAGTTTTGGTGAAAGTCACGGTAAAGCAATTGGTGCTATAGTTGATGGTTGTCCAGCAGGATTGGAGTTAGATGAAAGAGATATTCAAAAAATGTTAGATTTGCGACGACCGGGTCAAAATTTAATCTCCACTCAAAGAAAAGAAAAAGACATAGTAGAAATTATTTCAGGAGTCTTCAAAAAATACACAACAGGTGCACCAATCACCATGATTATTCGAAACGCTGATCAAAAGTCTAAAGATTATGAAAATTTAAAGACAAAATTACGACCAGGTCATTCAGACTATCCTGCCATGATGAAATACAATCATCTAAACGATCATAGGGGAGGCGGAAGATTTTCAGGAAGACTTACGGCAACTCACGTGATGGGAGGAGCCATTGCAAGAAAATTACTCGAGGTTACACTAGGTATTAAGACAAACTCATTCACAACACAAATTGGGAAAATAAAGATGAATGAGGAATTTGATGAAAAAATGATCGAATCTATTTACAAAAATGAAGTGAGATGCCCACATAACGAAACCGCAAAAACAATGAGGGCGAATATATTGGATGCAAGGAAAAAAGGAGATTCATTGGGCGGTATAATCGAATCAGTTACTACCAACGTCCCAGTAGGACTAGGAGAACCGATCTTTAATTCATTAGAATCAGATTTGAGTAAGGCAATTTTTTCAATTCCATCAGTGAAAGGAATTGAATTCGGTTCAGGATTCCAAGGATCAGAATTATACGGTTCTGAAAACAATGACTTGTACAGAATCAAAAAAGGAAAAATAATTACAGAAACTAACAGATCAGGAGGTATTCTAGGAGGCATTTCCAATGGAATGCCAATAACCATCAGAATTGCATTCAAACCGGCATCATCAATTGCTCAAAAACAAAAAACCGTAGATATCAAAACAAAAAAGGAGACAATTTTACAAGTCAAAGGAAGACACGACCCGTGCGTAGTACCAAGGGCACCTCCAGTAGTAGATTCACTTGTAGCATTTACCATAGCAGATCATGCACTCTTAACAGGAATGATAAAGCCGGTATTGTAAGAAAATGTCAGGAATAAATGAACTTCGAAATAAAATGGACGAAATTACCTTAGAGATGATAGAGTTATTAAAAAAAAGAACAGACATTGCAAAAGAAATAGGCGAGATTAAAAAGAACACAGGCAAAGGAATCACAGACGAATTACGAGAAGATAATTTGCGTGGAAAAGTAATTTCATTATGCAACGAAATAGGACTCAACGAATCCATAGGTACAAGATTTCTAAATTTTCTTTTGAACGAATCAATCAAAGTTCAATCAACTAACAAACAAACACACCTCTCAATATTCCTAAAAGCCAAATCACTTGAACTACAAGGTAAAAAAATCATTCACATGGAAGTTGGCGAACCAGACTTTTTACCGCCAAATATTGTAAAGAGATCCCTAGAGGAAGTGTTTGATAAAGGATTTTTAAAATATGGTCAAGCAAAAGGCATGCCAATATTTAGAGATGCATTAGCAAAATATGCATCTAAAAAATTCAACGTAAAAATTACACAAGATAACATCATAGTGAGTCCAGGTGCGAGATTTTCAATTTTTACCACAATCTCAACACTCCTTAATCCAGGAGACGAGATGATAGTCATCGAACCTGCATGGCCAGCATACAAAGACTGCGCATTAAATTCGGGGATCAAAGTCAGGACAATTAATACTACTTTTGAAAGAAAGTGGGAACCGTCAATAGAGCAGATCAAAAATACAATTAATTCAAATACAAAAATGATCGTACTAAATTATCCAAACAATCCTACAGGGAAGATCTTGGATGAGAAATCACAAGATAACATAATGGCACTGGCCAAACAAAATGATCTCTATGTGTTAAGTGATGAAATTTATTCAGAGTATGCAAAAAAGAAATGGAAAAGCATTCTAAGTTACAACTATAAGAAGAGCATTGTCACACAATCATTCTCAAAATCTCACGCCATGACAGGTTTCAGAGTGGGTTATGGCATCGCAGATAAAGAAATCATTGAAAAAATGGCAAGATTAGAGGCATTATGTCTTACAAACGTCTCAGAACCAATCCAATACGTGGCCATGAAAGCATTAGAAGCAGATACATCCGATAACTCTAATACAGTACAAAACAGACTAGACATATTGGCGCAAAAAGCTACTGAGATGGGGTTAGATTTTGTCATACCAGATGGAGCGATGTATATTTTTGCCAGAATTAACAAAGAAGGTTTTAACGGGGTTCAATTTGCCAACAGCGCACTTGAAGAAGGTTTGGCAGTAGCACCAGGTGAAGGATTTGGAGATTACAAGAATTTCATCAGGATTTCTGCGTGTCAAAACGAAAAAATACTGGTAGAGGGAATGAATATACTGAGTAAGATTATGAGTGAAGAACAATGAAGCAGGCTACAGTAATTGGTGCTGGCGGTCAAATGGGTCAGTGGTTTGTAAAGTATTTTTCAGCCCAGGGATTTCAAGTAACGGGTTATGACTCTGAAAACAAAATTTCCGGCAAAGACGTCATAATATCAGAGTCGCTAGTAGGAGGTATTTTGAAAGCAGATTATGTTGTTTTGTGTACACCTACCAGAAGAACTCCAGAAATAATCAGATTGATTGCAAAAGAAATGAAGAGAGGGACATACTTGATAGAAATTTCATCTGAAAAATTTAAAGTTGTCTCATCACTATCAAAAATGCCAACAAAAATCAATCCGATATGCATTCATCCGATGTTTGGTCCAGGAACTAAAACAATTAAAGGTCAAAACATAATTTCAATCCCAATCAAAGATGCTAAAAAAGAATTAACAGTCACAAAGGAACTGTTTGCAGGTGCAAACTTTGTTACAATTGACGCCATTGAACATGACAAAAAGATTGCGGTGATTTTGGGATTAACTCATTTGATGAATGTTGTTTTTGCAAACATCATCTCAAAAGATGAAAAAATGAACCTTACTGATAAAATGTCCGGAACAACTTTCAGAATACAAAAAACATTATCTGAAAGCATAATGACAGAATCCCCGGAGCTAATTGAAACAATAATCACAAACCCTGAAATTCGCAGAGTGGCAGAAGAACTTTGGAAAGACATAGGAAAACTACTCACAGCAGTTCAGGAATCAAAGTCTGAAGACATATTGGAATACATTACTGAATGTCAAGACAGACTGGCCAAACATACCGACACCAATGAATCATACAAAAGACTAACAAAAATGGCTAAAGCAATTGAAAAATAGCAATCATGCGCTCAACAAAAATTGTCACATCCTTTATCAAAGATAATAACAAATTATTGATTCTAAAAAGAAGCAACAAAGTCAAAACCATGAAAGAACTATGGTCAGGAATTAGCGGAATCATAGAAAATGATGAGTTACCACTAAAAAGAGCAAAAATTGAAATCTTAGAGGAAGCAGGAATAAAAGAAACTGAAATCAGGCTGATCAAAGCTGCCGAAGAGATGCGAATTAACTCACCTCAATACAAAAATCACGAGTGGGAGATATTTCCATTTTTGTTTGAAGCTAAAAATCCAACAATCAATCTCAACTGGGAAAATTCAGATTTCAAATGGATACGTGCAGAAGAATTAGAAAGTTATAAGACAGTGCCAAGCCTTCAAAAGGTACTATTCAACTTGTTGTAAATTTTTATTTTCTTTATCGTATTTTTTTTGCTGTGGCAGCATCATATACACACAAGCACCGCCACACATGGTACACGGTACATTGTTACCAGGATGTTGTCCAGTCCTACTGTGAATGTTTGCTGCCTCTTCAGGATCAATTGACAGTGCAAGCTGTTTTTCCCAATCCAAAGTACGTCTTGCTTCAGTCATTTCCACATCCCACTTTATCACCTTGTCACGAATTTTAACAAGATCACCGGCATGCGCAGCTATTCTGTATGCAATCAATCCAGCCTTTACATCTTCAACGTTTGGCAATGCCAAATGTTCAGAAGGAGTGAGATAGCACAAAAGATCCACACCTTCGCTTGCAGAAACTGCAGCTCCTATTGCACTGGCAATATGATCATGTCCAGATGCAATATCAGTTACCAACGGACCAAGGACATAATATGGAACATCACCAATCAGTGATTTAGCCAACCTTACATTTGCAGCTACTTCATTTAACGGAACATGTCCCGGTCCTTCAACCATAACTTGAATGTCATTTTCATGTGCACGTTTTGTGAGTCTAGATATGTTGATCATTTCCTGAACTTGTAACTCGTCATGAGAGTCTAAAATTGAGCCCGGTCTGAGTGCATCTCCCAGGCTAAACGTCACATCATATTTTTTGGCGATTTCCATCATATAATCATAATGAGTCAGATATGGATTTTCTTTATCGTGTTTTAACATCCATGCAGCGGTAATAGTGCCACCCTTACTTACAACACCTCCATATCTTTGAACTTTAAGAATTCTTTTTGCAATGTCTTTGGTAATTCCACAATGAATTGTGGTATAATCAACGCCATCTTTTGCATTGTTCTCAAATGCATTTAGATAGTCATCTTCAGTTAAGTTCAGAGGGTTTTTGTGGATTTCCACCCCATAGTTATACGCCTCATAAATTGGAACAGTGCCAAAAGTTATTGGCGCATGATCCATTAGGGTCTGTCTTATTTTCTTTACATCCCCACCGTCACTAAGATCCATAATCGTATCTGCATGATATTTAATTGCAATCTTAGCTTTTTCAATTTCTTCTTCAAGGTTTACATTAAGAGTGGAAGTCCCGATATTGACATTGACTTTGGTCTTCAGACCTTTGCCAATTCCAACATTGTGAATTTTTTGGGGCCTAACATTGTTATTTGGAATTATAATTGAACCGCGTGCAATTTTTGGAATTAGCCATTCAAGTGAAACATCTTCATCTCTGGCAACTTGTTTCATTTCATCAGTTGCAACACCACGTCGTGCAGAAGTCATTTGAGTTGCCATGACATTTTCTAACTTTTGCCTGATTTAAACAATAGTGAAAAATGAAAAATCATCAAAATTTTTGGCACTATATTAAGAAATATCATCCATCTTTTATGTTAAAAACTCGTATAGACTACATGAGATCAAGTAGAGAATGCAGACATTGTGGCAGGGAATTTTATAGTATGAAGGATGAATTTTGCTCTTTTGATTGTGTTATTCAAACATCAACGTAAGACTTTCACCGAGTCAGATTTAGTTCACGTTCCAAAACTTGTTTTTCTGACTTTATTTTAGAAAGTCTATTTGAAATAGGTACAGTTATTCGTCCAGATTCTTCAGAATTTTTAAAATTTTGTTTGATTTCAAAAATTCTTTGTGTCAGTTGGATTTCAGCTAGAATAAGCGAAATGTAGTTGCGGAGCTTCAGATTTTAGAAAGTCTATTTCAGACATAGGTGCAAATTATCTCGGAGGGCTCCAGGTCTCCTCCATTGAATCATCAATATTTTTAGAAATCAAATATTGCTTTCCACACTTAAAACATTGCCACAAAAATTTATCATTCTTGACAGTCTGATATTGCATTGGTAACAAGCAATTGGTGCAATGTAAAAGTTCAGGAACTATGTCATTTATGATTGGAATTTTAGCCACCGAAGTGAATCAAGTTAGTGAAGTATAAAATAGATATCACACAAGCGGTATGTGTAAAAACAATTTTAAAAGAAAAATAGATTAGTGTTGAAAATCACAACAGATTATGAATTTACTTTCAATTGGCGGCTCTGATCCATCATCAGGTGCAGGGATTCAAAGTGACGTTAAAACTTTTGCAGGATTTAACGTGTACGGTTTAACTGCAATCACTGCAATTACAAGTCAAAATACATCAAGATTTGGAATGGTTGAACCAGCATCACAAAAAATTTTAAAAAGCCAACTAGAATCAGTGATATCGGATTTTAAAATTGACGGAATCAAGATTGGAATGGTTTTCAATTCACAAGTAATCAAAATAATACACACCAAATTAAAAAAATTAAAAATACCGATAGTTGTTGATCCTGTAATCAAGTCAACAACAGGAGGCATGTTAATAGAGAAATCAGCAATGGTCGATTTTCAAAAATACATAATTCCTCTTGCCACAGTTATTACTCCAAATAAATATGAAGCAGAAGTATTAGCAAAGACCAAAATTAATTCAAAAAACACATTAGAAAAAGTTGCAATGATCATCCAAGAGATGGGGGCAAAAAACGTGGTAATAACAGGCATTGAAGAAGAAAACAAGAAAATATCAGATTTTGTATTAGAGAAAAATACAAAATACACGATTTCAGGAAATCAAATTACAAGTATTAATCACGGTAGCGGGTGCAACTATTCTGCCGCACTAATATTTGCAATTGCAGAAAATAAAACAATACAAGAATCAGTCAAGTTTGCAAAAAAATTCACATACAATTCAATAAAAAATGCAGAAAAAATAGGAGACGGAATTACAATAACCAACATTACAAAGCATGACAACATCCATGTAGAACTCTCAGATGCAATTGACAAATTTGTAAAGTTTAAAGAAATATACAAGAACATTCCAGAATGCCAAACTAATTTTGTATATTCCAAACAAAAACCAAAATCGACAAAAGATATTTTAGGCATATCCGGAAGAGTAGTCAAAGCTGGAAAAAAAGTGATTGTTGCAGGAAATCTAGCGTATGGAGGTTCAAAACATATTGCAACTGCGTTATTAACAATCAATAAAAAATTCCCAGAGATTAATTCTGCAGTTAATATAAAATATCAAAAGAAAACAATTTCAAAAATTGAAAAATCCAGAATGCTAGTTTGCAGTTATGATAGAACAAATGAACCCAAAAATGTGAAAATTGGCAGTTCAACCATAGAATGGGGGATCAAAAAAGCCATAAAAGATCTGAAAGTACCACCAGATGTGATTTTTCATGAAGGAGACTTTGGAAAAGAACCAATGATCATTGTTTTTGGCAACACACCCAAAGTTATTTTAAAAAAATTATCAAAAATTGTATAAAATACTTGAAGTAAAGTATAAAAAAATATATCAACAACATGCCAGAGTACTCATTGTGAGCTGGAGATAAAAATGGGCGAAATTACAATCAGAGAACTGAAAATAGAAGACATTTGGAATGGGTTTCTCAACTCACTGGACTCATTGACGCTGGCTAGCGACATTGATAAAAATAAAGCAGAAAAGGTTTTTGAGAGAATTAATTCAAACCCAGATTACATCATAGCAGTTGCAGAACTAGAAGGAAAAATAGTAGGCACTACCACGCTTTTCATAGAATCTAAATTTATTCACAAAGGAGGATTTGTCGGACATATTGAAGATGTCTCAGTAGACAAGGATTTTCACGGCCAAAAAATAGGTCAAAAAATAATGGAATACCTCTTGAACATTTCAAAGGAAAGGGGATGCTACAAGACAATCTTGAATTGCACAGAGGACGTAAAGCCGTTTTATGAAAAACTGGGTTTCAGACAAGTGGCAAACGAATTAAGAATAGATAATATCTAGAAGTACTCTTTTTTTGGACGCCTTTTTTTCTGTTTTGACAGATATGCACCAACAGCAATCACCACACCAGATAATGCCATAAACAAAATTGGTAGAAATTTAACAGTGTCTGTAAGATAAATATCGTCAATTTTTTCTATCATTGAATAGCAAACCAACATTCCTATTAACAAGATTATACCTCCAACCACTATCAGGCCACCTATTTGCCTTGAACCGTATTGTTTTGACATGATAAATGCGACAGCAGCTAATACCCCAGCAGGTGCAACGCCAATTGAAATAAACTGAATTATTTTAGCATTTGCATCAAAGGATCGTGCAAATCCAAAATCTTCTTCGACGGTAAGCATAAAGTTGTAAACTGAGATCATTTCGCCTGCAAACATTGCAAACAATGCAACACTGGTAACTGCAAGCCACTTCTCAATTGCCATAATTTTAACAGATTTTAGTTGATAAATAAATCATTCAAAAAATCATACAATGCCAACCAGATTAGCTAGTTCCTTCCTAGAAGCTGCGCCAAGTTTTTCAGCCGCTTGTTCTGGAGACACATCATTTAAGAAAATTCCATATCCACGTTCCAGCCCAGACCAAGACTTGGTTATGGGATAAACTTCGATATGCCAATGGATTTGTCGACTGTTTTTCTTTTCAGGGGAGAGATGAAAGACCAAATTATATGAAACATTTTTGACGGTTTTTGACAAACCTCCCAACGTAGATCTTAGAATTAATGACAAGTCATTGATTTCTTTTTGAGTGATTTTTGAGAAACGGGTAACATGCTTTTTGGGAGAAATCCAAAACTCATAAGGATATGAAGGAGCCCAAGGGCAATACGCGATAAATCCTTCAGTTTGAAGAATTTGTCTAGAACCGCCAATTTCCTCATTGACAGTCTGACATACGGGACAAACGCCTTTTTCATTTAAAATTTTATGAGAGGATTCAGCTTCGGTTTCGATGACAGGTGGAATGGTAGAAAAAGTCAAAAGATTGAGGTGCGGGTGAGGATTAGCATTGCCAGCCAATTCACCATGATCAGCGTAGATGGAAACGTAAGTTACGCCTTTTTGCGTATAAAGCCATCGCAATCTATCCTGAACAACAACTAGGACATTTGACCATTGTTCAGTGTCAATTGTCGCAAAAGTATCTTTTTCGTTTGGAGATGCAACCACAATGTAGTGATATCCATATGCAGGTTCACTGTAGAAAGGTTTGTCACTGTAAGAATTTTCAGTATCTATTGAAACTATAGGGTTTTTGCTTTCAAAAACTCGGATCGCCCAATTTTTTACAAAGTCTTCACCCTCATTATCTTGAAGACGTTGAAGCATCCCATCTTTTGCGACAAGCGATAGAACAGATGGATTGGTCATCGTTTCATTGCCAGGTGCAAAAGGTGATTTTTTTGGATCAATTACTTTGTCATCCTTTTTAGAGACAATCATGAAACGCTCAGAAACATAGTCCTTACGCATGTCACCCATAATGGTTAGTTACAACACTTGTGTGTTAAAGTGTTTACTAAAAACTATCAGAAATAAAAATTGAGAAATGTTTCTGAAAAAACTTGTCAAAGTGATGGAGAATACTAATCATTCAAGAAGATAAATTATCTGAAACTGGACTTATCAAATTTTTTAGTTTATTCATTGACTTTATTGTAAGACTTAAAACAGAGCATCAGGTCTGGACTAAACAGGGATTGTTTTGGATAATTCAGATATTCACATAGTCTATGTTCTTTTGGACGGAGTAGGGGATCTTCCACATCCAGATTTGGATGGAAAAACTCCACTAGAGGCCGCAAATACACCTACTCTAGATAAAATTGCCAGTAATGGGGTAATTGGCGAGGTAATTTCAGTTGGAAAGGGAATAGCTCCAGAATCAGACATTGCCGTTTTCAACATGTTAGGATACAAGTTTGATCATGCAGACTATGCCGGCAGAGGAGTCATTGAAGCCATAGGAGTTGGAACGGATTTCAGAGACGGTGATTTAGCATTAAGAGGTAATTTTTCAACATTAAATGAAGAAGATTCGATTATCGATAGAAGGGCAGGAAGACAGATTGCAAAAGAAGATGCAGATGGAATTGCTAGAGAAATTGAAACAAAGATAAAATTTTCAAATCCAAATACATCAGTAGTGGTTTCACCCACTATTGGTCACAGAGTTACAATAAGGATTAGAACAGATTCTCAAAAATTATCATCGAGAATTACCAATACTGATCCGGCGTACAGCAATGTTGGAGGTATGGGAGTGGCAAAAAATGTCGGCGACGTTTTGAAAATTGAGAAATGTTTACCAATGGAAAATACGGAGGACGCCAAATTTACAGCAAATATCGTAAATGAGTTTTCAGAACAATCAACGAAAATAATGAAAGAGAGCTACATTAACAGAAAACGTAAAGAGGAAAATAAAAAAGAACTTAGCTGTATTCTACTCAGAGATGCAGGAAACAAGTATCCAGATGTGCCATCAATAAATGAAAAACACGCAATGCAGTTTTCATGCATAGTAGACATGCCAGTGGAACTAGGGATATCAGACGTTCTCAAGATGAAGGCGTTTGAAGCTGGTGGATTGACAGATTATGAAGAAAAAGCCAGAGTGGCTGCAAAGGCAATGGACACTCAAAATGCAATTTACGTTCACCTTAAAGGACCAGATGAGTTTGGTCATGACGGAGATGCAATAGGAAAGATGAAAAACATAGAGGAAATTGATCAAAGATTTTTCAAAACTCTTGTAGAGAATATCGATTCAAGTAAAGTTGTCATCATGATTTCAGCTGATCATTCAACTCCGTGCATTAACAAAGGACACAGCGATGATCCGGTCCCAATTGTGGTTTCAGGAGATTTCATTAAAAACGACGGAACGACACGAATGACTGAAGTGCAAGCAAAGAAAGGTAGCATAGGATTAATTCAAGGTGCAGAAGTAGTGTCAAAATCCATAGAGTTAATCAAATCTCAAACATAGTTAGTTTTTTCACTTGTTGCATCTCAATTGCTTTTGCCCTCATTCTATCAACATCAATTGAGTGATATACAGAAGGCGAAGTGCCCAGTTTCTCCAATGCCCGGCTCAACATACCAACGCCGATGCTTTCTTCGTTTGCCTGCTCATGAGCAAACGCAACGGCTACCAGGATTATTCCTTGGACAAGTTCTTTTTCGCGTCCATAGCATTGATTCCAGACCCCTTCAAATGCCTCATGACACTCCCAAAATCTTTCACTATTATAGAAAAATATCCCATCAGTGATTCCTTTCTCTTTTTCAATATGCTCCTCAAAAACATGTCGTACATTGTCAACATCCCCAATAGGAGACAACTTTTCAAGCAGCTTATCCAAATCTTCTTTTTCGGCAGCTACATCAAATTCAGTGAACGTAGTTGCAACTCTTGCAAGTCTAACTGAGACATTCTTCATGTCAGAAACAAGATCTCTAGCTTTACGAGCAAGTTCTCTGCAGTTTTTTGGTAAATATCCATCATTTTTGAAATGTAACAAATATCGTTCCATAAGATAGAACAAAAGGAATTTCTTAAATTTCTTCTGGAATAACAATCAAGGTTTATATGAAATATGCAGAGATTTTTGATACATGTCCATAATAGAGACACTTACAGACGTTGATAACAGCTTTCTATCCAGGAGAGAATTAACCTGTAATTTTGCAGGACTTGGAGGCAAACTGAAGAGCCTAGAAGCTGCAGACATGATTACAAAAGAATTCAAACTGAGTGGTAAATTCGTCATCCCAATGAGATTAAAAACTCACGTAGGTAAATCTCTGGTTACAGGAACATTCTATGTCTATGAGGATGAAGGATTGGCAAAAAAGCATGTCAATCCAACAATATTTTCAAGAATAGAGAAAACTAAAGCAAAAATAGCAGAAGCTGCAGCGGCAGCAAAAGAGGCCTCCGAAGAGTCACAGGTAAAAGAACCTAAAGAAGAAGAGGAGAAATCAGAATAATGCCCGTAGAAAAGAAAGGCAATAAAGGATCCAGTCCCAGCATCGCGTCATATTACAAAGTTGATGGCGATAAAGCATCAAGAACCAGAAAAATTTGCTCAAGATGTGGAAAGGGAACTTTTATGGCGCAACACAAGGACAGACACACCTGCGGTAAATGTGGGTTAACAGAATTTATCCAGTGACTTTCAAATAAATAAATAAATTTTAAGTTATCATTTGGAGTTTTTCATATACAATAATTATCTAATTAATCGATGAAAAGGGACATCTCGACAGACTGTGTAATACATTAAAAATAATGTAAACCACCTTCATAATTTTCAAAACAATGAAAGACATAGAGGGACGTATCCATTCCTCTTAATGTTAGCACAACCAATGGAATTATTTTGGGCAACATGGCTTCTGAATCATTTGATGAAGATGTATTAAAAATATTGAAAAACATGTCTGAAAAATCAAGAGATAGAATTTTCAAAGATAATTCCAATGAACATTCTAATTATGAAAAAATTTGGAATAAAGCAAAAAACATCTGAAGAATTAAATGAAGATACAGACGGGGATGAAGAGCCTAAAACATGTTTAACACATCCAAGTAATATCTTTGGCCTTACGATGATAATTCATGAATAAAATAATGTTGAGAAATTCTACAGATTATTGTGAGTAATAAATCAGCAGGATACCAGAATAGTTGAACAGGTAATATCAGGCACAAATTAGGCACAAGTCAATTTAGTGTATACGTACTGTACCTTACTATGAGAGTGCAATTTTCCAGACAGCAAGCGATGTTTTTGATTTGTTCAACAAGAGATGTCTCTTTTATTGCCAGGCCTTAAGATGGTTGATGTCAGGCTTTGCGTATCGAAATGTGATATGAGTAAATGAATGTCTTAATTTCAACACACCCAATTTTTCATTTGTACCATCCCTTCTCATTTGTCTGACCTGTATTTCATTTACAAATAATTCCAAAACACACACATTATTTTTTCATCTTGTTGCTCAAAGTTGTTCAAGTTTGAAAGTTCTACAGTCATCTTACCATACTTTCTTGTTGTTTACATCGTACAATCAAACAAAAAATCACCAACCCCTTTAGATAGTATTTTTTGACATAATTTTTCAACATTACAACCTCATTTGGAAGAATGATAAGTTGGAATTCATATTTTCTAATAGAGTCTTTTTTTGTGAATCTTAGAACTTTTTTCTTCAAGTTGTGCAATTTTGGAAACAAACACAGGATCAAGACTAATTTTGGAAAGAGACTCTGCAGATAATTTCACGGTATTTGCATCCAGAGATATGTTGGATTTAGGGAGATTTTTATCAGCCCAAAATTTCATAACTTTATCTTCTAGCTTAAAATCACGAAAACCGGCGGGAAATTTTTTTGTGATATGATTTAGCAGTGTTCTGTCTTTGAAAACCACACGAGGTTCAAACAACCGGGTTTCATCGCTGTAAACATTTTCAAACAGGTTACCTGAAATTTCGTCCGATAATAATTCCATTTTGGATATTTTTCGCATCATGTCCAAAAAATGCAGAAACTCATGGGCCAAAATTGCATGAATTGTACCCCTTAGGCCGTAAGCAATCAGAGGAGCAGAAATTTGTATTACCACCTGAAATTTATCATCAAATAAAACAGGAATGGTTCGAGCAAATAAAATTCCAAACTCATAGGAGTTTTGACCAGGAGAAGTCAATACCAGCGAAGGTTCCACGTAAGCTACAGGATATCGAATCCCAGACGCTTTTTCAATTCTATTTATCCCCGCAATAGCTATTGGGAAGCGTTTTACGGTCAATTCAAAAACATCATCAGGAATTATTCCCTTAGAATGCGCATCTTTGAAACGAATCAGTGGATCCAACAGTACTCATCGACAATTCTTAATGTAAAAAGGTTGATTAGATCAGGAACGTGTTTTACCGGCTTTTTTTATTTTGCGTCTACTAGCAGTTTGATCAGCACGTCTCATATGTTTACCTTTTTTTCTCACTGGCATGACAATATTCAATATTTAGCGCTAGTTAATTGTTATCATAGACGAATAAAACGTCAAAATTTCAACTAACTTGACTTCTAAAATAGGATAAAGAAGATCCTAAAACAGCACGACCAAATTATAGTCAATTAAACAGATTGGCGATTAATTCATTCTTCTTTTATGGATTTTGTAGGAATAATTTTCTCATCGGTTTCGTTTAACCCCAATATTGGAGACATATTCCTTTTTCAGTCACGACAATTTTGAAATTCCCCTCAAGACTGGCCTGAGTCACTTCCAATATCTTTAGATCCTTGGCATTTCCGACAAAGTATATTTTCACAGATTCATTGACAAGCTGAATTAATTTTGCCCTAGCCTGTGCAACCATCTCAATAGCCTGAGATTTGCCTTCTGCCTCTTTGATACTTGACATTCTTTCATCATTGGTTTAGGTTTCGCGAGATTGGTAAAATCAATTGTAGATTGCTGATCATTTTTAGCCTTGATGACCATTTTCATGGTTTCTTAAACGCCATCCGGAGGCTCTATTTCTTTGAGCTCGACTCTAGTAATAGTAATCCCTAGACAGTTACGTTAGATTAAGCGGTAAACAAATAATTTATTTTTGTAGAAAATGCAAAAAACAATTTGGTACTGAGACTAAAAGAAACAAACTGTGATATGAAATTCATATTATGAGGATTGATGACGAATGACAATTGTCAGGGGAAGTAAGTATACAGGTTTAACTTTGATTATACTGTATTATCACCAAATCTGAAACAATGACAAATATGTACATCAGAAAATCGTGTACAAAGAATCCTAATGTAACGGATCTATATGTAATCAGTAAGTTAGGATGGGGAAAACGGGTATTATGTACAAGCCAAAACTAGTGGGAGAAAGATCGAGGACAATAAGAAAGGTTGTAAAGTATTAAAAACAAAAACATTTTAAATCTCAGTCTCAAGTTCATCCAATATGGAAACATCTCAGATTATTTTGATTGTCGTGGCCGTTATCGGAGTAATTGTAATTTTATCTGGATTAAAAATTATCCGACCTACACACAGAGCTGCAGTAGAAACGCTGGGAAGATTTTCATCGTTTAAAAAATCAGGAATCATTTTTGTAATTCCAGTCATTCAAAAATTATTCTCTGTAAATATTACTGATACTTTAGTAGATGTTGAAAAACAATTTGTAATTACAAAAGATAATCTGAATTGTTCTGTAGATGCACAAATCTATTACAAAGTGGGCGAAGATGAAGCAAGTCTAAAGAAATCACTTTATTCTGTAAATGATTATGAATATCAAATTGTGCAATTGGCAAAAACAACTCTTAGAAGCATAATAGGAGATAGGGAATTTAAGGTTGTAAATTCTGATCGTACATCATTAAATCAAGCAGTTTTTGATTCGATGAGCATTGAGGCTGAAAAATGGGGGATTAGAATCGTCAGAGTAGAAGTCAAAGAAATTACTCCCCCTCCAGATGTCCAAGATACGATGAATATGGTCATCAAGGCAGAAAACGACAAACAAAGTGCAGTTAACTTTGCCATTGCGACAGAAACAAAAGCAGATGGAGAGAAAAAAGCCAATATCAAAATGGCAGAGGGAAGAAGAGAGGCAATGATACTTGAAGCTAGAGGGAAAAAAGAATCTCAAGAATTGATTGCCGAAGGAGAAGCAAAAGCCATTGAACTTGTAAACAAAGCTGCAAATGAATTCTTTATAGAGAATGCACAAATTTTGAAAAAACTACAAGTGACGGAGGAATCATTAAAGAACAACTCCAAAATCATCGTGACAAAAGATGGGATTGATCCAACACTAGTCATCAATGAAAACAATGACACGATAATCCCAACACCACAAAAAGAAAAAAGTAGATATAGAAATCAATGACTGAAAAACTACAGATTCATGAATCTAATACTGATGGACGATTGCTAAGGTGACAGTTGAATCATCATGTAAAGTGGACATGATTTTGGTTTGTCCCAAATGCCTGTCATCAAAGATCTATAGATTAGATTGTGAAGAATACACTTGTCAGGAATGTGATACAAAGTTTGGGAAATGTGAGAACAGATGACAGTTAAGACAGCAAGTAAATTTAAAATGAATCTCTAGAAGAGTGCCTAAAATAGTTAGAAAATTAGACTCACCCAGGCATCAAAATATGTTCAGAGGTACTGTCTGTGATTATGAATCCAAACTGCACGTCCCAACACACTATTACAAAATCACATACATTATTGTGTGATTTTTATAAGGAGTGTACTTCAAAAGATCTTAGATACAGTAATGTAACATAATAAAATAGTTCAAATGTCATTCAAGTTATTTTTGTGCTTACTTATAGTTACGATATATAAAACATCAATTTTTTATTTACCCGTTACTTGTAACGATTTCATCAATTTATTTTCAATTTCTTAAATCTCAATACGATATCATCGGACTTTGCATGATACTTTTCTGCAATCAAGTTTCATCTTTGAATCTTCTTTCCATGCATTTCCGGCACAGCAAGCTTCCATCAACTTGATCTCCATAAAGATAGCATTGCAGGTCCTTGCCACAATCACCACATGTTTCTGATGATGCCTGATAGTCATCGTCGTTTATGTTATCCCATACCATGATCCAATCCAATATCACCTTGTAATTAATTTCATTGTAAAAAATAAAAATTATGTTGCAGACCCCAGACCCAACAGTATTTGAGTCACACAACTAAACGGATTCACACATTATTCAATTCCAAATGACATATCAGCGTTATAAATTCGACAGAATAATTTTCAGACAGATGAATCTTTTTTAATGCATCTAATTTGGAACTCTTGCATTCATTTTCCAGAGCATAAATAATTGATTCGTGAAATGGTGTGGTTAAACACTTCCAAACATACTGAAGTTTTACAGATTTCTCATCAAATATTTTCAAGCATTTTTCAGTAAAAGCAATGAAACGACATCACAACTCAAATTTTCAACATGAAATATCACTAGACAATAGAAAGAGAACAACCAAAAATGAACGATTGATAAGTTCTACGCGGCACCCTTAAGCAAATATCACCAAATCAGTTCATGAATAAATCAAATAACCAAGTAAACTCAAGAGAACTGTCCCTGACCGTAGACGGCGTGTGGGGAATCGCAAAAAATACATGGAGCAAGATGAGAGAGCACAGGCTTACCATCAAAGTAGACAGTCTTCGATGAGTTATCTAAGCGTCTATGAACACGGAATCTAGATTACTTTAACATCACATAACATGTGAAAAGTCAGGCTTCTCAAAGTCGGGCATTTTTGTACTTCTTTTCGTCTTGTTTTTTGCCATTCTTTTTTCATGAGTCTTGCTGTGTATTTCCAGACGCTTTTCTTCTCCAAACTTCAAACCACATGTCACGCATTGAAACATGTAGAATTTATCACAAAGTCATACTTTAGTTTTCAACCCGTAAACCACATTATAACAGCATATTAGAAAAACCAATTCTTAGTAATCCAACATAGTTAATTATGATCACCATACTTCAACATCCAAAAAATCAAATTCTTGACAGGTACAGCGAACATTAAGGATTTTGGAAATTCCAGGAACTACATCATCGCCAGTTACAAGTTTCTTAACAGGTAAGCCTCCTTCAGCCTTCATTACCAATGTAAACACATTTTTAGAATTTTGATGATACTCGACATCAAAAACTTTCTTCTCAGAGCGTTTTCCAGAATTATCATATACTATGACAGGATTGTTTGGAAGGACATCTAATTTTTTTAAATCTATCGTGTGGACTTCTGACTCAGCAGAAATTCTTACGGATATAGAAGAATTGAATTTAACGGGTTTTTTTGGCGATTCGTTTACAAGATTAAGATGATGGAGTTTTAAAGAATCAAGATCAACCTCAGATAATTTGAGATTTCGTTTAAACGGGTTTTGTATTTTAACAAAAAATGGCCTTCCAGTTCCCAATACGAGACTTGATTTATCCTCGCCACCGATCCAAGTAAATTTAGCCGTAGTTCCGCCAATTGCCGTAAAAAGAAACTTAGAAATCATTCCCTCAACACTGTCAAATTCTGAAATTCCATGAAAACTACAAGTTCTGCATCCTTTCCCAAAACAATTTTCACATGATTTTTGCTTTTGCGGTAATCCCCTCAAAGTTTTAACATATCTACCCGAAAAGGTGACAGATTTTGAACGTAATTGGCACATCTCATCTTTTAGATTTATTGTGAATGTGATTTCAGAGTCCAGATGATCAACAATTTTATGAGTTTTCTTTGAAAAAGATCTACCCAGTTCTTTTGTAATGTCAGTCTTTATGCTATCAATTCCTCGTAGTTTGTATTGAGAACGAATATGATCATCTCTGTCGACAATAGATGGTTTAATCATTGCACCCACACTAAATGTCAAGTAAGAATAATTTGATGAAGCCTCAATCATCAAATTCAAAAAATGTTTAAGATTATCAAACAAATTTTTACAGATATAACATTTCACGGATGATGCTTGATTTTTATTTAATTTTTTTCCGAGAAGCCTATTTGATGACAAACCAAGTTGTTTTGAAAACAACCTACCCATGCAATAATCACACAAGCCAAATTTTTTTACAATTTCATTTGCGATAGGAATTACAGTTTGATAGTTAGACATGCTTAAAGGGAATTTGTAACCAAAGCTATCCCAATCCCATTTTTCTAAGAGTTCCCTGCATTTGACGTCCTTTAGAAGCCTTCATCATATTCTTAGAGTTTTTGTAATTTTTTACTAGTTCTTTTACCTCACCTTCAGGCCAACCAGATCCGCGAGAAATTCTTTTGATTCTGGATGAGTTTAATAAATCAGGATCGGCTTTCTCATCTTTGGTCATGCTTTGAATTATATATCGCCATTTTGAAACTCGACCCTCCATTTGATCTACTTGATCATTTTTGACCATTCCAGAAAGACCAGGCATACTGTCAAGCAGTCCTTGAAGAGATCCGACTTTTGTCATCTCTTCTAACTGATAAAAGAAATCATCCATGTTCATTTTTCCACTAGAAATCCGCTTCATCCTGACATCATCCCCCTCGTTTTCCAACCTCTTTGCCAAGTCCAATACAGCTTGAATGTCACCCATTCCAAGTAATCGTCCGACAAATCTTGTAGGAGAAAATTTTTCTAAATCATCAATGCGTTCACCAGTACCAATGTACATTATTTGAGCTCCAGTAGCTGCAGATGCCGCAAGAGCACCACCACCTTTTGCAGAGCTATCCAACTTTGTAATAATCACACCACCCACAGGAATAGTTTTGTGAAACGCTTCTGCCTGATTGAAACACTGTTGTCCAATTGTCCCATCAATTACAAGTAATGCCAAATCGGGATCTGCAGCTTTGTTAATTCTGGTCATCTCCTCAAGTAAATCCTGTTCTTCTTTATGACGACCTGCAGTATCTATCAAGATGACATCCAATGGTTGACCGGCAAAATGTTTTAATCCATTTTTTACAATATTGGGAGAATCCTTGTTATTTTCTTCACCATACACCTCCACATTGGATTTTTCACACATCGTTCTAAGTTGAACCAATGCGCCAGGTCGATAGGTATCAGCACCTACAACGCCTACTTTGTATCCCTGGCGTGTTAAAAATTTGGCAAGCTTTGATGCCACAGTTGTCTTACCACTACCTTGAATTCCAAGTAGAATTATTTTGTTTTGTTTTCCAGGCTTAAAATCAAAATCAGATTCATTTCCAAGTAATTTTGAAAGTTCATCATACAGGATCTTAACAATGTGATCCTTACGTGAAAGTCCAGGAGGAGGAGTCTCATTTAATGCACGTTCTTCCAAGTGTTTTGTAATTTCAAGAACCAGGCGCACATTTACGTCAGACTGTAATAATGCTCTTTGAACATTTTTAGACAATTCCTTGATGAGTTCCTCATCTACACCTGAAGATTTGACAATTTTTTTGATTGCATCACCCAGACTAGTCTTTAGACCATCAAGCATTACAATTTAATTTCGCATCCACTATTTCAAACCTTCCTCGGTATCCATCCCAACTTTTTTCAGACTGTATAATTTTAATTGGATTTGTAAAAAGAGGGCAGTCAATTACAAACGTTTCAGCCTCCCCGCCTTCAAAATTTAAATTAAATCCAAATTTTTTAGATAATTGATTCAACACATCTATGTCAGATTTAGAGATCGATTTTCCAAGCCATGAATTATCCAAGCCACCGGATGAAACAGTTGTCATTATAAAATTAAAATTTGAATCTATTAAATCATTCATGTACCGATACGAATCCATCCCCCACAGAGGAGTAAAAGGTATCAAATTTAGATTAGAGCAAAGAGTTTCAAAAATATCTTTTTGGAAATTACTTTGGATTCCACCATGAACCACTCCTTCAATATCAAATTGCTTTTTTGCTTTTTGCAACAGCAGTTCCAAAGCAGACAATTCCACATCCAAATCATCAGAACCGGATGAAATTGACAACTGTGGGATTTTCATAGATTCGGATTGTAACTTTGTCCATCGAATATTTGGATGGTGTAATAGATGACTTTCATCAGATTTTGGAAAAATACTCAAAAGACACACCACATCATGGCCCTGATTTTGTACTTCATAGATGGCAAAAGCACTGTCTTTACCACCAGAGAAGAGAGAAGCGAGATTCATTATCTTAAAAATATAGAATTTAACAGATTTTTAAATTAATTGAAATAAAGATGCTTCAACACTCATAATCATCATCACAGATCAGATGGCTTTTCCGCTCATCATCAGCATCCACGCTAACGCCAAACACACGTGATTTTAATCCTGCGGGCGAAATGTGTTAATTCATTGTTTTCATTTTAAAGAAAGCCAAATGAGTTATTGATTTGCATAATGACTAAAAATTATTTGAGATGATTCATGATGATATGAATTACAATTGATTGAATCACGAATGAGATTCAGTTAAAAGTTTCAATGACATAATCACAAATACACACCATATCATCGTCATGCTTCTTGGTATACTTGGTCCAAAATTCTTTAACACATTCAATCATACATACAAACTATTTTCTTATTGCAGTAAAAATATCTAAGTCAGATTAAGCACAACATATGGACTTTATCAATGGAGAAAAATAAGAGGATGGGAGGAATTGAACAATTAACAAATTTACATTTTCGGCACATCAGATAACAGGTACAGGGTATTTTCGGTCCCATCAGATGATTTTTTTAACGTATCTTCTTGTTTACAAAATAAACCAGACCTAGAAGAATAGCTATAACAATGATGTAATTCAGATAACCAAAAAATATCGGAGTATTGCTTATTCCTCCACCATAAAGATAGATAACGGATCGGACATCATAATTAGTGATAGTGTAAATCGTTTCTGAGGGCATGTACGGATATACCTCAGGAGTCACCATAATTGAACGAGAGAAAAAGACATCATCACCATCCAGGTAAAAAGGCAATCCGTCATTCATATCCTCAAATAATGGATGACCGAGCCCCAAAACATGTCCAATTTCATGCGTAATTACCAAATCAATGTCAGAATCCAATTTGTCTCTTGAGACAGGATCTAGATAGAAAATCACAACATCAGAGAATCCATACTGTGATAGCGCAGTCTCACCCCTTACGACTTCATGGCCTACGGGAGGAATTTGTGCAAACGTTATTGTTGTATCGCACCCAAAATCTGCAAAGTTTGAATTGGCAGGTATCGTTTTGAATTCAAAGTTCCAAACTCCATCAGTTTTGGCATATCTTTCTAATTCTATCTCCCAATTCAGGATAGCAGATGAAGTTTTTTCAATCATCACGGTATTGATGCCGGGGAAAAAAGGATCTGAAAAATCCTGGATACAAAATAGAGGAGATTTATTTAATCTATAATCATGAATGTAGAAATATTTTTCAGAACTAAACTCATTGTTACTGGACAATATTCCAAATACTATCACCCCTAACGCAAGACTAATTATTCCTAGAACGACAATTTTCTTCTTTTTATTTTCTTTTTTTCCCAATTTCCAAGGATGTTTTTCATTATAATTTTCTTTGTCGTTATCCATCCAATTCCAAAAATTGTCATCATCATTAACACCACCATCTTTTGTCCAATCAGTCAACAATGAATAGGGACGACATGAAATATAATAAAATTAAGAGCAGATTCAATGACTAAGGACATTACATTATTTAAGAAAATACTAGTACTAGAAAGCGAAATTGTTGACCCTAACTTTTGACACGCATGATTTTGGTTTTATCCATAACAACCCAATACTCAACATTTTGTCCATTTTCTAATTTACCCTTAACTTCATCGTCAATCATGCCCACATCCAAAGTCTCAAATGACTCAGAATCCATGATTTGTATCACATCTCCATTGATAGATATTATTTGACCAACTTTTTTGTTTATCATTGGAATATGAATTTGCATGCTGACTGGCCCCACATGAGGCCTTTTTTGACCATCAAAAATTCCTTCACCAACAATCCGTGCTTTTGCAGCACCGTGTTTGCCAGGCTTGGATGTATCATATTCCACAATTCTACAGGGCTCACCACTAGGCTGATCAGAATGAGGCAATAGAATGTAAGAGCCTATTTTCAAGGAACCAAGATCAGAGGGTTTACTCATGAAAAACGGTTTTTACTCGAATATTTAACGTTTACACACGCCATAAAAATGAAAAATGATCTTTGCAGAGACAGATTTTTCTTCGCAAAATTTATCACAAATAAAAAAGTGTGGACACTTAAAATCCACTACCCAGTTGATAAAAATATTATCAGATAGATTACAAAACAATAGAAGATACTTCAACCAATGTGAAACTAAAAAATGTGAAAAAGAGTACTTTTCTATTTTATCTGATCTAAAACTGAAAGATTCAGTAGATTAGTCATTTTCAGTCCTTTTCGATTAATATCACGTCTTGTTTGATCACAATATTTTTTGAGACTTTGATAGCTCTTTTGACTTGCAACTTCAATTACCACAATGTTTGCAGAATATGGAAATGTGAACTTTGCAGGATTCAGGCAAAATGTATTCATGTTACCCATCCAAGCAATCTCAATTTTGTCTCGTTTTAACAAAAGATTTGCAATTTGTTGCAAGTCTTCACCCCCATCAACATCTTCCAAATAATATACAGAAACAAAATTTGTTTCACCTTGAACTTCTCGTTGAAAGAGATCATCATCCACGTTGAACATAAAGGATGTTTTGTCCTGATTAAACATGGCAAGATCTTTAGACATTTGATCATTATCTTTGAATTTTGCTAAAAGATAGTGATTCGTAGAATCAGAAAAATACGGTATGCTTTCATTAGAAAATGTCCCAGTAACAAAAAACAATTTTTTAATATTATTTGAGTTGATCAAATATTCCCTAAGTTTGACAGAATCGTCAGTGTGTAGATACGGCACACAGACATATCCAGAATAAGAAAGAGACAATTCAGACAATAAAACTAAAAAAATGCCCAGACTATTTATGCATTGAAAACGTGCACTAATCAATAATCAGGTGTCATCTACGATGGTTTTTTAATAGCAAAAAACTTTGTTTGTTTGTCCCAAGCTAGCTCAGCCTGGTAGAGCTCCCGGCTGTAGTTGTTGGCTTTAGATGGCTGACGAAAAAACAGCAAATCAGGCATACAGAAACCGGGTTGTCGATGGTTCAATTCCGTCGCTTGGGACCACAAAATTTTATTCTAAAATAATTTAAAAATAATAAAAAGATAGACTAGTTTAAGAAAACAAAGATGAAATCTTAAATAAGAAATTATTGCCTATGCTGATTTTTTAACTTTTTGAGCTGCTGGTCCTTTTTGACCTTCGCCTACTTCAAACTCGACTTTATCGCCTTCGTTGATGAATCCGTCAACATCTGATTTATGAACAAACAGATCGTCTCCACCTTCTCTCTCGATAAAACCAAAGCCCTTAGTACGGTTAAACCATTTTACGGTGCCTTGTTCCATTTCAATTTCAAACCAATAACTCGCTATATTAACCAAAGCAATTTACTATAAGATAATTTTATTAAAAAATAATGCTAGAAATCTCTAGTGATGTGTTCATTATCCTTTAACCACTGTACTTGAGGAAGAGTAAACCTCCAAACAATGTCACCACGCTCCTGCTCTTTAAAATCCCAAGGCGCGATAATCACAATATCATTATCTCTAATCCAAACCCGTCTCTTCAATTTTCCCCTAATTCTGCCTCTTCGAGTGACATTATCAGCACACTTGATCATTACATTTTCACCACCCATCATTTTCAATACACGACCAAAAAGTTCACCCTCCTCAGGCAATCGAATTTCTTTAAGGGCACTTTCATTTTTTACTTGACGCTTACCCATAGGGCTTTTTCCGATAATGAGCATATAACTTGTAGGGTTTTTCAAAAAATAGAATTGATAGGAAATATCATACATGGATGATTCAATCCACAAGTGTGGAAAAAAATGTGGAATTCGAATGCATAAAGGATTGTTCTCAGTGTTGTATAGAAAGAGAATATTACCCAAGCAAAAAGTACGGCAAGATAGGAGTGCTGATACTTCCAGAAGAAAAAGAAAGAATTGAAAGATTGGCGGAAAAAAAGGGATTAACAATTAAAATCTTACCACGAATAGGCACATCTAGAAAAAAAGGTTCTACCCCTGAAAAAATTCTAGCATACCAGTTAATGGGATCTGAGAAAAATGGAAATACATGTCCATTTCTAGATACAGAAGGAACAGACAAGTCACCACATGGAGGATTCCCATGTAAAATTTACAAAGAGAGACCACTTGCATGTATGGCATATCCGCTAATTGAATCAGAACCCATCATACTTGATCAGAAATGTAAGTTTTGCAAAGAGCATGGAAATACAGATCAAAATTTAAATTCAGAAATGGAGTCACTTTTAAAAATTAAAGAAAAAATGATCCCAGATGCATCTTGCATCTGGAGATTTGCCACAAACATAGGTGAAACAGAAGATAAGAAAGTCATGGAATCAGGATGGATTTTGGAAGATTGGAATAAATGAGATGCATCTTCGTCAACATTAAATAAAATATGTTAAGTCTGTAATATTCATAGTTTATGTTATTTAATCAGATGTTTAGAATTTTGAACACTCGTAGACATTCTAGTTTTACGTATTAATTTTGAGATATTTTTTCTTATAGTTTTTCGTTAATTTAACAACATGCAGTGAAATTGATTTAAAACATTCATAGTCTAATGGAATTCAAACAAGTTAGAAATTTTGAATAGAGAACATCATTTATTTTGTATACGAAAACACAGACATTCAAGTCAAGTGATTATTCAATAATAAACTGATTTTTACATTGACCTGTTTCTGGACAAAAAAACAATCAGGGATTAATTACAGCACGGCCAATTATTTTTCTCGTCTTGAGATCTTCAAGCGCCGCATTGGTTTCGTCAAGGGAATATCTTTTAGAAATTACAGGATTTATGACACCTTTTCTAGCAAGAGCAAGCAACTCAACCATATCATCATAGTTTCCAGTGTATGCACCTTGAATTATAATTGATTTTAACGGAATCGTTACAAGAGACAATTCAAAAGAACCTCCAAACAGACCTACGAGAACCAAATTTCCCCTCTTTCGAAGAATTGCAAAGTCAAGTTTTGCAGTGGGTGGAGCATTTACAAAGTCAACCACACTATCTGCACCTTTGTTATTACAAATAGACATAATTTTTTGAGCTGTCTCAGGATCTTTGGAATTAATTGTATAATCAGCACCCATTTTCTTTGCAATTTCTAATTTTTGATCATCTAAATCAACACAAATGATTTTGGCATCAGTAATGGCACTTGCAATCTGCACCCCCATCAATCCCAAACCACCAGCACCCACAATCACAATGAATTCTGGAGTATTTTGGTTTGCTTTTTTGATGGCAGTGTAAGCTGTAAGTCCAGAACAAGCAAGAGAAGTAGCAACGTCAGGATCAACACCGTCGAGTTTTGCCAAATATTTGGAATTAGGAATTAAAGCATAATCAGAATAACCGCCATCTTGAAAAACACCCATTGATCTTGGAGCATCACATAGATTCTCATTTCCCACTTTACATGCAGGACATTCTCCACATCCGATCCATGGAAAGACCAAGACATCATCTCCTTTTGAGATATTAGAAACAGAAGAAGCAATATTCTCCACAGTACCAACAATTTCATGTCCAGGAGTAACAGGATATTTCACTCCCCTGTCAGTGACTTTCATGAATTTGCCATCACCTAAATCATATCCTCCTTCCCACAAGTGTAAATCACTGTGACAAACACCGACGGATTTTACTTTGACTAAAACTTGCGAACCTTCAGGAGTAGGAGTCACAGATTCGGACAACGTAAGAGGCTCATTTGGAGATGTAATCCGAGATGATTTCATAATGTAGTTCTTCAAATAAACAATATAAGAGTTGACTGGAAATGAGAAAAAAATAGAGCCATTAGATATTATTATGCAGACAGAGAGTCATTATGTGAGTGAAGCCCAAACTCCAGATAGTATTTCTCAAGAACCAGTAAACATTCTATTTAGTCCGTCATCAGTGATTAAAAAAGATGTTTGGGATATTGACCTAATTCAAATTTTAAATCTATTAATTAAAATTCTTGAAAAAACGGGCAAAAAAGATCTCAAAGTAGCAGGAATGGCAGCATTGTCTTCATCATTAATCTACAGAATGAAAGTGGAGAGTATTTTTGCATTACAAAAAGCAGCGATGGAGAAAAAACCAATGCATCAAAGAACAGATGTAGATATCGAGCTTATCGACATTCCATACAGACACGAATCCACATATCCAGTTTCGTTAGATGATTTGTTAGGCTTGCTACAAAATCTTATCGGTACAATTGCAAACCCCCAATCAAGACGAAATAAGCAATTACAGATAGAGCCAATTGAAGCACCAGATTTTCAGGAATTTTTTATTTCACTCGAGAGTATAATTGGCAAATATGAAGACTTGATAATGAAAAAAATTGGACCCACAGGATTTGGACTATTACAAGACATCATATTTGATCTAGATCAAGTAGATTCAATCAGATGTTTCTTTGCAGCATTGTTTTTAGCCAGAGATCAAAAGGTAGACCTAGAACAAGTTGAGGATAACATCAAAATCACAATAATGAAAGAAGAGATATCAAATTGATTAGAAATGAAGAAGTCATTTCTTCAACAATAGCCTAGAGGATAGAACGGTAATTGGCTAAAATAAACAATTTGGATGAGGCAACAGCGAGAATTGAAGCTGCGCTATACTCATCAGGTAGACCATTAAGAATTGAGAGTATCGTAAGGGCATCGGGAACCGAATCAAGGACAAAAACATTGCAATTACTAGAAAGCGTTATGAAAAAAACAAAGACGGCGTTTAAAGCATTGGAGATAGTAAAACTTCCAGACGAATCATATGTAATGCAGTTAAAACCAGAATATAGCTCCACAGTCAAAAGATATGCTTCAAAACCCGTTCTTCCAAATGCCACGCTGAAGACATTGTCATATATTGCATACATGCAGCCCATTTCATCCAAGCAGCTTGTTGAGACAAGGGGTTCTGGAGTATACTCACATCTAAAAGAATTACGACAATTGGATTACATTAGTCATCAAAATGTTGGACGAATGAAAATATACACGACCACTGAAAAATTCCAAAAATATTTTGGCATACAAGGAGATGTTGAGGATCTTAAACAAAGACTATTCTCCAAAGTTAGAAAAACTGCCAGTGCCAAATAAACTACATCTGCTTCAAAATTATTACAAAACCAAGTAACGGGAATAATTATTATCTGTGACTAACTTCTGCGTTTTGTATAAATTAGAGTGATTCAGACATGAATTTGTGAGAAAATCAGTAGAGAATTTAGCAACAAGCAAAATTACCGGAGGAAGAAGATCCCCACTCAGAACTAGGAGAAAATATGAAAATGACAGATATCCAAATGAGCCAGTAAATGGTTCTCAGATCACCATCACCAGAAGAGTTCGTGGAAATAATTACAAAACAGCTCTGAAATCAATTGATTTTGTTAATTTAGCAACAGGTGAAAGCAAAGTTAAGAAATCAAAAATCATCAAAGTGATAGAAAATACTACAAATAACGATTACAAAAGACGTGGCATTATTACAAAAGGTGCAATTCTTGAAACACAAGAAGGAAAATGCAGAGTGATTTCAAAACCAGGGCAAAACGGCATAGTTAATGCAATTTTACTAAAGGAATAAAATGAAAGATTACGAGCACATCGTAATCTGGTTGGATTATTTCAACAAAAATTTAAAAAAATCCAAAGGCAGGAAGTTAGGGTTGCAAAAGAGTGTCTTTGATCCTTCACTAAAAGAACTAATCGATGCCACAAAAACGGCAGGTTATGAAATCACAGAATCTGATGACAAGGTTCGATTTCCCAAAAGACCGTTTGTAAGATCTGGATACGTCATTGTTCCAAAAGGATCATCCAAGACGAAAATTCTCAACAAAATTTCAGAAAAACTAGTGTTAAAAAGATCCAAGCAAACAAAATAAAATCAAATCTAGCTCTTAGCTAAAGTAAAATTGACAGGAGTCTATGATAAGAATACGATCCTTAGCATTGTAATTGCAGGAGGTAGGCGAAATAATGCATCTAGCCGGTAGTGGCAGAGTGATCATTCAACTATCAAAAGAATTGGTTGAGGGACAGATACTCTGTGACGAAAAGGGAACTAGAGTTGCAAAAATAAATGAAATGATAGGTCCAGTAAGCAGGCCATTTGCATCAGCAACGCCATTAACAAACAACATCAAAAAATATATCGGCAAAAGTATTTTCGCTTCAGAAGAAACCCCCATCAATAAACCAAAAAAATTTAGGAGAAATAAAAAATGAACATACTAGAAAAACAAAACTGTCCTGAATGCAAATCCACACTAGTGGACGACATACAGAACGGTGAAATAATTTGCTCTGGTTGCGGCGTTGTCGTCGATGATCAGATTGCAAATTGTGGTCCAGAAACAATAAGCTCAAATTTTGAGGACAAAATGAAGCTTGCAAGAGCAACCGGACAAACAACATATTCCCAACATGACTTGGGAATAACAACTGAAATTTCAATCAGTGCGAAAGACTTTAGCGGAAAAACAATTAACCATGAAGTCGCAAACCAGATGCACAATCTCAGGAAATGGCAACAACGAGTACGTGTTTCCTCACCAAGAGAGAGAAGACTTGCTAATGATTTAACAAAAATGGGTGAAGCATGCGATGGTCTCAATCTTTCAAAGAACGTATTGGAAACTGCTTCAATGATATACAGGAACCTGGATGATCATGTGGATGTAAAGGGAAAATCAGTGGTTAGCATTACAGCAGCTACAATTTACATGGCATGCAAACAATGTGACGTGGTAAGATCGTTAGAAGAAATCTGTCGAGGGATTTGTCCGGCAAAAGATGTAAAAACAAAAACAAAGCTTGCAGCAAAATACTATAGGACCATGGTAATGGAAATGGGACAAACACATGCCCCCATTGTAACCATGGACAAATACATCTCAAAGATAGCAAATATGACACAAACTGAGGTCAGAGTTGAAAGACTAGCCTTGGAGATTGCTGAAAAAACCAAAGATAGCAATATTGCCGATGGAAAGGCTCCAAATGGAATTGCTGCAGCATATTTGTATGTGTCATCCGTTCTTCTCGGACAAAACGTTCTACAAAGAGACGTTTCCAATGTCGCAGGAGTCACAGAAGTCACTATCAGAAACAGATGCAAAGACATCCTAACATCCTACAAACTCAAAATTACCTTAAGACCATCTCTGGCCAACTAACCAAACATCCTTTTTTCATTTTATTATCTAAAAATCCCATTAGGATTAGCTAAATTTCGTCGGTATTATATAGAGAAACAAAATTAACCGCAATATGGCAGTATTAGAAATTAAAGATCTACACGTATCAAGAGAAGGTAAAGAAATTCTTAAAGGCGT
The DNA here is from genome assembly GCA_029263475.1 of Candidatus Nitrosopumilus sp. GTDB lineage: Archaea > Thermoproteota > Nitrososphaeria > Nitrososphaerales > Nitrosopumilaceae > Nitrosopumilus. Next base: position 40,750 of record JAJCXK010000087.1, read on the forward strand.
TAATCTGAAAACAGGTCCTGGAGAAGTCCATGCAATCATGGGACCTAACGGTTCAGGAAAAAGTACATTAGCATACACATTACTTGCACATCCAAAATATGAGGTAACAAAAGGAGATATTTTGTTTAACGGCGAAAGCATTTTAGAACTATCAGCAGATGAAAGAGCAAAAAAAGGATTATTCCTAGGTTTTCAATACCCAACAGAGGTTTCAGGAGTAGGATTTTCTCACTTTCTCAGAACAGCATATAATTCTCTAAGTAAAGCAATGGAAGGAGATAACAGAGAAGTCTTCATCACAGTAAGAGAGTTTCAAAAATATCTTAAAGAAAATCTAGAAAAAGTAGGACTAAGAGAAGAATTCCTCTCAAGATATCTGAATGAAGGATTTTCGGGCGGAGAGAAAAAACGTGCTGAAGTATTACAAATGGCAGTACTAAAACCAAAAATTTCAATTTTAGATGAACCAGATTCAGGATTAGACATTGATGCAGTTCAAGCAGTGGCACAAGCAATCAGTAAAGTTGCAGACAAGGATGCCACAATCATAATCATCACCCACTATGCCAGAATTTTAAAATTCTTGGACAAGTTAGACTTTGTTCACGTATTTGCCAAAGGTCAGGTATTGAAAACAGGCGATGCTTCACTTGCAGACAAACTTGAAGCAGAAGGTTATGAGTGGGCATTACAAGAATCAGCCCAATAAACTTTAACCTGAAAATTTTTTTCAAATATTATTGATTTAAAGAGTTCACGCATAGTTTTCTAAAGAATTTTTAGAGATTGAGAAAAACACCAGCAGTATCGGAATCAAATCAAAACCCATCAGAGATGAAGCGAATATAGAAATAATCAAAAAAATCTAAACATTTCAAAATGTCACCATCTTTTATTCATATTAAAACATGTCAGAAGTCAACAGACAAAAGTATTGAAATTCAAGAATAGAAAATCTAGTTTTTTGTTTAAATAGGGTCGTAAAAGTGGGAACAACATGTCAGAAGAAAATGATCAATATTATTTCAATTTCTCATTTTTCAAAGTAGATCCAAAATGGAGATGGATGGCAGATTTAGCAAAAGAAGAATCTGCAAAAGAAGTTGAAAACGTAATGAATAATTCAGGGATAATGTATAGAACATATTCAAATTTAGGATTAAGAGATGATGCAGATTTTCTTTTTTGGTTTGCAGCCAAAACAGTTGAAGAAATTCAAGTAGTAATTGAAAAAATATACAAAACAGTTTTTGGGAAATACATCATTCCGTCAATGACATATTTGTCATGTACAAGACCTTCTCTTTACGTACAAGAACAAAAAGCACACGGATTTCTTACAGGAAATAATCCAAAAAAACACGTCATAGTTTATCCATTCACGAAAACACGAGAGTGGTATCTACTTCCTAAAGAAAAACGTCAGGAAATTATGGATGAACATATCCAAGTGAGTAAAAAATACCCACAAATTGTTCTCAACACCACATACTCCTTTGGAATACACGATGAAGACTTCATGTTAGCATTTGAAGTAGATGATATCAAAGATTTCCAAGATCTAATCATGGACTTGCGAGAAACCCAAGTCTCCACATATGTAAAAAATGACATACCAATGATTGTATGTGTTAAAAAAGACTTGATTCCATTAATTTCCAGCTTAGGATAAAACCTTCAGATAGTTTAAAAGTCAGGTTTCATAGGTGCAAATCTTGGATAAACATAAATGATGAAATTTCAGTTCAAAAAACAGTTTTGAAGTATAATAAACTAGGTAAAACAGATATCAAAATATCAGAAGTAGGATTTGGAGCATGGGCAATTGCTCTTGATTGGTGGGGCAAAAAAATTGAAGAAGATGAAGCAAAGAGAATGCTGAAAAAAGCATATGATGTAGGAATTAATTTCTTTGAGACAGGTGACTTGTACGGTAAAGGATTAAGCGAGAAACTAATTGGCGAAGTCTTCAAGGATATGAGAGAGGAGATTGTTATTTCAACAAAATACGGTTATGATTTTAGAGATGTTGAGCAAATAGGACATAAAGAACTTCCACAAAAGTTTGATGAAGATTATACTAGAATGGCATTAAGGAACAGTCTAGAAAGATTACAAACAGATCATCTGGACATGTACGGAGTACACAATCCAAAGCTCAAAGATGTAAGAAATGATTCAATATTCAATTTACTGGATGGTTTTATCAAGGATGGTTCAATCAAAACATATCAAGTTGCTTTGGGCCCAGCAATTGGATGGACACAAGAAGGACTGGAAGCGATGGACAAGCCAAATCTTAGTGCAGTTCAAACAGTTTACAATATTTTAGAACAGACGCCAGGAAATGAATTAATGAAGAAAGCTGAAGAAGAAAATGTAGGGATCCTAGTTAGAGTTCCAGAAGCATCTGGAATTCTAACTGGAAAAGTTAATGCAGATACAAAATTTGACGATAATGATCATAGGTCAGTTAGAAAAAGAGAATGGCTCAAATCATCATTAGAAAAAGTTGAACAATTCAAACCAATTGCAGATAGAAACGGCTTAAACATAACAGAATTTGCAATGAAATTTATGATGACAAAGAAAGGATTTGCAACAGTACTTCCAACAATGATCAGTGAAGAAGAAGTTGAAAATTACGCTCAAATGTCAGATGGAAAGTATATTTCAGATTCAGATATGAAAGAAGTTGAAGAGTTGTACAATTCTTGGCCTTCATACGAATTAAAAGCAACACCACAAGTAAGTTAAATTGTAAATGGATAAACCAATAGACGTAGAAAAAACGATAGAAGTTATTGAAAGAATGAAACTAGCCAAAATTGGTAAATGTAAAAAATGGGAATCCATGATTAAAAAAATTAAAAAAGAACAGGAACTAAATCCTGAAGAATTAGAATATTATTCAAATTTAACGAGAATTTACAAAAATTCAAACGTCACTTCCAGAAGTAAGGCATACCACACTAAATTGTCAGAACTAGATGAAAAACCACCATGTAAAGAATGCGGGGATGATTCAGCATACTATTGCAACATGAATGATCAATACTTTTGTACAATACATGTAGTTGGACACGATAAGAATGAGATTTAAGATGCCGAAAGTGTATCTTCTAAATTAAATGAATTTTCTACAAAATATTCAACACGTGTTTTTTTGAATTCTCGAGAGCTGAAAAGAATATTGTATTCATCCACATTAATTTGATCTTGTATTGTTTTTGCCACTTCATGTGCCTCATCTTGAGTTTTACAATGAATCATTGAAAAAACATTGTAAGGCCAATCAGCATATGTAGGTCTCTCATAACAATGGCTTACCTGTGGAAATGAGCCCAATGTTTCGCCAACTTGTTTAATTCGATCTTCAGGAACTTTCCATACAATCATACCATTTGCAGTGAATCCTACTTGTCGATGTCTTAAGATTGCAGCGAATCTTCGCATAACGCCAATATCTTCATAATGTTTCATTTTTTCAAATAATTCGTTTTCGGTTATTCCAAGATTTTTTGCTGCAAGGACAAAAGGTTCATCAATAATATCCATATCTTTTTGCAATTCGCGAATAAAGTCTTTATCCTCTTCAGTTGGAATAAACTCAATATTTTTAATTTCTTTTTTCGCTTCACTAGGGGCAATGTCATGTTTCTTGTCATCTACCATGTCAAGCTTAACACCAATTTTGAATAGTTGTAAAGTTGGAAGCATTCTAACTTTTTCAATTCCTTTTAGAACATTGAATTTTTCAAGTTCAGCTTTCAAATCAGCACCTGGAGGAACTGCCAGAGTAAACCAAAGATTGAATTGGTGATCTCGTTCATAGTTATGACTCACACCAGGATGACGATTGATTTGGCTTGCAACATAATCTAATTTATCAGACTCAATCTCCATAGCTACTAAAGAACTAGTATAACCTAATTTTCTAGTATCAAAAATTGCACTCAATTGTCTTAGAACGCCTATTTCTTTTAATCCATCCAGACGAGATTTGATATCTTCAGGAGTGGTACCAAATTTTTTGGCAATTGCATCAAAAGGTCTTGTTACTAAAGGAAAAGTCCATTGAATTTCATTTAGAAGTTCTTTATCAGATTCATCTATAGAAGACAATAAATCAGTAACTTAGTTATTCAATTAAAAATGTAGCTGGAATTTCACGCTCTGAATTTTAATACATAAATAGAAACTGAAATCCCTTTGATCGATGATAGTCGATCTAAATCTCCAAAATAAAAAAATCGTCATTGTAGGCGGAGGAAATGAAGCACAAAAGAGAATCAATTCAACACTCAAACAAGAATGCAAAATCATCATAATTGCAGATTCTGTAAATTCAGAAATATCTAAACTAGCCAAAACTAAGAAAATTAAAATAATTAAACAAAAAATTACAGATACAAAATTTATTGCAAAATTAAAACCCAATTTGATCATTACGACTACAAATGACAAAAAGGTGAATCAGAAAATTATCAATGCTGCAAAAAAGAAAGGCATCATAGTTTACAGTTCAGACAGTCCTGAAGATAGTGACTTTTCCAATCCTGCAATCATCGATTTTGAAAATATGATACAGATTGCAATTTTTACTAGAGGAAGAAGCCCAGCAATGTCAAAGAAAATCAAAGAAAAATCAGAAAAAGTACTCAAAAAAATAATCACAAAAGAAGACATTATACAGATTAAAATTCAAAAAATAGCAAGAGAATTAGCTAAAGACGTTATTTCTACTCAAAAGCGAAGAAGAGAATGTTTGCGTAGTATCATGAATGATAATGAGATTGATCAGTTAATTAAAGACGGCCAAGTGAAAAAAGCTGAAAAGCGAGCTATCACAATATTGAGAAATTGGAAATGAATCAAAATATAATCAATGCACGTGTTACTTTTCGTAACTCTCCAATTCACATTCTAGAACAATTTACAATTAAAGACCTGGATAATGCGTATGAGCAATTTAAAAATAATTCGGGATTGGATGAATGCGTAATTATTCAAACATGTAACAGGATCGAGTTATTCGGAAAATCCAAAATGTATGATTCAAATAAAATCAAAAAAACATGGGCAACAATTACAGGTCTTGAAGAAGAGGCATTTAATGACAATATAGAATTTGTAAAAAATCATGATGCATTACATCATTTATTGAAACTAACATCAGGGTTAGACTCTATGGTTTTGGGGGAAGAGCAAATTTTAGGTCAAATAAAAAACTCAATTACTTCGGCTAGAGAAGTTAAAGCCTCAGGGCAACATCTCAACACATTATTTGATAAAGCAATTCGAATAGGAACTAGAATTAGAAATTCAAGCGGAATAGGGGCAGGTGGAATTTCAGTAGGTTCAATGGCAGTAAAGCTTGCAGAAGAAAACATTGATGAGTTAAAAATAAAAAAAGTATTGTTAATCGGTACGGGTGAAGTGTCAACTCTAGTTGCCAAATCATTACAAAGACGTGGCTATGCATTTGATGTAACAAGTAGAACAATTGGAAGATCAGAAACATTTTGCGAGACAATGGGAGGAAATCCAATCAAGTTTGAAGATGTACTTTCAGGATTTAATAACTATGATGTAATTTTTGTAGCAACAACTGCACCATATTTTCTAGTTACAAACGAGAAAATTACTGAAGCTATGAAAAATAAGAGTAAGGGAATGATGATTCTAGATTTATCAAATCCCAGGACAGTGGATGAAAAAGTTGCAACCATAGGAGGTGTTAAGCTAATGAATCTTGATCAGATTGCAGAAATGGTAGAAAAGAACATGAACGCACGATTAAACAAGGTGAAAATAGTTGAAAATATAATTAACGAGGAAGTTTCTGTATTAGAAGCCTCAATGAAAAGACTAGATGCAGAACCGCTTGTAAAAGACGTATTCAAAAGCATAGAGAATCTCAGAGAAAAAGAACTACAAAAAGCACTTCAAATGCTCGATGAAAAAGATGAGAAAAAGATCAAAATAATTGATGAATTAACTAAGGCCATTGTTGAAAGTATTGTGTCAACTCCAATGAATAACATCAGAAAAGCATCTGAACAAGGCAATCCAGATGCAGTAGAGTTAGCAAGCAAGCTGTTTGACTATAAAAAACAAAATCAAACAGACTAGGATTATATTTTAGACTGAGAGAATTTTAACATGTCATTTCCAACTAGACGTCTTCGTCGCCTGAGAACATCAGATAAAATGAGAGAATTAGTTCAGGAAACAACACTTTCTCCAAAAGATTTCATTTGCCCAGTATTTGTTCAAGAAGATCTGGAAGAAAGAGTTCAGGTACAATCAATGTCAGAAATTGAAAGGTTGCCATTAAGCGATGTAAATGATGAGGTTAAAAAAATCATAGATTTGGGAATTCCTGCAATCATGCTTTTTGGCATTCCTACCGAAAAGGATGAATCTGGAAGTTCAGCATTTGATGAAAATGGAATTGTACAAAAAGCAATCTCACAGATTAGAGAAAAATTTGGAGATAAAATAGTAATTATGGCAGATGTCTGCCTATGTCAATTTACATCTACAGGACATTGTGGAATCATTCAAGGGAACAAAATTGATAATGATATTAGCTTAGTAACCCTTGCAAAAATTGCGATCAGTCAAGCTAAAGCTGGAGTAGATACAGTATCACCATCAGCGATGATGGATGGTCAAGTTTCTGCAATAAGAAAAGCACTAGATGATGCGGGATTTACAGATGTATCGATAATGTCACATTCTGCCAAGCATCGTTCAAATTTTTACTCGCCATTTAGGGATGCTGCAGAGTGCGCACCGAAATTTGGAGACAGAAAAACATACCAGGTTCCATACACCAATGCAAGAGAAGCCATGATGGAAGTAGAGACAGACATTGAGGAAGGAGTAGACATTGTGATGATAAAACCAGCATTGTCATACTTGGATCTAATTGCAGAGACTAGAAGAAAATTCAATGTTCCAGTTTCAGCATATAGCGTTTCTGGAGAATATGCATTAGTAAAAGCCGCATCTCAGCTTGGATATGTAAATGAAAAAGACATCACCCTAGAAATTTTGCATTCGATTAAAAGAGCAGGAGCAGACATGATTGTGACATATTTTGCAAAATCAGCTTCAAAATTCTTACAAGAATCATGAGAAACGACGAGCGTTTTGAAATTCAAAGGGCATTTGACTTATTGCCCCACGTAGTAGGCGCAAGCTGGACTGCCGTTTGGTTTCGAATGAAAGGAAACAAGAAGCCAACAAGAGAGGAATTCAGAGAGAAAACCATAGAATATTTGAAACTAGTGGAACCTGTCTTTAACTCATATCCAGATGATGATGAATTTGAAGAGATTTGTAAATACATAGAATTTAGAAAAAATGAAGAATACAGGAAGATTAAATCAGGAGAGAGTAAAGAAATTGAAGTCAGATATGACAGATATGTGGATTACGGCTAGATCTCCCGTTTTAGATGGTGTAAGAATTTATTCAATACCATTGTCCTCATCTTTGCTTCCGCTTTACCAGATTTAGTGTTCATTAGAGACTCCAATTTGAGAAGTTTTTGAAAAAAGTGATCAATAGTCCACATTTCATCATCCGGAAGTCTTTTTTTACAAAAAGGATCATCCATTTTGTAAAACGATCTTCCAAGTGAGCCCCCCGTAGCGAAAACCCTTGCAATCCCTATTGCACCCAAGGCATCTAGCCGATCAGCATCCTGAAGAATTTTTCCTTCAACGGTTTCTGGAATTTTACCCTGTGAAAAACTATGATCACGAATGGCATCAGAGATTACAAGGATTTCTTCTTTAGAGAAATTATACTTTTTTAGAATTTGTTTTGATTTTTTTGAACTTTCAAGTGAAGACAGTTTAGAACGCTTATCAGATTTCGGATAGGATACAATATCATGCAATAATGCCGCACTAAGAACCGCTTTTTCATTCACCTTTTCTTTTTCACATATTTTTTTTGCATTTTTGTACACCCTCATAACATGTTCAAAATCATGTGCCGGATCATTGCCCATCAATAATTTAACCTCAGTTTTCAGTGAATCTATATCATTCATTTAGAATCTCCAGATTTTTGGTCTAACCAATTTAATTTTTCGTTCAGTAATCAACACAGTCCAATTAATCGATGCAAAGAGAACAATCAATAAAATTCCAACACCGTCAATTAACAAAATTCCGGTCAGACGATCTTCAAACATTTCTAAAAATGGAGTTAAAACAGCATTACCAAAATAGATCATTACGATATAGGAAATAGTTCTTCCAAACCAAAATCCTATGTAAATTCCAATACTTTTTGCACGCATTAGTCCATACGTGATAAACAACATGTTGCTTGGTAGAGGAGTTGCGCCAAACAAGAAAGATGCAATCATATATCCATATTTTTTTCGATTTAGATAATCTCCAATGGTATCAAGATTTGACTTTTGTTCTTCTGAAACAAACTTTCTAAACAACCCACTGATTTTTTTAAGAGTGAATCTACCAATGGTTGCGCCGGTAGATCCAACCATGGCAAGAAATACCACGTTCAAACTGGGATCAATTAGATAAAAGGAGGTCAAAACAATCCAGCTTGGAGGCATCAGAATTGGAGATGCATTAACACCGATCAACACTAGAAAGATTCCAAAATAGGATAATTCTCCAAATATTTCAAATATGTCAAACATCTTTCAAAAATTATAACAATTTTTTGCTTCTAAACCCTTGTATCTATCCACAGTCAGAAGATAATTTCATTTTTATCCGAAAAATTACAAAAATTACAATTTTTTAAAAACAATGATCATGTATTGTAATAAATTGGATCAATCATGCAATATACTTATAAGCAATTTCTACCTATTAGAAGAATGTCTGAAATGATTTGGAAATGTTTTAGATGTAATTTATCGTTTAAAGACCATTATCTTGCTGAAATGCATAAAAATATTTCAGAGCATTCAGTGACCAAAGTTAAATCAATTGTTGCGTAATCGCGCGATAACTTTAACAAAATTTGTAATTTTAATTAAAATTTGGTGCAGAGGGTGGGATTCGAACCCACGAACTCCTGAGAGAAGGGATTTCCTATTTTATGGATCTTGAGTCCCTCTCGGTTGACCGGGCTTCGATACCTCTGCAATGAGTTGTAATATTCACCGATATTTCTCAATTACTATTGAGATAAACCGAAGATTCAGCAGATTATTTTCCTAATTTTTAACAAAGCTTATAATCGTGAAAACTCGACCCAAAATTACATGTCAGAATCTATACCAATTTCAGACGCAAAGAAAATGCGCAGTGGTGTCAATGTAGAAGCCGAAGTTAAAAGTAAAGGAGAGCCAAGAACAGTAAATCTCAAAAGCGGCGGAACCGTGGACGTCTGTGATGCAGTAATTTCTAACGGCGATGGAACTGAAGACAACCAAATGAAACTCACATTGTGGGGTGACGATATCAAAGCAGTCAATGTCGGAGATAAAGTTGTCATTTCAAATGGGTACACCAATGAGTTCAAAGGTGAAGTATCATTAACCAAAGGAAAATTTGGTAAGATGGATATCAATCCTTAGTGATTTTTCAAACCTACATTATTTTTCAAATGTGTTTGCATTACAATTTTTAAATTATGTCAAAGATATTTGAGAATTATATCAACGGTTTAACGTTATACTAAAAATCAATTACACACATATCTTAGAATTCGAATCATAAACAGATACATCAAAGAAAATTAGAAATTAAAATTACATTGGACATTCATTTTGATTTACATTCATAACATAACATTGAACACACACAAAAGACGATAAAGAACAAACTAGTAATCGTAATTATTATCCAATGTATTAATTTTAAAAATCACTTTTATCTATTTTAAAGAACTTTAGACAGCCTTAAGATTATTTTTATCAAATCTTTCTCTTAGCTGCAGTCTTCTTTGCAGCTGGCTTTCTCTTAGATGCAGTCTTCTTTGCAGCTGGCTTTCTCTTAGCTATTTTTTGCAATCTTGAAAATACATTATCTAACGATTTTTTAGCAGATTCCTCAGCATTGATTTGTTTTTCCAATTCTCCTGCAAAACTTTTGGCAGATTTACGATTTGTGATCATTGTTTCACGAAGAGAGGGTTTGGATTTGGTTTGTTTTTGAATTTGTGAGGTAATTTTCGATTGCATATTAGAATAGTTTTCCACATCATCAGAAATATTCTTTGCAGTTTTTTGTCTGCTTTTAATTTCAGAAAGGAGGTCTTGTACATGATCGTTTAATGGGCGCAACCTAGCCTCAGCAGATTGTTTTTCATCAGAACCCTCAGCAAATTCAATTTCTTGTTCGGCCTTCTCAACACCATCCTTTTCGCGGCGTATCTTTTCTTGTGCAATTGCTATCAATCGTTCAATGCTTTCTAATTGAGAGGTTTTTCTTGCAAGTATTGCTGAGACATTAGAGGATTCTTCGCGTTCTGATTCAATCTTTTTTTCAATAGAATTTAGACTTGAAGATGAACGTCTTTCTGCAGATTGAAATTCTTTGATTCGTATCTCAGCCTTTTTTTTAAGTTTTGTCGCTTCTTGTTTTTCTTTGTGTAACTTAATTGCCAAATTTTCTAGTGATGCCAATGATATAATCAAAACAAAAGAGTCGGTTAAGTAGTGAATATGATCATGATTTGACTTTCAGGTTAAGAAAATTAACTTAATTTTAGCATCAAAATGATTTTTTAAAAAATATTAGTCAAGAGGTTTTACGGTATGCATGGAATTTCATCCAAAAGATTTGCCGATATTCAAGACATATGATCTAAAAGATGAGAAAGACGCAAATGTTGCAGTTGAAGACATGGTATCAATAGGATTTCAAACCCATAAGGAAGGGTTCAAGGTATTAATGCCAAAAGAAACAAGAACAGCAAAAAGAATAGGCTATACTGTAACAACAGGGGTAACTGCAGGACTCAGACAAAAAAAAGAAAACAGAGACATCAAATATTGGACATATCATCATGATGATAATCATTATGCAATTGTACTGATAAACAACAGTGCTCTGACCGAGCTAGGTTTTTGAACTGTCAAACATATTGTAGAGTTTGGTTCTCTTTGCCAGAACTCCTGCAAGCATCATTCCAATGACAGCTCCGCTAATGACATCCATCGGATAGTGCTGTAAAACATAGATCCTGCTAAGAGACATAATTACAGGATACAGCAATACAAGATACGCGCCGCGCGGAAATCTGTTTGACAATGCATATCCAAATATTATTGCAAATATCATAGATCTGGCAGCATGACCTGACGGATATGATGCATTATTCCCACCTTCACAGAATAATGCATATGTATCCTGACTGATTGATAATGGAAATGGCGTTCCCTCATATTCAAAATTAGGCCTATCACGATCAACACCGCATTTTATGTAACCTGTAAGCAAAGTGGAAATTACAATCAATATCATCAGAGTAATTCCCATTCTTCGAGTTTTTGGAATTATCAAAATTAAAATTCCAAACATTAGCATGGTAAATGCATCACCAGATTCATTTACAGATTGTATAATGATATCCAAAGTAGGATTCCCATCACCTTCAGAGAATGCAGAAACTATACTCTGATCAAAATTTTCTGTTAAACCAGAATGAACAATAGCAGTGATCATTAGAAAAGAGATTGTCAGTAAAACAAAAGGTCGTGATCTAATATTAAAAATCCAATTTTGCAATTAATTAAACCTCAAGAACGTGTCTTTTAATTTTTGTCAATAGAAAAAGTTTGCAGATACAAATCACAGTGCAACAAAAAATACTTGATCGTAGGATGTACTTAACAGAAAATGCATAAATGCAATGAAAAACATATACGTCTTTACTTTATGTTGTGAAAACAAAGATACCAATAATTAAAACCGTAGAAGATGAAGATTTCATCTAAATGGATGATTTGCATGAAGGGTTAGGACAAATTCTTTCTTCTGAGGTTCCAAGATAGATGTCATTATCACATGCACCGCAGTGTGATTTCTCTACAGGATCAAACAGTTTCATCCAGATTGTAGTTAAATTCTGGGCAATGTTTCTAGCAAGACCAGAATCACAAATATCATTGAAAGCAGATTCAGCATCATCAATTATCCATGAAGGATCCATATCGCCATTTTCTTTCATCATGTCGAAAATTTCATCATTTGTGAATTTAGTATCAATGTCATTGAACTTTTCAAAAATTATTTTTCTTATTTGAAGTGGAATTGGGTTTGTTGGAGTAAAATCACTCATACTAGTACAGGTTTTCTGCCTCTTCTTTTAGTTTGTCCACATTTTGATCATCTTTGATATTGTTTCCCATGTATGTATAAAGAGCAGATTTCAACACCTTGAGAGAAAGTAAGGCACATTTGATTCGAACCGCCTGCAAGTGTTCAAGACCTAGTTCACCTAGAACATCATTTTTTTCGATAGCTCTTGCCTCATCAATACTCTTACCTTTTGTGATTTCAGTTAATACTGACGAACACGCCATACAAATTGCACATCCCTTTCCATGAAATTTAATATCTGTAACTTTGTTCTCGTCAATTTTCATATCAATGTCAATGCTATCGCCACAAAGGGGGTTTGAATCATGAAATGTTACATCATGATTCTCAATTTCCCCATAATTGATCGGATTTCTGGAATAGTCAACTATCATTTCATGATAAATGTCCGCGTTGCTACTCATAATTTGAATACCTTTGCCACAATATTTAATGAATTTACCAGAATATCAATGTCTTGTTTAGTGTTATAGATGTAAAAACTCGCCCTGGACGTCGCAGCGACATCTAATCGTTCCATAAGGACTTGTGCGCAGTGGTGACCAGAACGAACCGCAATTCCCTCCTCGTCAATAATTTGAGCAACATCATGAGGATGAACATCTGCAAAATTAAATGAGATCACGCCTCCACGTTTTGAAATATCTTTGGTACCATAGATATGAAGTCCCTTTACTGCAGATAGCTTCTCAATTGCGTATTGTGTCAATTCGACTTCATGTTTTCGTATATTATCCATTCCAATTTTGGTCAGATAGTCAACTGCAGATCCCAACCCTATTACGTCTGCAATGTTAGGAGTGCCCGCTTCAAACTTGTAAGGTAAATCATTCCACGTTGTCTCATACTTATGGACTTCTCTAATCATGTCACCACCACCATGGAAAGGATTCATTGTTTGAAGTACTGATTTTCGAACCCATAAAATTCCAACCCCAGTAGGTCCCAACATTTTATGTCCAGAAAATGCAAAGAAGTCACAATCCAATTTTTCAATATCTACTTCCATGTGAGGAACAGCCTGAGCACCGTCAATCAAGGTAAGTACGCCAGCGACTTTACATTTCTCAATGATTTTTTCAGCATTAGTGATTGTTCCAAGGACATTGGACATTAAACTAAAAGTGACAAGTTTGACCTTTCCTGTTGCCAGATACTTGTCAAGATCATCTAAAATCAACTCCCCGTTATCATCCATTCCAATGTATTCCAATTTAGCACGTTTCTCTTGGGTTAGAAGCTGCCATGGTACAATGTTACTGTGATGTTCGTATTCGGTAGTTACAATAATGTCACCTTCATTGATATGAGGTCTCCCCCATGCATATGCAACCAAATTGATTGCCTCAGTAGTACCCCTAACAAAGATAATTTCCTGTCGATTTTTTATGTTGACAAAGTTTGCAATTTTATCCCTTGATGCCTCATAAGCCTCAGTAGATTCCTCAGCCAGGGCATAAACAGCTCGGTGAATATTTGCATTGTGATTTTGATAGTAATCAGTAATAGAGTCAATTACCTGATTGGGTTTTTGAGTTGTAGACGCATTATCCAAATAGACAAGAGGTTTGTTATCGCGTACAATTCTTTTTAGAATCGGAAAATCATCCCGTATATTTTCAAATAACGATTCGGTGTTTTGCATTTCTTATATCTCCACAAAAATTTCGTTGGCGTCTATTTTAACATTGTATACATCGAGAGGGACTTCAGCAGGAAGGTTTTGAGGTTTGCCATTCACCAAATTAAATACAGAAAGATGTAACGGACACCTGACGCCATCTTCACTAAGAAAACCAGTAGACAGGTCAGCATCAGCATGTGTACAGATTAAGTCAGTTGCATGTATCGTTCCCTTAAGATTGGCTATCAAGAGCTTCTTACCATCATGTACAAATCCAAAAAGCTGACCTTCTTTTACCTGCTCCATATTGCAAGCTTTAATCCATTCAGACAAAATATCACCGATACTTGTAATGTTGCTCGATTTCAGAGTTTTCGTTGTATCGAGTTTCCTCAATTTCAACAAACTTGGCTAGTTCTTTATCAGTGTTAATTGTAAGTTCTCGATTTTCCCATTTGGATTCAATAAGATAAGCAATCCATGCTCTGACTTGAATTGACATTTTTCTTGAAAGAGGTTCTAAGAATCCTTCAACAATTATTCGCTCTGCCTCATCATGAGTAAGGCACCTGCTTTTCAAATAGAATACTTGTTCTTCGTCAATCTGTGCGACTGATGCGGAGTGAGTTGCCTTTACATCATTTGTAAAAATTTCCAACCCAGGTATTGCGTCGGATTTTGCATCCTTATCCAATAAAATTGAGCGGCCAGACAAGAATGAGTTGGACTTTGGAGCATTCTCTTTGATCCTAATCATTCCCTTAAACAAGGATTTGGACTTGTTTCTAAGAATAGATTTTTCAACAACTCGGCCTTCAGTTGCAGGACTTTCATGGTTTACGTTAGTTTGAATGTCAAATGACTGTTCATTATTTCCAAAAATTACTTCTGAATCATTACATGATGCGCCAGTACCATTAAGGAAATATTCAATCTTGTATCTGGACAATATAGAGCCAAATATTCCAGAATACCAGTTGACTTTGGCATCTTGGGCCAAATCAGTTCTCCTCGTTGAAAAGGCTACAGCATGCTGATCAATCATTTGTAGAGTTGTAACATCTAGTTGTGCGTTTGCTCCAAGAGTGGTATTCATAAGTTCAAGATATGCTTGTTGGGTTTGAATACTTGGAGAATACAGTTCTTGAACAAGAGTAGATTTACTGTTTTCATCTGCAAAGATTACATTTCTTGAAATTGTAGAATGGCCATCTTCAGAAAGACAAGATAGGAAATGAATTGGCTTATCCACAATCAAACCACGAGGAATGTGAATGAAGATTCCAGAGTTAAAGGCAGCATTATTTAGTGCCGTGAATTTATCATCTTTGGGGTTTGAAGCTTCCAGTGCCTTCTTCACAAGTTCAAAGTTATTTTTTATCGCATCAGAGATGGAAGAAATCACCAATCCTTTTGATTTTAACTCATCAGGTAAGTTGATTTTGTGAATATTGGTACCAATCTGGATTATGCAAATCTCATCTTCCAATTCACCCAATCGTTTCGTCAAAAAGCCAGGAATGGTTTCTGTCGTGGATGTTGAAATAGACACTTTGTCAGGATCCATCTTTTTTGCATCAGTGTATTTGTTGTAAAGAGGAGACAATTCAATTGGAAGACTGTCATAAATTGACAATGAATTTTTTCTGTAATCTTTTAGCCAGTCAGGTTCATTCCTTGATGAGGAAATCTCATCTACGAGACTGGTGTTGAGTTTGGAAAGAGTTTCTTGAGACATGATTAATCAAAATTAAATATGTTGGAGGGTTTATCCCACCGAGTCATCCATCTCTAGCTTGATGAGTCTGTTTAGTTCAACAGCATATTCCATAGGTAATTCTTTTGTGAATGGCTCCATAAATCCATTTACAATTAGAGACAATGCTTCTTCCTCATTAAACCCTCTACTCATTAGATAGAAGATTTGTTCATCACCAATTTTTCCGACGGTTGCTTCGTGGGTGATTGTTGCATCTTCTTGATTGATCTCCATGTACGGATATGTATCAGTTTTTGATGTATCATCTAAAAGCAATGCATCGCATCTTACGGTAGACTTTACACCGGTGGCACCTTTTGCCACATTTAGCATTCCCCTATATGTAGAACGACCATCCATTCTGCTTACAGACTTTGATGTGACTTTGGAAGTTGTGTTTGGTGCAAGGTGAACCATTTTGGCACCAGTATCCTGATGCTGTCCTTTTCCTGCAAATGCAATAGAAAGAGTCTCACCATACGCTCTTTCACCCATAAGATAGACTCCAGGATACTTCATTGTCAGTTTGCTTCCAATGTTTCCATCAATCCATTCCACTGTTGCACCTTCATGTGCATAGGCACGCTTTGTTACAAGATTGTAAACATCAGCACTCCAGTTTTGAATTGTTGTGTATCTCATTTTTGCATCTTTGAGTGCAACAATTTCTACAACTGCAGAATGAAGGGATTCTGAGGAATAGACAGGAGCTGTGCACCCTTCAATGTAATGTACTTCAGCACCCTCATCAACGATGATCAAGGTTCTTTCAAACTGACCAATGTTTTCAGCATTAATTCTAAAGTATGCCTGTAACGGCATGTCAATATGAACACCTGGTGGAACATAGATAAACGAACCACCACTCCAAACTGCACTGTTTAGTGCAGCGAATTTGTTATCCTCTGGAGGAATAACCTTTCCAAAGTATTTCTTGAATAATTCAGGATGCTCATGCAAGGCGGCATCAGTATCCAAAAAGAGAACACCCTGTTTTGCCAAGTCTTCTCTTAGACTGTGATATACGACTTCAGACTCATATTGTGCACCCACACCAGCCAAGAATTTCTTTTCAGCTTCTGGAATTCCGAGTTTCTCAAAAGTATTTTTGACATTATCTGGAACATCATCCCAGTTTTTCTCTACCTTGTCAGATGCTTTTGCATAATAGTAAATATTTTGGAAATCAATTGTGGTCAGATCCCCTCCCCAAGTTGGCATTGGCTTTTGCATAAAAACTTCATAAGATCGCAACCTGAAATCAAGCATCCATTGTGGCTCATTTTTCAGTTTACTAATTTCAATTACGGTTTCCTTAGACAGGCCTTTCTTGCTAAGGTGGACGTACATCTCTGTAGAGTCCTTAAAATCATATTTTGAATAATCCATATCTAGATTTTCAGTAGTCATACGTGGGATAACCCCGTTATATTATAAATACATGAGGAAAAATAGGCATAGCTAAATAGCTTTAGCTAAAGTCATAGATTTAATAAAAAAGATCGACATATGATAGGATATTAAAAAATATGTCAACAGATATCATGTTAATCAAATTGTTAGATATGGATATTACTACTAGTAAATCTATTAAAAAAGTGCAAAGGTGCAATATTCAAAAATTCTTTGCATCAAAACCGAGAATGATTAGAATGTCAGATGAAATTTCAATGTAATTATTTGCACATATCAAACATCAGCATCATTCAATCACATAAGATAGCATTGAATGTGGTGAAAGAGGAACTCTATCATTTAGTGATTTCCAAACAAAGGTTTCAATGAAATAATTGTTTTCCACCTTTGGAACCCATGATTGAGACAATTGCAAACTCTGATTTGATGTCAATTCCCCCTGAATCCAAGATAACGACACCACGGAACCAGATTCATCTTTCACCTGTGTGAGATATACAAATGATTGATCATGATTTTGATTGTTACTAATCCTATTAACAATCTGACTTGTCTCATTGACCATGGGTTTGGTCGGAATGCCAAAGCCATCGGTAAACAAAATATCTTCGATCGAAATTCTTTGGATAGACATAACTTCAGACTCAAGTTTGGATTCTATTTGAATATCCAAGCTATCCCGTATGGCATACGGGGAAGGAATTGTTTTGTCCTCATATTTTGCATAAACAGAATCATCAGGAACTGCAAATAATCGATTCCCACTTGAAACACTAGACTGCGTAAAAGAAAACACGGTTTCAAATATTCCAGAGTCATCATCAGTTTCAATAGCATTGACAATGATTCCAGCCATATCAGAATCCGATGAAACTTCAACTTCAATTCGATCTATAGTTTCAGGATTGAGATTCATATCAGGATCAACTACTTGGATTTTTGCAGTCTCTCCAACCAGAAACTCAGGTTTATCAAAAATTATTTTCCCCACGTTCCAACTTATCATTGCAGACGTAGTCAAAATTACACCGTCAGCAAATTCAAAAGATATTGTTAATCCACCATCACGCTCAACTTCTAAGAACCCATTGGTTGGACCATTTCCAGATGTACGCGGATTGGTATCAGGATCTCCATCACCGTCAACATCATGCGAAAAGCCTGTCAGGGTTATTTCTCCCGTAAAGACACCGCTGCTCGGAGTAGTTTCTGTTAATTTGTATGGCTCAAGAGAATGCTCACCGGTGTAAATTCTAATGAAATGCCTCTCCTGAGTACCAATAGAGTCAATGCCGTTTCTATTAGCGTTCCAGCTTGGTGCAACCACGGTAATGTGTACCTTGTCTGTCCATGAGTACACATCCTTATCAGTGGAAATTGGAGCGGAGGGATTAAAATAATCGGGAATATCTTCAGCAAAACTTGATGGGATGATAGAAATAATCCCCACAGATATGACCAATACAAGAATTAGTGAACATACCACAAAGTAGAAAATGATGAACGAAATTTAAACAGTTATCTTTGCTTCAGGTTCAAGCTAGAGATTCGACACGGACGATTAAGTTTAAGATCAATATGTTCTCCAAAAAGAATTTGAATGTCAGAGAACAGCAGTAAGTGTGCTTTTCATAGCATCAAAAGCACCAGCAACAGTATGAACTTCAGCAACTGTATTTTTGACTTTGAATTTTTTTAATTCATCAGAGGTAAACGGTCCGATAGACACTACAGATAGTTTTTCCAGACTGTCAAGCAAGGCATCCATTTTGTAATCTTTGGACATTATCTCAAAGAATCCACGAACCGAAGATGCACTGGTAAATACTACGCCGTCAACTTTGTTCTGAGAAAACAATTCTCTAAAACCATTCCACTGAGTGGTATCCCTAAATGCACATACATCATACAGATGAATCTCCAATGTGTCAATTCCAATCTTGTTAAGCAATTCTTTTAGAAATGGAGTGGATGCACCGCTGCGTGGAACTATTACCTTCTTTCCAACTGCATGGATTTTGGTAAATTCTTCCCCCACACCAACCGAAGAAAATGTTGTGGGTTGGTGGTTTACCTTGATTCCTTCAGATTCAAGTGCGATCGTGGTTTTAGGCCCCACAGACATTACGATAGTGTTAGCAACCGACAACTGGAGTTTTTCTAATTTTCCAACATTCTTTGCAGTATCAAACAGTAACTTTACTGCTTTTGAACTCATAAAAACGGAATAGTCAGGATCATACTTTGCCACAGATTCTAAAAACTCATCGACAATTTTTTCCCCCTTGCTGACAAGTTCAATTGTAGGTAATGGAACTGGCGTCGCATTGTTTTCACGAGCAAGTGAGATGAATTCTGAAGCGTCATCTTTTGAGCGAGTGATAGCTATGGTCTTTCCATCAAGCATCATTTCCACCCAATGGTTTCTGATAAATTCACCACATTTCCAATTATGATATTTGTGGGAGGAATAATTTTGTTTTCTTTGATTTTTTTTGCAATGTTTGTGACTGTTCCTTTGATCATTTTTTGTTTGGGGGTAGTACCATTTTGAATTACAGCGACGGGCGTGTTCTTATCCATACCTCCAGCGATGAGCTGCTTGCAGATTACATCAATACGTGAAAGTCCCATCATTATCACGATCGTGTCAACAGATTTAGCGAGATTTTTCCATTTAACAATCTCTTTTTTCTTTTCTGGATCCTCATGTCCAGTTACAAAGACTACCGATGAGGCATATCTTCGATGAGTCAACGGAATACCGGCATACGTTGCGGAGCCTATACCAGAGGTAATACCCGGAACAATTTCATATTTTATCTTGTGTTCTTTGAGAAATTCCGCCTCTTCTCCGCCGCGTCCAAAAATTATGGGATCACCTCCCTTTAGTCTTACTATATTTTTTTTAGATTTTGCATATTGTACCATCAAGTCATTTGTGGTGTTTTGATGGGTCGTGTCATCTCCTACCGCGCGACCGACATAGATTTTTTCTGCCTTTTTTGGAATCATTGAAATTATTTTTTTACTTACCAATCGGTCATACAAAACAACATCTGCTTTTTCAAGCAATTCAACGGCACGCAATGTGATCAGTTTACTGTCTCCAGGACCTGCCCCAACAAGATACACCTTTCCAGTCATGTCTTATTCCACTCCTCCACCTTTTCTCTCCAATTTAATGCAAGATCATTGACTCCTTTACTACGTAATTCTTCGCCAACACTTTTTCCCAGAGAGTTAGGATCCTGTTTTTTTCCAGTTTTATGCACATGAAGAAATTGTTTTCCATCTACAGAAAATGCATACACAGTCAAATCCATCTCAGAGCCATTTGATTTGGCATATGCACCCAATGGGAATCTACATCCAGAATCAACATAGTCTGAAAGGGAGCGTTCAGCCTCTATTTCCAAACGAGAATCATCATCTTCGATTTTTTTGAGCATGGCAATTGTTTTAGCATCATCTGCTCGTGCAACAATTGCAATCGCACCCTGTCCAGGAGACGGAGAAAAATCATCGATTGTCAGCGGAGTAAAGTCAACATCAACTGCCAATCTTGAGATTCCAGCTTGAGCAAGAACTATAGCATCATAATCATCACCAGATATTTTTTTTATTCTGGTTTCAATGTTTCCACGAATAGGTTTCACAATTACACCAGGTCTTTTTCGGGATATCTGAACGGCGCGTCGCAAGGAGCTTGTTCCCACTACAGAACCTTCTTTGATTTCATCCAATGTCAAACCATCTGAAGAAATGAATACATCGTTTACCGCCTCACGCTTTGGTATAGATGCAAGTGTTAGATTCGAATCCAGATCAGATGGAACGTCTTTTAGACTATGCACCGCAAAATCCACTTCTTTTTGAGCAACAGCCCTGTCAATCTCTTTTTCAAAAATTCCTTTTTGATCAATGCTGAATAGTGGTCTTGTATCAGTATCGCCCTTTGTCGTAATAGGTCGGATTTCATATTCACAGTCAGGATTTACTTTTTTTAATTCAGAGATTACCCACGTAGTCTGTGCAACGGATAATTGGCTTCCTCTAGCTCCTACTAGGTACTTCAATTTTTCACCGATTTTAACGCGGAATGATACGCATCAAGTGTTTTGTTTAGATCAGCTTTGGTATGGGCATCAGAAAGGAAGATCACTTCGAATTGGGACGGGGCAATGAAAATTCCCTTTTTCAGCAGCGTTTGGAACAATTTCTGAAATTTCTTTGCATTTGCATTCTTGGATGTTTGATAGTTTACAACAGGCTTGTTTGTAAAGAAAATCTGGAACATTGAGGCTGTAAAGTTGATCTGGTGAGGGATTTTCATGTCCGTAGCTATCTCATCCAATGCAGTTGAAAATAGCAGATTGTATCTTTCGAGTTTTGAATACAGCTTGTTTTTGATTTTGTTAATTGTTTTGATTGAACTGATGGCAGCACTTACAGATATAGGATTGCCTGCAAACGTGCTTGCCTGATACACCTTACCACCAGGAGAAAGCAAGTCCATGATTTCTTTTCTTCCCCCCACTGCAGATATTGTAAATCCATTACTCAGTGCCTTAGCCATGGTAGTGATGTCAGGTTTAATTCCGAAATGCTCTTGAGCACCACCAGGTGCAACCCTAAAACCGGTAACAACTTCGTCAAAAATTAACGGTATGTTGTTTTCTTCGGTGATTTTTCTCAAATCAGAAAGAAAATTCTTTTCAGGTAAAATCAGGCCCATGTTGGCAAGAATGGGCTCCACAATTACACCTGCAATGTCATTGTTTTTTTGAATTGTCTTTTGTAAATCTTCAATGTCATTATACTCAACGACCAATGTATTTTTTGAAACCTCGTCCAGCCCCCCATCAGATACAGAGATACCATTATGTGCAGATCCGGAACCGGCCTTAACTAGAACAGAGTCATGCGCACCGTGATAGCATCCCTCAAATTTAATTATTTTCTTCTTTTTTGTAAATCCACGTGCCATTCGAATGGCAGTCATCGTAGCTTCACCACCAGTGTTCATCAGTCTCACTTTGTCAATAGATGGGAAATTTCCAATGATTAGCTTCGAAAGTTCAATTTCAGATTCAGTTGGGGTGCAGTAAAGCGTCCCCTTGGATAGCTGATTAGAAACGGATTTGATAATCTCTTTGCGTCGATGTCCCAGAAGTAATGCCCCATAGCCGTTGCAAAAGTCAATGTAGCGATTATTGTCAACATCCCAAATATGTGCGCCCTTTGCTTTCTTTGTAAAGAAAGGATAAGGCTCAAAATACCTAACTGGACTGTTTACTCCAGACGGGATCACTTTTTTAGCAATATTGAAGAGTTTTCTAGATTCAGACATATTCAAAGGTATTTTGGGTCATTATTATTCGTAATTTTCAGCTCGCTGTACCTGAAATTTCTTTCTAAATAGGAAAGCAGTCATCATAGTTCCAATATACGGTGCAGTCCAATATATCCAGAGATGTTCAAAGGTTCCAGATAGCAATGCAGGTGCAAGAGCCCTAGCAGGATTCATCGACGCACCAGAAACAAAGGCCAAAAATAAGATATCCAGACCCACAATTCCTCCAATTGCAACTCCACTGAATCCTCTCAGGCCTTTTGTATATACAACGTAAAAAATTACCCCCATGAGCATTGCAGAAGCTAAAATCTCGACTGGAAATATTATAAATATTGAAAAGTCAGGATTAGGAGCATTTACTCCAAGATTTACACCATTTCCAATAAAGGTTAAAACAAAAAGAGAGCCCAACAGCGCGCCAATTATTTCTGCAGTAAAATAATAAACAATCTGGATTTTTGATATGTGACCTGTAATGTAATAGCCAAGTGTCACAGCAGGATTGAAATGTGCAAGAGATACTTTTCCAAATGAATACACACCTATCAATAACGCGATGAAAGGTGCAAGAGCTGCAAATGGAATTCCCAACTTTCCATCAAAAACTTCAGCATCATAAACTATTGATCCAGTTGCAAAAATTACAAGAATGAAAGTTCCAACCAATTCAACAGTAAAAATCTGCAAGTTTGAATATGTCACGAACTTTTCTCCTTAAGAGTGTCGATAAGATTCATCACTTCAGATTTTATGTTATCTCGTATTATTCGCACTTCATCAAGGGATTTTTCTTTAGGATCAGAAATGTTCCAATCAAGTACATCCCCGACAAACAAGGAGGGGCAGGATTCTTTGTCCATGCATCCCATGTTGACGGTTTTAAAAGAAGTCTTAATCATAAAATCAGACAGCGATTTTGGTTTTTGTTCAGCCACATCAATTCCAACTTCACGCATCACCTGAACGACCACAGTATTCAGTTGTGATGAAGGAAATGTTCCAGCGCTAGAAACGTTGAATTCTTGTGGAGCAAACTTTTTAAAAAATGCCTCAGCCATTTGGCTTCTACCCGCATTTTCCACACATACAAACAAAACATCCTTAGTCATTTCTTCATAATCACATAAATAATGGTTTATATAAATTTGGATTGATATGAATGGAATCAGCCTTCTAAAATGTATTTGTGACGAGACACGTTTCGAAATTTTAGAGCTATTGCAAAAAAATAAAGAATTGTGTGTCAATGATCTAGTAGAAAAATTAGAAAAGGATCAACCATTAGTATCACATCATCTAAAGACATTAAGAAAATGCGGAATTGTAAAATCAAGAGAACAAGGTAAAAAATCAATGTATGCGATTTCAAATAATCAGTTATCAGAACTAATATCCAACGTTACAAAAACCAGCAAGAAGATCCCAGTTTTGTGTTCAAATAATAAGTGCTGTTAGAACTTTTCGGTTCGCACTACTTCAATATCACTAACATATAGAACAATTGCAAAATTTGCAAACAGAGTTCTAGAAATTTCTTCTACAACAGTTTGTAGCTTTTCCTCGCGCATGATAATTTCAACTTTAATATTTTTTTCATTTTTTAATCCTTGTCCTCGAATCCCACGTGCACCGTTTCCATCCACCTCATAAGTTGTGTATCCAGTGATTTCATGTTTGTTTAAGATTTCAAGAATATTTTTTTGTGCAAGAATCTCACAGGTGATAGTAAGTAATTTTACTGGATAGAGTTTCACATCAGATTTCCAACTACGTAATCGAATAAGTCTATCGATACATCTCCACCATGTACAATGGTTGAAATTGTAAACATAATTGGAAGTAAAACTATGATGTTATATGGAAAGGTTATTCCTAAAGCAGACGTTATGTAGAGACTGGGTTTAGCTTGTGGAATAGCATAACGCAATACCGCAGGAGCCGCAATGAATGATGCACTAGCCAACAATAAACCAAACATCACAGCGCCCCCCAGACTCAGATTCATGAGAGTAGCTACCAAAACCCCAACTATTCCATTGAAAGTAGGCATTACTATAGCAAATGCAATAAGAAAAGGTCCAACTTTTTTGATATCTTCCAACCTTTGTCCCGCAATAATTCCCATCTCAATCATAAAAATAACAATGGCCCCAGTAAACATTTCATCAAAAACAATTTTGATAGAACCAAATCCCTCCTCACCTATTACATAGCCAATTACAATGCTTCCCAAGAGAATTACAATTGCCTTACCAGTAACGGATTCACGTAATACTTGAGAAAGTTTTGTCGTAATTTCTTGTAGTCCTACATCAATTTCAGAAGCATCATCATTAGTGAATGACTGTTTTTTCTGACGAATTTGTTTGGATACTGCCATGTTTGTCAAAAATATTGCCAGAATGAATGCAACAGGTTCTAAAATAGCTAAAACAGCTGCAAGATACCCTTCAGATGTTACGCCTTGGTTTTTAAGAAATGACAAACCCACTGAAAATGTCACTGCACCAACTGCGCCATATGTAGATGCTAGAGCATACGAATCAAAAATATTGAACTTTCCCAATCTTCTTAAAATCTGATAGTGGTTTAATGTGAACAGTAAAGATAATCCAATTGCAACCAACATTGGCAACAACATGTTTTCAAATCCGGTATTCCTCATCTCTATTCCCCCATGCAGTCCAATCGCTGCAAGAAGATAGATGGGTAAAAATTCAGAAACGGCTTCAGGGATTTTTAAATCAGATTTAATCCTAGCAGCGATTATTCCAAACAGGAAGAATAGGATTATAGGAGTTAGTAGGTTCGACTGAATTAGTTGCAATATATCCATTGATTATTTCAAAACAAAATTCGCTGAAATAAAAATCAAGGCGTCACTGAAAATCAAATGAAACGATGAATCAGGCAAGTGAATTTAGACATTATCACAACACAACTGTAAATTGTGACAAAATGAAAATGTGATTGGTACAGTTATCTTTGTTTAACATTACATTTACTATGAACAGACGATGACACTAACAATCAAACAAAAAGATTATTCTTCGCAGTTTAGTAACGAATCAGTATCAGAATTTGAATAATAGCATCGGTCAATATTTGATCCGCCGTCAATCACATCAGATCCAGAATTTGAATAAATAACATCGGTTCCAGATTGACCCTTCAAAACATCATTTCCAGAATTTCCATGGATTGTGTCATTGCCTCCATTGCCGGAAATAATGTCATCACCATCACCGCCAAATATGCAGTCATTGCCTCCATTGCCGGAAATAATGTCATTACCTGACAAACCAAAGATTAGATCATTTGCACTAGTACCTTGGATTACATCATCCCCAATTGTGCCCTGAATCATATAATAATCAGAATAACTATGACCGCAAGCATTCACGGTGATTCTTTGAGAGGTACTAGAACTATGTCCATTATTATCAAATGCTATCCAAACGATATTGGTAATGCCAAGAGAAAATTCTTCAGGAGCATTGTTGATGATTACTTTGATTCCCCCATCATCAGTGGCAGTTGCAATTCCAATATCAACGCTAGTCAATACATCTTTGGCCTCAACTACGACAGCTGGCGGAGCAGTGATGACGGGTTTGGTTTGATCACGGGGTGCATGAATCAAACTTTCTGGGGCTATGTAATATGGCACTTGTGATTCCTCATAAAATTTGGTTTTAAAAGATTGAATTTTATGGGTTGGGGAATCCACCACCAGTAGTTCGCCATTAATTCCAATTGCCATACCAGTTACAAATTTGAAGGGATCAAGAAATAATCCAGTTCGAACAGATTTTTCCAATCTTAGATTAGAGTCCTGAGAAAGATGTAAAATTCTACCATCATATGAATTTGCAATGAACATATCACCGGATGGATCCACAACTACAGTTTCAGGCAAAAAATCATAGCTTGGGAAATGGAAAGGAAATGATTTGACGAATTGTCCATCAGAGGCAAATTTTTCAATAGTTTGATTTCCTTTGTCAGTCACGTAGATACTTCCCTCACTGTCAACGTCAATTCCCGTAGGATTGAGGAATTGGCCTGCATTCAATCCGCTTGAACCAAATGAAGAAACAAAGTCTCCGTTAGGCGAAAATGTTTGGACACGGTTGTTTCCTGCATCAAGCACATAAACAATGCCGTTGTTTGTAGATATTGCCGCTGGGAAGTAAAATTGTCCTTCACTAGATCCTCTTTTCCCCCACGTTGTGACGAACTCCCCATCAACTGAAAACTTTTGAACTCTATTTCCATCACGATCTACAACATAAACAAAATTTCCATCCACTGCAATTCCAGATGGAGAAGAGAATTCACCCAGTCCTTTTCCACCCTTTCCCCAGTCGGTGACATATTCACCAGTACTTGTAAATTTCTGAATACGTTTGTTACCAAAATCATTAACAAAGATACTACCATCATCGCCCACTGCAATAGATCTAGGATATGCAAATTCGCTAGATTCTATGACACCAAATGATCCCCACTGATAAAGAGGATCATAATCCTCATCTCCAAAAGAATTTTGAGCTAGGGAAGTAGACAATAACAAAACGGAAGCGATAATTATTGTAAGAAATAGTTTCAACGATCTATAATCATAAAATTAAAGAAACATCACAAGAGTTAGCTAATGTTACAATTATTGTCAACTTTATTTCAAAACGGCTTGTTGACTTCACGCGTGAACACATAGCTTGCAAGTGCAACCATAGCAAGTACAAATCCAACTAGAACGGCCAGACTCAACAGTATAGGAATTCCACCTTCAGAAACGCCAGTCATCATCTCCCTAACCAGCAATACGGTGTATGTAACTGGATTTAGTTTTGCAATAACTGCAAGCCAATCAGGCAACAATTCCAACGGAAATAACGCAGGACTTAGCATAAACAGCGGCATTCCAAGAAAATTTATCACCCCCCAAAAAGTTTCCTGAGACTTTGCTGTTGCGGCAACTATCACAGAAATCCCAGAAAATCCCAAAGAGAATAAAATCACGATTGCCATGATCGGCGCAATCATAATTGGGTTTGGAAATGAAACACCAATGGCCAAAGCAATTCCAACTATCAAGCTGGCTTGCATCGCAGCAATCAAAGAAATAGCGGCCATTTTTCCCAATGCTATCGATGAACGAGAGATCGGAGAAGACAATGCCTTGTTCATAAAGCCATATCGCCTATCCCATAGCGTATTGACACCACCAAAAATACTAGTGAATATTGCAGTGAGAATGATGACACCAGGCGCCATGAATTCAATATATTCACCTTCAAAACCTACGGATTGAATTAATGGTTGAGTTCCAGAAAACGTATTTCCGATTACAATAATCCAAATTGCAGGTTGAATTAATCTAATTAAAACTCCACTGCGAGATTTTTTGTATCTCTTTAGATCCCTCCAAAAAATGGTATAGATGTCATTCATCAAAAAATTCATGCACGCAACCTCTTCATCTTTGCGTGTTCGCGTTTCCTATTGAATCCAGAATCATCAGATCGGATTTGATGCCCAGTATACGAAATGAAGACATCATCAAGAGTTGGTCGAGTTAGAGAAATTGATGTGATCGTCATTCCAAGTTTGGAGGATATCTGAAAAATTATTGGGATTACCTTGGTCCCGTTGGATGCAAAAAGGGTGAGTTTGGAGCCATCTTCATTTATTTTCGTTACAAATTCAATTTTTTTTATTTCAGACAAGAAAGAATCACGGTTTATGCCTTCTTCAAGTACAATTGAAATCACCTCATTACCCATTGCATTTTTCATGTTTTCAGGAGTGTCGATCACCTGTATTTTCCCACCGTCAATAATTCCAATTCTATCACACAGATTGTCTGCCTCTTCCATGTAGTGAGTAGTCAGAAATATCGTCATGTCAAATTCCGTATGGATTTTCTTGATATATTCCCAAATCTTTCTACGAGTCTGAATATCCAATCCTACTGTAGGTTCATCAAGAAACAATACTTTGGGGCGATGCAGTAGACCGCCTGCAATATCCAATCTTTTTCTCATACCGCCGGAATATGTGACCACAGCTTTATGCTGCTTTTCATCCAATTCAATTAATTCTAAAACTTCGTCAATTCTTTTGTTAATTTCATTTTTTGGTATGTGATTGAGCTTTGCTTGCAATATTAGATTCTCCCTTCCGGTGAGATACTCGTCAACTGTAGATTCTTGCTGTACATATCCGATATTCTCTCGAACTTTTTTTGCGTTGGCCATCACATCGAATCCGGAAATTAAAGCCTGGCCAGACGTGGGCTTTAGCAAAGTGGTAAAAATCATCATGGTCGTACTTTTCCCAGCACCGTTAGGACCCAAAAAGCCAAAGATCTCGCCTTTTTCAACTGAAAAAGAAACATCGTCAACTGCAACTACATCACCGAATAGTTTTCTAAGAGACTTTGTTTCGATAGAATGCAACACATTGATCGCATTTGGCAATTATAAATTGCTAAGTGTTGAATTGGACCGCCTTCACAAAAAATTTAAAGACCAAATAAAAAAATCTCGCATGAAAGGATTATGTCAGAAATGCCACTCGTCAAATGTAGACGTGACAGTTCAGGAAGGGATTCCCGTATGTACAGAGTGTTCCAAGTAGATAGAAGGGTTAGGAACTCATCTTATAAAAAAAGAAAATCAAAAATTATTCAAGATTCTTGAATTCTTCTTTTGTCATTCTTAAAATGACTTTTTCTCCCACACCCCAAATTTCAGATTTGGAGAGGATTTTGGAATGTAACAAGCCATCACTGACTTCTATGGATTCTAATTCATTTGTTTCAGAATTTTTGTTTAGTCTCTTTACTTTGCCAATTTTTCGTCGATCCAAATCAGTGACAGGAATTCCAGCCCTCACAGGAGGTCTACTAAGAAGTAGAGTTTTCTTAGAAAATTTGTCAATGTAATCATCTGTCAAATAATAGTCTCGGCGAAATCCTTTATGTACGGTCACACCGCATACGACAAGCGTATCTTGATTAATGTGAATGTGTTTGACTTTGCCATATTCAATTCCCTCCCTATCGATTACCTTTTTTCCAGTAAACGCATCTGCAGTTGCTATATTGGCAGGCATTCCTTCAAGTTTAACTGACATGACATAGAATGTACAGATTTACTTATCACAGCAAATATCAGAAATTTCCATCAATGAGGTTAAATTACTTGACAGAATGAACCTCGCATGAGAATAAAGGAACAACTGTTCAGGCCAATTCTGACCACAAAAGGAAGGAAAACAGGCAAGGAGCATTCAGTTATGCTTCGAGCAGTAAATTATAATGGAAAAATCTATTTCTCAAGACACAAGCCTGACGGGGACTGGTTCAAAAACGCAATAGAGAATGCAGATGTAAAAATTCAATACAATGATGAAGTTTTCGCAGGTAAGGCAGAATTAGTTACAGACGAAACACTTGATAAAAAAATTTCGATGCTAAAGTACCCAGGTGAAAAAAGAGCAAGCGAAAAAAGAGTTACAATTCAAGTCACGCTAAATTAGATTCAATAATTAGACTTTTTTGAGAAATTTATACAAATAGTAAACTGCCAGTCCACCAAAAATAATGGTAATAATTGTCAATGGAATAAACATGTCAGATGTGGAATTCATCACATCACTAGATATGAGTGACGTGTCAATAATTTCCAAAGTCTCCTGTTTGAAATCTTTAGAACCCGCATGCTTCATTGCAGATTCAGATTCAATCATTGGTGCAGATATAGATGATGCAGATTCATCAGAAAAGTATTTTGATGAATCGTCATCCACCCCAGGTTTTTCAGCAATCATAGATTCCACAGCGAGATTATCATCAGATGTAATTTGTTTGTCTTGAGGCATTTGAGATAATGAAAGCAATCCAGAAACACCAGTTGCGATTCCCAGACATGCAACTTTGTAAATATGTCTAAAAGAACGAGCAAGCGATTTACTTTCTTTGGTTTTTTCGGAGAGTGTAGGAGGGACAATCACAAGGCTAAACTTTAACGCAGTGTAAATTTTCATGTCTTGTGATTTTGAATTTTTCTTAATCTTTGAGATTTTGACAACATCAAGGGATTGTAATTTGTCCAGATGATACTTTACAAGTTGAAGAGAAATGTTACTTTTTTGGGCAATCTGTGTTGCAGATAGTTCATCATTGAAGAGTAATTGGAGAATTTTACGACTGGAATCATTGGTAAATATCTCACCAAAAGACTTTATTTTTTCATCATCAGTGGCAAGAATTTTAAAATTTTCAGTCAAATTACCGTTAAAAAACAGCCTAGAAATATTAGAGTTTATCATGTACATCAAGCATATGTAAATGGATTGGTAAAAATTGAGTTTTACTAAACCTTTTATCTCAAACTAATGAATTACAGATATCAAAAATGAAAGTTTTCAAAAAAGGCAATTACAAGATAAAATGAAGAGAGAGAAATGAGTACAAGAATTATAATTCCAATCATCATAGCCATTTCAGTAATAGCTACAGCCGGAATAATGTATTCCGTCGATTTTAAACAGGAACAACAAGTATCACAAGTTTCTGAGCCAGAAATAGTATATGTAGAAAAATCAACAACACAATACTTTGAAGGCACAAATAATGTTAAAAAAATAGAATCACATGAAGAGCTGAAAAATATTCTTGATGAATCTGCGTTATTCACAGGGAATTACTATGATGATCGAATGTTTAGGTCCAGCATGGTAGTAGTAGATGAGGCAGTAATGTTTGACAGTGCAGAGTCTTCCGGATCTACCTCACCATCGCTTGCACCAGCACCTTCAAGCACAGCATCTAAAACAGAATCTGAAGGTTCAGATTATTCAACCACAAATGTGCAGGTTGAAAATGTAGATGAGCCAGACTATCTCAAAAATGATTCAAAATACGTCTACATGGTATCTAAAAACACACTTTCAATAATTGACGCATATCCGGCAGATTCTGCAAAATTAATTCTCAAAATTGCATTAGATGTGGAATCACAATACATTCAGAACATGTTTCTAAATGACGACAGGCTGGTCATATTTTACAATGGACAAAGTGATGAAGAGATCATCCCACAGTATGAATTTATGCCCAGAAGATCTTACAGCTCAGTCACACATGCACTGATTGTGGATGTATCAGACAAAGAAAATCCGATAATTCTCAAGGATTACTCCATAGACGGTAACTTTAGAGACGCACGAATGATTGGGGATTATGCATACTTTGTAACTAACAGTAATGTTGACTATCAATATCCAAGACTTCCGTCAATAATGGAGGATTCAGTCAAAATCATGACTCCCAATGCATTCTACTTTGACAACATAGAGCAGTTTTCAAACTTTAACACGTTAACCGCAATTGATATTTTTGGAGATAAGATAAATTCCGAAACATTTCTCATGGGATATTCAGGAACGTTCTATGTATCAAAAGACAATTTTTACTTGACATATCAGCAAAACTCACCATTTGGATTTTATGAAAACTCATCACGGGACAGATTCTTTGACGTCGTGATTCCACTGTTGCCAGACACCCTTCAAGATGAAATCCGGGTGATTCAAGATGATTCTTCAATTAACGCATCTGCACAATGGATAAAGATCTCAGACCTATTGCAAAAATCATACAATGCAATGGACAAAAAGGACAAGGAGCAACTGTTTGAAAAAATTAGAGAATCGTTAAATGAGTATGACGTAAGAATACAAGAAGACAGCAGAAAAACAATTATTCATAAAATATCAATTGACGAAGACAAAATTGAGTATGTTGCCAAAGGTTCAGTTCCAGGCAGATTACTTAATCAATTCTCCATGGATGAGAGCGGAGACAGATTCAGAGTTGCGACAACCACAGAGATCTACACACAATACGAAGGAACTATCCGCTCAAATGCGGTTTATGTTTTAGATGAGCATCTAAACAGAGTAGGAGAACTAGAAGAAATTGCACCTGAGGAGAGTATCTTTTCTGCAAGGTTCATGGGGGACAGACTGTATTTGGTAACATTCCAGCAAATAGATCCATTCTTTGTGATTGATCTGTCATCAGATGTTCCCAAGATTCTAGGGGAGTTAAAAATTCCAGGATTTTCAAATTATTTGCATCCATATGATGAAGAACATGTCATAGGAGTCGGCAGAGATACTAAAGAAATTGAAAATGGCAGAGTGCAACAATTAGGAATCAAGATTGCGTTATTCAACATTACAGATGTCAACAATCCCAGGGTTGCAGATGAGGTAATCATAGGAGACAGATCCACCCAGTCAGAGGCACTGTACAATCACAAGTCATTTTTCTTTGATAAAACAAGCGGAATATTGTCAATTCCAATAAGCGGCGATATTGAGAGTTTGGATACCAGTTCGAAAAAGTTTGCTCCAGAATATGTACGTTGGAGCGGATTCTACGTATACTATGTGGATAAGTCAGGAGGATTTGAAAGTAAAGGGACAATCACCCATGCAGATGAAGATTCACGATACTATGGAATGAGCAACGCTAGAACATTCTATATCGAAGATGTATTGTATACGGCATCTCAGGATTATCTGAAAATGAATTCCATGTTAGATTTGGAAGAAATCAATTCAATTCAGCTTGAAAACACGGGGAAGTTTATCAACTATTTTGAAGAAGACATCCTACGTTAAATTACACCAAATGTACAATAGTTGAAACGCCTCGTTTGTCATATTCCACATCATTTTCAACTTCACAAACTGTCACAGTAAACGAAATCACATCTCTAGGTTTTGCATTCTCCGCATGTAGTTTTAGATGGATATCCATTGTTTCAAATTCCTGAGTGGGTAAGTTGCTTTCATCCACATATGCCTTACAAGTAGACTCCATTCTAAATCGGTCATCCTTAAAATGAAACCCAAGCTTCATTTTTCTACCCTTTCTCCCATGTCCTTTTACATTTATGTCAATAATGCCAGGATGGGTTTCAGTGTATCCAGACTTGTGATTTACAAAGACCCCAATCTCAAGAGGCTTGCCAGCAGTTGATTCGGCCATCTTTTGAATACCGTCATTCATTACGACATCAACTGCCTTGATGGATTGAGCAACTTTTGCAATCCACTCATTTGTTCTAGTAATGGTAGCACGAATTCCTGAACGTCTACGGTTGTCTTCATCTTCTGGCAATTTGTAATAATCAACCCAGGCCTCGTAATCATGAGATATGTCTTCGATAAAGTCGATGCAGGTTCGCTGATACTCGTTTACGTTGTCAGTCCTTTCGGATTCATCATCAGATCTCATCCCGTCATAGTCCATAGGCATTGCCATACTCTGAACCACTCAGAGGTCTAAAAAAACCAATCTTGACAAAAATTAATGGTTATAATAGGAATTATTCATGATAGCAACATGATATTTTCAGAATTAGTTTGCGACCTGCAGGATCAGCTAAAAAAAGATCTGGCACAGATAAGATTTCTTTTGAAAAAGGAACCAGGAATCGGATATGCGAGGATTGTGGAGATTGGCAAAGAAGTGGGTAAGAGATACAACATAAAATTAATCGTAAACTTTCCAAAAGCAGGCAGAATAGAGGATTTTGAGATGTATGGGAAAAGAGATCTTAGTTTGATCGTTGACTATGACCGAAAAAGATTCCCCATAGATAGAGAAATAATCAAAGAGAAAGCCAGAGAGATACTCGGAGATATAAAAACTGAAGACGCATACATGTATGAAAATAAGGAAGGAGTCAGAGTATTTACAGACAATTGGAAGATAGACATCCTGCCTCATTCAGTACACATTTGGACTGAATTTGACGATAATGTGACAGCATTTTGCAACTGGCTAATGGAAAATGCATATCAGATGAAAAAGATCAAGTGATTTGGTTACTCTATGCTCTCAAGCTCTTCACGTAGCTGCAGAGCTTCAGTGTTTTTTGGTTCAAGAGTGATTATGCGCGTACAGCAATCAATGGCTTCATTTTTTTGTTGCAAAGCCAGATGCACATTTGTCTTCAAAGTAAGCAATTCAACATCATTTTTGTTTAATTGAAAAGCCTTTTCAAAATATGGAAGTGCCCTCTTTGCATCATCTACGATAAAATAAACACTGCCCATGATAAACATAAAATCAGCATCATCAGAATATTCAGATTCTAAATTCCTTCCAAACGCTACGGCCTCATCATATTCACCATCTCTAAGCAATTTTTTAAGATGACGTTTTGGTTTTTTGAAGAGACCTACCATTTTCTTATCTGATAGTCAGGAATAAACCAATAATTTGAATGTAGAACAGGTGAACTTGACTTATTGATACCAAGCTTCAGGTTCTGAACCAGATGAACTTGAGCTTTGAGTAGCTTGAGGAACTTTCATTATTCCCTCCTTTATCAAAAACTGAATACCCTGTACAAAGGAATCATCATCTATTGAACCATCAGCCCACCATCCGGCATTGGTCTTTATCCAGTCAGGAATACCGCCACCAGTATTGCTACCAGATCCCTGAGTGGTCTGTGGAATCTTCAGGATTCTCTCCTTTATCAAAAACTGAATACCCTGTACAAAGGAATCATCATCTATTGAACCATCAGCCCACCATCCGGCATTGGTCTTTATCCAGTCAGGAATAGACTGGGAAGAGGCATCATCTGCAGAATATATTAGAATTGGGATTTCCAGATAGTCCGAAGCTCCTGATGGAACAACACCGTCAGGAGCTAATCCATAAATCCATAGAACATAGTTAGGATATCCAGGATCTTCCTTGACTATCATATCAATGATGGCTTGACCTGATGGAGAATAAAGAAAATTGCGACCTTCTTCGTCTGCAATTGAGCGAATAGGAGGTAATGTGAACTTGTCATCCACAACTAAAATGTCAAACTGGACTTGGTTCAAAAATTCAGTATCATCATATTTGCTGATAAATTTGATGAGCCACTGCATCTCACAGCCTTCTACAGGATCTTCAGGACCGTAAAATATGTGGATTTGATAATCAAAGTTGCTAGTAGGTTTCTTTATGCTAGCTTCTTTTTCAAAATTTGTATCACAACCAGCGGCTGCAAACTCATCAACGGTAGAAACAATATCAGAAAAAGGACTCTCTTGGACATTTTCCCTATAGTCTAATAATTTAAAATCATACTCAGTAGGAGGAATTCCTTCTGAGACATGGGTATAAGTACGAGCTTTTATCGGAAATGGGAAATCATCAACAATCCAAACCTTGTTCACAGTTCCACCTGTATTCCACCCCACCTGAACAGTTTCCCAGGTACCTGCAGGAACAGTGATTGTTTCAGATGTCATCGGAATAACTTGTTCGCCCCCAATGTTCCCAATTTTCCCCCAAGAGATGCTTTTGAATTCTTTAGGACCCTTTCCTCCAGAGCTATCATCAGATGTTGCAAATGCAGCCAACCAGGCCACAGAAGACTTGAATGCACCACGATAGAGACCCAATTCTTCACTTCCGCCAGTGGGTTCTGCGGCAATTTTTCCCAACAGCAGTTCACCTACAACGCGTTTGTTTCCATCATACACTACGACTTCAGTCACCCATTGACGTTCACTTCCGATCTGCCTGTCACCTTTAATCCACATATCCAATTCAAAGTTAGAGCATTCCTTGTAATCTACATGACACATCGAATAAGAAAAGAAGTCACCCTGTTTGAGGCCTTCACCAGAATGCCACGTTCCTTCAACGTCCACACCACCAGATTGAAACGGAGCAGCAGATGCAGAAGAGATTAACGATGAACCCAGAAATAAGACAGCGATGACAGGTAATATCAGAAATATTTTATTCAAATCTATGAAAAATTAGCAAAACGGATAGTTAAACCTTATTCAGAATCCTAAAAACGAGTAAAATATGCCAGAATATGTCATTCAAATAAGCAAATATAGAGGAATGTTCACACAAATTCCAGAAATGTGCGAATGCTCAAAAGTTCACTTGTTTGAAGTGGAGTTCAAGCTTGACGGAATGACAGTAGTTCCCACTCATAAAAACTGCGGATTCGCATTAGATGAAAAACAATCTGACAAGTTTCAAAAAGAGTTAGTTAAATCATGGGGCTTTGAGCAAGAAGATGAATAGTTAAAAAATAAAAATAGGTTTTAAGTTACTATCGAATTAATCTTATCGACCAGTAGCTTCTTTGCAAACAGCTGTTGTGCACTGACAGTCATTACTACAGATACAATGACCTTGCATTGCACAATCGCATTCATAATCTGGATCGCCACTAGCGGCTTCGCATCCACATGCTTGATCTACCATGATAGATCAATGATAGTACTTATTTTAAAAGGTTAGTACATGGGGATGAAATATTACGCATTTTAGATAATCTCAAGCAGATCATTACATGATTTTTGAACAAGTTCTGATTGTTGTTGAAGAAGAATCTCATCAGCCTCAACATCAAAAGCAACTTTTAGAATGTGAATAATATCCTGTTTTTTATTTAGTGAATCCTTGACTTTGATAAA
Organism: Candidatus Nitrosopumilus sp.; assembly: GCA_029263475.1. Classification (GTDB taxonomy): domain Archaea; phylum Thermoproteota; class Nitrososphaeria; order Nitrososphaerales; family Nitrosopumilaceae; genus Nitrosopumilus. Next base: position 77,775 of record JAJCXK010000087.1, read on the forward strand.
ATTTTCTTTGTTCAAATAGCCCAAATAGAAATAGCAGTCTGAGAGCATTGAATTTTTTACAAAGAAATCATACTTTTGCAGAATTATTGCCGAATGATTATTTTTTTCAACCAAATCAGAGAAACCGATTGTTGATTTCAGCATACGCTCAAGCAATGTAGGAGTAGCGCGTTCAATTCCAACAGTTTGTGTGACAATAGAAAGATGTTCATTAATCTGACTTTTCTCCAATCTTCGAAGGGAGTCAAGCGCGTGAGATGGACTGGACCTTTGATGGTTGATAGAAGATATAGCATCAGACAGATAATACGTTGCACATTTTTGCCAACAGGATGCAAATACGTCAGAAGTCAAAAGAGATTCTTTTGTTTTTTGACAACAAAACATGGACTCTATTAGGCAATTCTTTGCAAAGTCAGAATAGAGAGAAGCGTGTTTTTTACGAATTTTAGAGAGAAATATTTGTAGATCCCAGGATTCGTCGCGTATAATTTGCAAATTATCATACTGCAGAAGTTTGTTCGATCTAGTTTCAGATAACGATGCATGATGAATCATTACCAGATCGTTATCAAATTGGATGATTTTTTCTTGTTCTGATTTTTCATCAAAGACAACAACATCATAACCGCAAGAGTCGAAATGAAGATTGGCAGCCCTGCACCCCCCCAATCCAATTGGAAAACCACCCAGATTATTCTCTTCAACGAATTTTTTAACATCCATCGTATCTACTGCCTAAGATTTTTCTATAAATGAATTAATTCACAAAAGTTTACAAAATTACACAATGTCAAAACATTTCCTTTAAATTGAGATTTAATTGGATTGTTATCAAGCTCCCATAGTGTAGTCCGGTTAAGCATTTTGGCTTCTCAAGCCAAAGACTCGGGTTCAAATCCCGATGGGAGCACCAGGATTTTGGGGATATAGTTAAGGAGTTTATTTCTGGACCCACGTGGAAATTAATTTTGAATAATTATGATCCTAAGTAGACATATGTCCATGTTGAAACAACCAAACTGCAATATCATCCACGGGAATCATGGAATTTGTCAATACAACCACCCCTTGGTTTGATTCTGGATCAAACCCGATGATGCTTGCAAACCCATTGGTTGCCCCGTTATGCCAGATGATTTTTCTTCCATCCTCATCTTGCGTGATGTGCCATGCTAGTCCAACAGACAAAAGATCATCTATTTTGTGATTTGCAGTTTGAGCTAATTCAAATGAACTTTTCAGAGATGATTCTTTCAGGCCCATGGCATATGATAGAAATGCAAGCATGTCTTTACCTGATGATCTGATTTCACCTGCACCCACCATGTCTTCTGACAGGTTCAACTCATCAACTTGATTTCCAAATGAATGCGGTTTGGCAAACTGATCACGTTGTTTATCACATTGCTTGATGCATGTATTTTCCATTCCAAATTTGTCTGATATTCTTGTTTTTACTAATTCTTCATAGGATTGCCCTGCTTGCAATGAGATTACGTGGCCCAGTAAGGAAACACCGATGTTGGAATATTCATATTGTGAACCAATATCTCGATGAATCTTAACACGTGACAAATAGTTGTATATTTTCTCTCTATCATATTCCTGCATTGCATCTGAGTCAAGAATTGGAAAATCATCTGGAAATCTTGGCAATCCTGATGTATGTGTGGCCAAATCCAAAATGGTGATCTTTTTTCCGTTCTTTGATGGAGTCACAATATGTTCTGGCAGGAATTTATCAATTGGATCATCTAGACTAAGTTCTCCCTTTTCAGCCATCTCTGCTAAGATCAAAGTGGTGAAGACTTTGGTTACAGAACCAATCTCAAAAATGGTATTCTCATCAATTGGATTTTCATCTTTTGCCGTGTCTCCATAGTAGTAATAGTTAACATCCTCTCCATTAATTATTCCTACAAAAAGCGCTTGATGCTTTCCATTTTCAACATTTTCTCGGATTACTTTTTTGACAGAATCCGTTAACTCGAACTGGTTTCCTGCATCTGGCAGTTGATGTGTGAGCATAAACTGCGCGTAGAGCAATCCCCCAACAACCATTACCGCAAATACACTTGGAATGATAATAATTATTTTCTTTTTTCTATTCATGCAAACATCAGTTCATTTTGTATTTTCTAATATATTCATACTAGAATAGTCTACAAACTATAACCATTATCCACGTGGAAACGTACTTTATTCAAAAAATAAAAAAACAAAAAAAGATCATCTACTGTGAACTGTGTTGTTTTGCCATGTATTCTTCAGCAGATTTACGCATTTCTTCAGGAGATATGTCTTTCTTGTGGGTCGATACCATCCATGAATGTCCAAAGGGATCGATAACACTTCCGCACCTGTCACCCCAAAATGCATCCATCATCGGCATTGCTGGTTTGGCACCTACTTGTACCGCCTGATTGTAGATCTTGTCTGAATCCTCCACGTACAGGTGAATTGTAGTGGAAGTACCACCTACTGTAGTCGGGGAAGTGCAACCCATATGAGGAAATTCGTCAGACATCATTACAAAAGAGTCGCCAATCTGAATCATGGCATGCATTGTCTTGCCGTCTGGCGTGGGCATTTGGTAAATTTCCTTTGCATCAAATGCTTTTTTGTAAAACTCTATTGCTTCCTTGGAATTGCTTAGAACAATTGACGAAGTCACTGTGTGAAACCCATCAGGTATTGGTTTTGTCATGAACAGAAACACATGACATGTGTTAAAAGATTTTTTACCAAATTGACTGTAAACTGATTATAGGGTTTTTTGACACCGAAAAAGGAGTTGAACAATATCTCAAGATGGCAGAAGGATATGATGGTGCAGAACTAATCAAGGTTCTGCAAAAACATCTACCTAAAAATTCAATTGTTATGGAACTTGGAATGGGTCCTGGAAAGGATCTGGACATTCTAAAGAAATCATATACAGTTGTTGGTTCTGATAATTCTCAAATATTCCTGGACAAGTACAAGAAGAAACACCAAGATGCAGATTTGTTGCTACTTGATGCTGTAACAATTCAAACAAATAGAAAATTTGATTGCATATACTCTAACAAAGTATTGCACCATCTAACAAAAGAAGACCTAAGAAAATCGCTTCAAAGACAAAAAGAATTGTTGAATCCAAATGGAATTACATTTCATTCATTCTGGAAAGGGAATAAAGTCGAAGAAATGAATGGTCTGCTTTTCACATATTATGAGACAGAAGACTTGAAGAAAATGGCAGAATCTGATTTTGAAATATTGGCTTTAGAAACACATACAGAAATGGAAAAAGACGATTCAATCTATGTGGTTCTGAGAACTAGGTGAAAATTAAGTCCCACGTAGAACAATCTGTTAGAATTATCCGATGTTGATAACTAGATGGAAAACATATCAAAGAAATTTTATCGGAGGGTGAAAAACAGGATCAAACGGAACCCTTGAATGTTCTGTGGTGCCAAACATCACAAGCGGCATCATCATTAGAATGATTGGAATTGCAGTCAGAATGACTCCCAAAAGGAGGCATTTTCTGGCCTTTCTTGGATCATCATATTTTATTGCAAACCATGAGATTGTGCCACCAACAATCCCTCCAAAAATAGGCAAAAGATACCAGAAATTACTGCGGACTCGCGTAGACGTGTTGTTAAAAGAAGACACTGGCACTTTCTTTTATTGTTGACAATTAAAAAATTTGTTATTCTTTGTTATGACTAAAATCCAGAGAAATAGAATTCATTTTTCCAGACCCACGTGGAATTGAAATTTCTTGTCAGAATTGATAAAATAATGCAAAATTAGATTCCAAAATCATGATTTAGACTGTGCTCAATAATTTTAGGATAATCACAGGCAATTGGAGTTTGTAAATTAGCTGATGTGTACCATGTGACAAAAAAATCTACATCATCAATTGTTTGAATTCCGAGATATTGAACAACACGTACATTTGTGCCGTCTTCGTTATTACAATTAGATACAAACGTATCAAATCTGTTCACTGTTGCAGTAAATTCAAAATCTTCAGAGGACGTAAAAAAAGAACCTGCCACTTTGCCGTCTCGATCTCCAAAAGTTATCAAGGCCGAATCATCTTCCATCTCTTTGATGTTCTTAATTGTGAAATATGATGTTCCGGGATTTACTTTATCAAAATGCATGTAGCCACCATCAAAACCAACATTGTTGCCAGCCAAGTAAGATGTGCCTGTTTCACCACGCATTCTAGGCTCTCCATAACAAAACTCATTCATCGACGGGGTTGTAAAACAGGTGGAATTCTCTAGGTTTTTTGTCTTCTCAAATTGTTCGGGAGTGTCTTGAAAATCTTTGCTTAGTTCCAGACTATTTAGCGGAACAGAAAATTTGTAGAAATCATCAATAGCATCATAATTGATGGCAATCAAAATTACAAAGACCATCAATGCAGAAAAAATAAACAGAAAATTATTGTTCATGCCATTTGTATCCAATTTGAATAATTAAATTCTAAATGATGCCCATGGCGTTTGCTCTTGGATTTTGCTCGTAACACTGTCTTGCAGCAAGGACATCTGGAATCATAAATTTCAATAAACACACCACAAACCGTACATCTCTTCTGGCTCAAATTATCATCACTATTATTTAGAATGGGCGTATCTAAGAAAATCCCACAATAATTTTTACAAGTGTTTGTCAAACCTACCACCAAAAATTATGCATCATCCACATTATTCTAAAATAAATATGGTGGATGGGTCGGTGTGAATCCCTGGAAGATCAACATCATATGTCAATCTCACCTGTTGACCCTCCTCCAATAGAGTATCTCCAATTTTTTCAGGAACTCTAATTACAATTTGGAACGTGTCAGAATCATCGCCAATCGCTCTAAAATCAGATGGTTCTGGCAAGAATATGCTATCATCTGCTTGTCCAACATACAGACTTTGCAATTCCTCTGAATTTGAAATCACGGTCCATTCCAGGAAATCAAGACTGAAGGTTTCAGCACGATCATTGTCATTGTTTCGGTTAGGATCAACTATGGTTACAATAATGTCAGATCCTATCAAATACGATGATTGATGAGTGCTTATTGATGTGTATAAAGTTTCAAAGTTTTTCAGATATGGAAAAATATTTTTCCAGATTCCTCGTTGAGTCAATTTCTCCATTGTGGAAAAGGTAACACACGCAATTTTTTCAGATGAAATATTTTGGATTAGATGAAAGTCAGAATTACAACTAACATTCTCTATAAAATCATCGTAATGCTCGAACCACTTTAATTGTTTTAATGGCGGTAATTTTTTTACATTGCCATCACCAGCAGTTGAGGTTAGTTGAACATGCTCAATTAGCAAAAAGGGGTCTTTGCCATCATAGCTTACCCAGACAGATTCATTCTCAGAAACATGCAGTCTGGGAGATTTAGATTCATTGTATGCAGAAAGTAAAAGTGGCTTTAGGTTATCAGGCCTGAACTCTCCATTATTGTCATCCGTTTCACTTACCGGAAGTATAATGCCCACGGGATCAGAATCAGACCAAACCTTGACATCAAAAGTATCCTTATTACTCTGATTGGCATTCATCGAGGAATCGTATATGACTAATCGGCCCAAGGTATCGCCACCATAATCAGTAATTTGATTCCATTCAATTTGTGCATATGCTGAATTGGGTTGAAAAGCAAAGCTAATAGTAAAAATTATCATAACAGTCATCAATGCAAAAACTGAGATGTCATATTTTTTCTTCTGTAACACAAACATGCTAATCATTTTCCAGTGTGATATATCAAGTAATATACACACTTGCGGCATGCTCAAATTAAAAGATTTTATAATTATAAAAAATTCTCAATTATCTAAACAAATAAACCCAATTTACTCTAAAAAAATTATTTAAAAATGTTATATTTTATACTAACCAATTAGCGGTATGCTTGATGCATCAAGTCAAATGCAACACTATGGGAATCTATTTTACTACAAGTACTATCTTAGGCCAACTGCACACCTTCAATACGGAAATTCGACCAAAACAAAAACCAAACATCAGCAAAATGTTCAGAATCTATTGCAGGTTCTATTTCAGAATGGGACCAGCACCACATGGGACATGGCAAAAATCAAACATTCCAATGATGTTTCTGCAACAAGAACCAAAGAAAAAGAATACCGAAGATTGTTAATTGGCAGAACCGACAGAGGAAAACATTCTCCTGGAATAATTGATCTTGGATTGGTGATTAGAGATGGCAAAAAATACAAGAGAGGCATCCCCTCTGACCAATACAGGTTATCCATGCATGGGATACTTTACTGTCTGGATGTGCTAAATCTGAACTATAATGACATCGACAAAATGGCAGCAAAGTACGCAAATGTAGCTCCAAAAATTTTTGGGAAATGGGAATATCTGAGAACGATAATAGGGGACGATATTTACAAGATAAAGATTCTGTCAAAAGGGCTTCTTTTGGACACTCCCAGTATCAGCAAAAAACAGAGCGGTCCTCTCTACGAACTAATGTCATACATCAACATAAAGTACAGGAATTTTTTTGAGTCAATATCTGAAGAAGATCTGGCAGAGCAGATTTCCTTGTGGTTTTACACATACTTGTTGTATCAGAGAAAAGAAAGCAGAAACAAAAAACTTGTAGGAGTCCAAAAGCTACAGCATATTTTTGAAAGAGATGACACGCTAAGAGAATGGTACTTGAAATATTTCAAGGAGGCAGAGAAATATTACAATGAGCGAACAAAAATCCTCAAAATCTCAGGAATATTCTGACTCGTTGTTATTTTGCATGCTTTTGAATTCTCTTTTCAATGTCTTCAAATTCAAAGGGCTTTGTTATCAGCCCCCTCAATTTTAAATTCCTGGCCTTCTTAAATTTTTCATCATCAATTGTGTAGCTTGACATAAAAAATATCCGAGCATCCGGATCCATTTTTATCATCCTGAAAAAGGCCTCAAATCCATCCATTCCAGGCATCTTTATGTCCAAAAATACGATGTCTGGGGATATGTCGCCATATTTCACTACCGCATCCTCTCCATCAACTGCCGAGACAATGTCATAGCCCTCATCCAAAAACATGATCTGTGTAACCTCTAAAAAATCAGAATCGTCATCGGCTAGCAATATTTTCTTGCTTTTATTCACTAGCTGCAATAAAGAAAAAATCATTAAAACAGTTTCCATTCAAAAAGTCAATCATTTTTTTGAATTTTTGGCATTGTGATTGTAAAGATCACTGGGTTGGATGTGACTTTGATGTTTCCGCCATGCTGCTCAACGATGTTTTTGCAACCAGATAATCCCAGACCAGTACCGCTCAATTTGGTTGTAAAGAGTGGATCAAATATCTTTGTCAGATCATCCTTGGATATGTTTGGACCGGAATTCTCAAACTTGATTGAAATACTGTTGTTTGTTTCTTCATTTGCTCTGATTGCAACTGTTCCATTCTCTTTTCCGATTGCCTGAATTGCATTAATCAAAATATTTACAAAGACCACTTCAAGTTTTTGAGGATCACACTCCAACATGATATTCTTGTGGTTTTTAGGATGGTCGATTGCTATGTTGTCGGGAACAACAATAACATCCAGACTGTTTTGCAGAATTTCACTTATTGACACAGTCTCCAGAGTCATAGGTGTATTTCGAATATAGTTGAGGACCTGCTCCACTTGACGTGACATTCTTTGTATCGAGCGATTGATTCTCTCTATCTCATTGTTGACGATATTGTTATCATCAGTATTCTGTTTTTTTATGATTCTGATGGAGCCTTTTATTGTTCCTAGCGGATTGCGCATGTCATGTGCAATGTTTGACGCTAACTGACCAATGATGGTAAGTTTTTCTTTTTCCAGTGTTTGCGTACGTCTAAAGAAAAGAAGGATCAAAGCCAATGCAATGATGGACAGCATCGCAATTGTGACTATTTTATTACTCATCATTATCTCATCAATTTTCTCCACCAAAGTGGATGTTTGAGTAATTACAAAAATTGAGAGAATGTATTTGTCTTCTAGAAGAATTGGACTTCCAGTGTCTATGACCTCATTGCCATCTATGTTGTAAATTGCAACACCCGAATTTCCTTTGAATACATCCACATAATGACTGTAAAATGATTCATCACGATCAATGAATTCTTGAACCTTGTCTTCATAGAAATCTTCTCCAATTAGGGAAATATTTGGATTAGTTACGAAACGATGTTGGCCATCCAAAGATACTAGAAATCTTGAATCTATATCATAGAGATTTCCATGTCTGCCAAAAAATTCTTCTGCAGGCAATGACAGTATCAACATCCCTTTGAGATTTTTATTTTCATCAAGAATTGGATGAATTAATGCTATAGGATAACCCGAATTATCAGATCCCGCCCAAGAAGAGATTTGAGATTCTAGTGTAGCCTTTGCATGTCTAATTCCAAATCCGTCTAACTTTGTTCCAATAAACAAATTGTTTTCCAAGGGCAATTCAACGGTCACCATCGAATTAGAATCTGTTAGTAGTATTGTTGAAGTTGAAGTTATTTGATTAATTTTTTTAAATGTAGTTTTCATTAACAATAAGGACTCTTCACTTTGAAAATCTTCTTGCAGATCCTTGGAATTTGCAAGTATGTCTAGTTCCAAAAAGATCAATTTCAACTCTGTGGAAATGTTCTTTGAGATGCTGTCAGTTACTGCTTGCTGGATTTCAATTTGGGTGTGATACAACTCTGTTCGAATATTTTTTTCTTCATAGTCCAATATCAGTAAAGTAGAAAATACAACAGTGACTGCAATCACAATTGGAATGCCATATTTTTTTAACAACAGCAAATTATTTGCAGTATCGTATTTATCATTCATCAATTTCAGATACCAATGAAGTGACTATTTTCTAACAAGTTCTATAGAATGGGCTTCAGGGTCCCATACTGCTTCAACAAATGGAGACACATCTTCGTTGTTGTTTATCCAATCTATTGTGTATTGCATGGAATCCATGTATTTTTTCTCAAATTCAGCTAGAGTTTTTGTGTTTTCTTCCAATAGATTTTCTTTGATTGGGGAGTATCTCTCTCGTATGATTCCTAGTTGTTCAGTGAGTTCCTCTCTGGATATCATATTAGCATGATATACTTTTAGAATTTCTTTTAGTTCTTTTCTCTCATTTTCCACTTCAATAACATACTTTGCATTTAATTCCCCTCTCAACCTTTCATGATGATAAAAATAACCTGCAATATCTGAATCAATGTCACCCTGAATAATTGCAATTTTGGTGGTAATTTCAGAAGGAGTATCAGGTTGAATTATTTCATTGTAGTCATTAAGTTCATTTACAGTTGATCTTGCAGCGCTGTTGAATTTTTGTAATGCATTAGAAGAAGTCATTCCATCATCAAGTGCGTTAGTTTTTGCATCTAATCCTAATTCATGTTTTGATTCTGTAAATTCAAATTGTTTTGCGTAAATTCCTTGAATACCAGATGGCATCTTATCAATAAATTTCTGATATGCCACTTTTGGCGAGAATTCATGCCATTCTTCTTCCCATAAAGCCAAGGATTGATTCAGTCTATCTAATGCGACTGCACGTCTATCCTCAAGGAACTTTTGTGCTTGTATGTTATCAAAATTTTGTTGTTCCAGATTTGCAATTTTTCTTTTGGATTCTTCAATTTTTTGTAAAATTTCTACGGCAATAGGATCATTTAACAAATTTCCAGAATAGGTTCGTTCTTCGACTATTTCTACTTGACCAAAGGCATCCAAACCAAGCGGTACAAACATGAGTAACAATAAAAATGACAAAGATCTCAAAGCATTACCTCCAAACAATCTGGAGCAACGTGATTTTGTAATGATTTCTCGCAATCCAGCTGAATCATGAATGTTATATTTTCAAATATTATATCATAGAATCGGTAGAATTGCGGCATGCTCTAGGCATGAAATTATTCATACATTCTGCTGTGGACATTCATCATATTCTTACGTTACATTTCTCTTTGTTTCTGGAATCGTGTTATCAACCAGTACAATCCATATCATCCTGCCACTATTGCAGATACAATCAAAATTGGAATCATTATACTTCCAAAATTAAAGCTGCTTACAATGTCAACTCCTTTCTTTTCAAGTATGTATCGTCTAACTTCTTCATGAGATTTGTCTCTAAACTGCGGCAAGTTTTTGATTATGTGTAGTGGAAAGTTTCAGGGTTTGCTGTCCTTTCCTCTCTCCTTGCTACGCCTTCTTCTTCCACTTGTAACATGTTCTGTGTCATTAGTTTCGGTTATCATTCCGGTGTCCTCTTCTATCAATCCAGTAGAATTTCCTATCAATCCGGTGTTGTCATTTATCATTCCGGTGTAACTTTCTATCATTCCGGTGAAATATTCAGATATTACCTGATTGCTATCTATCTTTTCGGGAAACCAAAATGATTTTTCCGAAAAGTTTTGGATTTTACCGGATTGATAATTCCAAAACTCTCGAGAGTTTGTAGACATTTCCAGAAACTTTTGATCGCTGTTCTATCTTTCCGGTTATCAATTCGGTGATTTTACCGAAACTTTTCCGAGATTCTCCGAGAGTTTTCCGAAACTGCCGGATTGATACCGAAAAAAGAATCTGATCGCAGTGAATAATTTTTGAATGAATTCTAGCAGATTTTACGGGAAACAAGTGTGAAATAATTCACCAGACACTCTTGATTTTATTTTGAACAATGTCCAACAATGCCCAACTTTGTCAAGTGATATCCAATTTTGTCCACTGATAAATGTCCAATAATGTCCAAAGATGTCAAGTTTTGTCAAAGAATGTCGAAATTTGTCAAAGAATGTCAAACTGGGGCATTTTCACGACGATGTCTCTTGTACCTGTGACCGATTCCGTTACAGCTCATTTTTTTTAACTACAATTATAGATTAGAATTCTTTATGAACTTCTCATCATTTCGTTAGTCGTATCATGAAAAATCTTTTCGTCTTGTTAGTTTTATCTGGAATAGTCGGGATTGGAATTGCAAGTAACTACGATGAAGACATCCATGCGTTTGGATCACATGAAAGTGAGCTTAAAATTCGTGTGGATGATCCTGCAATCTCAATTCAAGACAGCAAGGCCAACATAATTTGGCAAGTGCGTAACCAAAATGTGGATTCTGAAATTATTTTCACCCAGGTTGTTGATGGCAAGACAGCCATCACACCCAAGACAATTCTAAAAGAACCGCGTATCGGTTTTACCGAAATTATTTCACAAGATGACAACATCGTTGTAATCCATGAGCAATACACTCCAAACAACAAGTCGCCACCCAGTTTCTATGTGCTTATCAGCCATGATGACGGCATTACTTTCTCGGAACCAAAACTGCTCTTGGCAGGTGATGATGGCATACATTATGACATCAATATAGTCCAGATGGTAAATCAAAAACTGTATATTTTTGGTACCATGTGGACCCGGGCAGAAAATACAAGCTATGCGTTTTATTCTTTTAGTGATGATTTTGGCAAAACATTTTCAGGACCGGCAAAACATTTCAATCAAGGCAAGGTAAACCAAGACATCAGTGTAGCAGTCAGTGATGGCGTGATCTACCTTCTCTTTGATGACGAAAAAAACTTTGATGAGAAAGGCCACCTGTACCTGATTAAGATTTTGCCTGACGGTACAGTTACTGAAAAGGTAAGTACCAACAATGCAGAGACATCCGTTACAGGTCAGAAGATTGCAGTGTCAGGAGACGATGTCTACGTTGCATGGTTAGACAGGATTTACGAGAAAAGAAACCAAGAGATTGTCGAAAGATGGTATCAAAGTTTTGCGGTAAGCCATGACGGAGGATTGACGTTTGAGAAATCAAAGCATCTGCCATCTGATCCAGACTCCATTGACACGTACGGTGACGAGTCACAGGCAATTTTTGTAACGGATGACACACTTCATGTATTCTGGGAATCTGACTATTGGGATGGCACAAAACAGACAATCAAAACGTTTGTTGGCACAAGTGACAACAAGGGAAAGGATTTTCAGATGGAAGAAATACCTGCCAGCAGTTTTACTAGCCAGTATGGCAGGGTATTCACCATAGTTGACAGTGACAAGCAGTACTATTTTGCCCCGGGAGTCAAAAACTATCCCTATGAGAACTCTGCAATGCACTTTAACGTTAAAGACAAAAATGGAAACTATTCGGAAACAGTTGACATCCTGCAAGGTTATCACATTAGTCCAGGTGGCATAATTGCCGATGTGGATGACGGGTTTGTCCACGTTGTCACTGATCCTGATTACAATTCTAATTGTATTTTGTATCATTACAGTTCAGATGATGGTAAAAACTTCAATGCCCCAATTGATTTGGCACAACTTGAAACCGACAAGGAATGCTTGGGTAAAATGCCGGAAATAGAACCACCATTAAAACAGATTGCAAACGGGATTTTAAAAAACAACATAGAATGCACAACAGACATCACCAACAGACATGTTCTGATGATGAAAAAATCCGATGGAAGACCGGTCTGCATATCACATGAGCATATCCTACCACTGCAAAAACGAGGATACATTGATGAGAATTCGTTTACAAAATTTGCAATTATGACAGGTGAACAGTTTGTACAGTCATTAACACAAGAAGGTAACAGTGTGCAAAACCTTGATCTGAGATATTATGGCCAGCGAGACACACTTCCACCACATGTTGGTGTTGCAGGAACGTTTGAATCAGACAAGCAACTGTATCCAAACTCCAAGGAATCTGAAAATGGAATTTACAAATACATCATCGGCATGTCAGTTCAAAGCATTAACACAATTCACAAAGCTGTTCTTGATAACAAGTGGGACTTGCTTGGGGAGAAGTTTGTAGACTTGGAAAACCAAAACATTATTGAAAATGATCCAGTGGATTATCCCACCATCATAACCATCGAAGATCCGATAAACAAGCGCAATCTGCTGCCACTTGCAATCACTGACGTTGATACAAATGTCCATGGGCAGGCAACATGGGATCGTTTTTCCATATCTCGTGAAGGTGACAATACAAAAGGGGTTGTCTGGGATTTCCTACCCAAAGGCTCTGGAGGATGGGATTTTGTAGACGAACACGGCGATGACGTATGGGATGATTCTGTAATTGACAGAGATAATTTTGCAGTTTTTGCAGCTGGGATAGCATATCTTGCAATCTGCGAGGACAAGCGTGTTGACATAACAAACGGCATATCTCCAACAATCCCAATACTGCCTGAAGTGAATACAGTGTACATGACAGAAAGAAACTTGGGGATACTCCCAGACAGTCAGGGGAATTATCATGTGGAGTTTTTATCGTTGTATCCAACCCTTGTAAATCTGCCACAAAATGCTACTGATAGTGACATTGAGACTAGCCTGTGCATATTGGAGAAACCAGAAAACAAGGCAGAATATGCGTATTTTACCGAGATAGGATTTAGATTGTCTAATTGATATGATTTTGTTTGATCAGTGAATTGTGTGAAAATGAAGACTAGATTCTTGATAATATTTGTAATTGGAATGGTTGGATTTACAGGAATTGTATTCGCAGAACATGATCCAAATCAACCTTACACGCATTCAATCATACTTCCCAATGATATGAAAGAAAAAACATTTGATGAATTTATGGCGTGGTGTGTTCCTTTCTATGAAGATAAATGCGTTAAACTAGAAAAAAATCGAATCTCAAAAATATTGTCTCCTCTAATGCAGTTCAAGTCAGGAATTACAATTGATGATATTCAATGCAGCAAATCATTGACCTTGATTACAAAACATGATGGTTCTCCTGCATGTGTGAGACCTGAAACTAAAGAAAAACTAGAACAGCGTGGTTGGTCATATCACAAAAAAACATTACTGATTCTAGATGACAATCAACAAGACATCAGTAGACATCTCAAGCAAGTCTCAATACTTGATGATAATCGCATCGATATTACAGCATCTTATCCTACAAATACTGCACATCACGAGATGTATCCTGATGAACACCAATCAATTGTAAGTGACTGTACAGAGAAAAACAATGATGCTAATTTGTCATTACTATATCTCAAAGAAATAGACAATATTCAAAAAAAGATTACTTTCACACAGGAAAACAAAACATTTGACGGTCTGAAATGTGATGATGCGTTGTGGCAGGAGTTGACCCATTGGGGATACTGTGGTCCTCCAGGACCCTTGCTGTCTCATGTAGAGACCATAATACCATCTATTGTAGATGCACACAAACAAGTAGGTTTTATTTTTGATTTACCAAAATACCTGCCAGAAGGGTATGACATCCAGGAAATTACGGTAGGACGTCATGGGGATAGAATTACCGTGTACATATCGCCAGAACCCATCTCAAGTGAGACAGACGCATGCGATTTTACCTGGCATTATGAGGGAATCTATCTGTCTTATGTAATTCACCCTGAGATACTTAATTTTGGTTCTCGCCATTCAGACACTCCAGGTGAGCCCCAAACTTGGCCTGTCACGATAAATGGCAATACAGGAAAAGCAGAACAGCGTTGGGTTGGAGACAGGTTTGGCATGCCTATACCACAGCGTTCAGACCTTCAGGTATCCATGCCTGATGACGGAATACTTGTCAGCATGAGCTCGAGTCTTCCGGTTGAAGAGTTGATCAAGGTTGCAGAATCAATATCAAACCCAATCTTCAATGCAGACATAGTTCCAGACTATTCATCATCGTACAATATGCAGATGCAAAACAGTAACGATTCAATCCCTGTACAGATTACCGGAGATACAGCATCTCAGATTTGCAACAAGATAAAAATGGCATGTGAAGATGATCATGTCTTTGATGCAGCATATGATTTGTCTGCACATACTGCAACGTTTGAACAATCTGGGAGTTACAACAGATACGTCCTTGAGATAACTCCTGGGAAGATATGCTACAAGATAAACGGGGATCCAAAAAGTTACTGCTCAACGTTACACGTATCATATTCTCCAATAGTTGATGGCAACAAGTCTACCCTTCTTTTCAAACCGCTGGACTACTGGAAAAATATGTCAAAAGAAGAACTGTACAAAATTAATGAAAAGTACGGATCAATATTTTACAGAGAACTTGGAAAAATGGTGCTAAAAGATGAGATAAAAAATGAACTGAAAAGGCAGAACATAGAAAATGCAAATGATGATTTTAATGTGCATGTTGGAGGTGCTGATGAATCATCTCAGGTTTTTTACAAATCAGTGATAAATGGAACTGATGGAAAAAGCTACATGTTTGATGGTGGCGCATATTATAATCAAATTCGATGGAGTCTTTCTTTTGAGGAGTTGATTTTTCATGATGATGTCCTAGATGAATTGCCACTTGATTCGTTGTTTGATGATCAGCCTATCATTATATTTTCAAAAGACGATAATAATTACAATCCACACAGCACAATAACTGTAAACCTTGATGATGACAATGACATGTTATTCTATAACGGCATGTCAGTTCCAATGAAAATAAGCGTGTACAGAGATGAAAAGACAAAAGACCAACCCAGACCAGAATGGACAAACCCCATACTGGATCCTGCTCAAACCATGACGTTTTCACTTAACGGAACTGGACTTTACGAGTGGGATGCAAGGTTAGAGCCAGAACCGTCACCTAATGACTGGTGGCCAAGGTATGCTGGGGGCACAATTGCTGCATATTCCAATGAAACCCAAAGTCTTGAACTGGCAAAAAAGCTAAAAATTGCACAAGTCTTTGTACAAAATTCAGAGATTCCACATAGTGGCCTCAGTACAAAAAATGATATCCTGAAAATTGGATTCAATTCTGCAATACATGAGATGCTGCATGATGCCCGAGAATACTATACTGCCAGGGCGCATCAGTTGGTTCCATTTGATGTTCCAATAAATATTGAAGAACCAAGTTGGAATGATTAGAAAATGAAAATCAAAACTTTGCTTGTTTTTGGAGTGGCGGTGATGGTCATTTCTGTGTTTTTTAATTCTGCATATGGACACGGCGTATCATCTTCGATGTTCAGCGGACCGCTCAGAATAGAAGATGAAACATTTTCAGCTCAGTCTGTCGATACGGAAAATCACTTGTTCATTACAGGAAAACTTGTAAGCTTGGTTGACTATCCACAGCAACTGGAGCTGTCCATGGTGGTCACAACTGATCAG
>JAJCXK010000088.1 GCA_029263475.1 Candidatus Nitrosopumilus sp.
ATATTATGTTTTATCTTAAACCAAATATGACTCAACAACTGACAACACAACTGACACCACAACTGACACCACAACTGACACCACAACTGACACCACAACTGACACCACAACTGACACCACAACTGACACCACAACTGACACCACAACTGACACCACAGATTCTGCAGAAATTGAGAAGTTAAGACAAGAAAATCAACAATTACGAAACCAGATTGATGATTTGCAAAAACAACTAAGTGATATGCAAACAGTCATCATGGAACAAATCAAAGTGATTTTAGATACTTTGGCAAGTCTTAAACCTCAATAATCCTTTTTATTTTTTTGTGCCTATCTGCATCCATTTCTATCCCCAATTTGGTGGCTGAATCCCCATAGAGTTGAACCCCTTTGCGGTATCAAAGTTTTAGTTTGATATTTTCATTATCCTAAAAACACTGCTGGCGAGTTTTGTGAAATTAGTTTGATACCTGCTCATTTTATTTATAAAAAAAGTCTAGTTTTAGACTACAAGAGTAAAAGGTTTAAGTCTATTAGGAATTGATTTTCCTTTGGAATAATCATGGTTTTAATTTTAATAGATTAGAAACGAAATGAAGCAGTATGGGACATGGGTCTGATGAAAATATTTGCACTTGTGGAGAAAATTGTGATCCATATAGATTCTGTAAAAAATGTAATGCTAAAAAATCCAAGGTTAAAAATTAAATCTCAATAGATTATAACAGAAATCATTCTTACATTCTTGGCATATTGTAATTACCTTGAGGTTAAGTTCTTAATTGACTTAATATCATCATGTTAAAAATTCAAATGAAAAAAATTCTTGTTCCATTAGATGGTTCAAAAAACTCACTCAGAGGATTAGAAAATGCAATTTATCTTGCAAGACAATGTGGGGCAGTTTTATCAGGTATCTTTGTTGTACCTATTCAAACTAGAGATAGTATCCAAAAAATTGGTATTTTTAAAAAAATTATACCTAAAGAAGTTGAAACAATTATGAATTCTGCAAAAACCAAAGCCGCAGAAAATGGAATTGTGTTCAAACATAGTATTGTAGGTGGAGAGGTTAAAGAAAGTATTATTGACTTTGCAGAAAATGAAAAAAATGGGATTGATCTCATAGTGATGGGTTCAAGAGGTGCAGGTGATGCTGCAACTTATTTTGGAAGTGTAGCAAAAGCAATTATGCAAAAAGCTAGTACTCCAGTTTTAATAGTAAAGTAAACGAGTTTATCGAAACTTGCGTCATCCCATACAAGATTATGAATCTAAATCTTCTATATTTTGATACAACGCTGTCCAATTAAATTCCAAATTTTGAACTCCATTGCAGTTTCGAACTCGCGACCTCCAGATTATGAGTATTGCCTTAGTTGGAGAACCGTTAGAGATTACCAAGCGAACTGGCACTCTAACCCGGCTGAGCTACCCCGGCATAGTATATGCCTGAAAATTTGGGAAATTAAATGCTACGTCTGGAATTATAATTGATTTTTTTACTGTTTGGCAATTTCAGACCAATTCAACTTTTCACTTTTGACCCAAAGGAATTTCTTCTGTAATGCTGATGTGTACAATTTTTCCCACTCTGCACCAACCTCATCAGTCCATGCTTTGAAAATACGAGGATCAATGTAGTTTCTCAATGATGTTCCAATGTTGTAATCTTTAGTTTTTTCAGACAAATCAATTTGTAACTCTAATTTTTCAATTCTTTCTTTGTGCTTGAGTTTCTGCTTTTTGATTTGTTCATTTAATGTCTTGATTCTCTTCTCTTTGTTTTTCTTTTGAGGATCTGTTTTTGGTTCAGATGATTCTACTTTTTTCAAAGTTTCTTTGGTTTTCTCCCATGCTTTTTCTTTTTCTCTCTTTTTTAGAGAATCCCTCTTTTTTTGTAATGACTGCTCAAATGTTTTTGGTATAGTTCTTTTGTGATTACACATCATGGCAGCTTCTAGATTTGCTAATTTAGCATGGTATAGTTTCTCATTTGCTGTTTTTCCTTTTAGATTATCATGCTCTATGAGGTATTTTTTAACTACTGCTGATGCAAGATATGTTCTGAATACCTTGGCGGTTAATCCCCTTACAATACTTGAATAATATGCATTTACATGTCTTGATGTAATTCCATCAAATATGTCATCTTTTGGTTTTTTCTTTTCAATTAATTTTTTCAAATTTTCTTGAAATTGTT
Source organism: Candidatus Nitrosopumilus sp. (assembly GCA_029263475.1). GTDB lineage: Archaea > Thermoproteota > Nitrososphaeria > Nitrososphaerales > Nitrosopumilaceae > Nitrosopumilus. The sequence goes on from JAJCXK010000088.1 coordinate 2,204, forward strand.
TATCATGACCTTCAGCTACCAGTGTTTCTTCCCATCTTACACTGTCTTTACCTAGAAAATCAAACTCAATTGTATTTGCAGTAATTTTGATATGCTCTTTTCTTAGGGTTGTAGCACCTACTGTATCTGCTTCATCTGGATCCTTTTCATCACCCACCCTCATTGAAGTTCTATAAATCAGATAACATGCAGTAGCAATCCTGCTTATCTTTGCATCCTTGTTTTTCATATCTTTTACAATTCTATCTTTTATCTTTTCAATTTCTTTGGCAAGTTTTACTGCTTTTTCGTATTTTGCTTTATCTCTATCTTGTTTTAATCCTGAAGAATCTGCAAGCCAAACATACTTTCTTTTTTGTGTTAGAAAATCCATCCAACTGGCTAACCACATCGAATCTTTATCATGAATAATTTTATCCCATTTCCCTTCAGGTACTTTTGCTTCTTTGCCTAGGTTTAGTGTAACATCTTTTGCAGTAACCCGAGGTTTCCATTTTCCTCTAATTGGGTGTTCTCCTCTCCCGATGAATATGCCTGGAGGTTCTGCCATGTAGTTTCCAACTTCGACTTCTTTTCCATCCATCATGGCAATTCCATATTTTGTTTTTAGTTTTTCTCGTAATTCTTTTCTTTTTGCAGCAATTGACTTCTTTTCTTCTTTTGTCATCATCTCTTTGAGATCTTTTTCTTTATCAACTACCTTGTATGCATTTGAAAAATCAATATCATCATATGAAATTTTTTTAAATTTAGAATCTAGAGTTTTAGCAAAATCTACAGTAAAGTTTTTTTGGAAAACCTTATCTTGAGCATATGGTGTGTCTTTCTTTTTTGCCCATTGGTATACCATCTCTTCTTGATTTACATCTAGATTTACTGGCTCCCCTTTGATCTTTATCTTGATTCCTTGAGCCTCATAGTCAGGAGGAAATAAGATTCCATTATGTTGCAGTGTTTTCCATTTCATTTCTTTCACTCTAAAATTGCGGACTTTGACAAAAACTCTATTCTATGTGTATATCAATTTAACGTACAAGTACGATGTCAGCTAGGAAATAGCTCTTTACTCAGATATTTCTCAAATTCTATGTCTGTTTTCATCTTTTTTGCCTCCATAAACATAGCAGCATCAGTTCCTACGATATATCTTGGAAGCATCTCATCTGCATGAATTGCCTTGATTATGACATCTGCTACTTGAGATGGTGCAGTTCCAAGCTCTACCATCATCTTTAGTCCTGAATGGATGTGGTCTGTTAGTTGCTTGTATTTTGGGTCTGTCTTGGAATCTGGAATTTTCATAGATTCAAAAAAGTTTGTTTTAATCACTCCTGGTTCAATTAATGTGGTTTTAATTCCAAATTGCCCAAGCTCATATCTCAAACATTCTCCAAATCCCTCTAGTGCAAACTTTGAACTGATATAAGCTGGAGATCCTGGTAATCCCATTCTTCCTGCAATAGAACTAATATTTACAATAATTCCTGAATTCTGATTTCTCATAATTGGAGATACTTCTTGAATAATTCTTACAATGCTAAAGAAATTAGTTTCAAATTGTTTTCTAAAATCATCTACTGACACATCTTCTGTGCATCCAAACTGTCCATACCCAGCATTGTTTACTAGAACATCTAATCTTCCTACATCTGACATTACTTTTTTTATTGCAGAAACTATTGATTCTTCTTTATCCACATCTAATTCAATTATCTCTACTGATAGATTTTCTTTTTTTGCAGCGTTCTCTAACTCTCCTGCCTTGTTGATATTTCTCATACTTGCAAATGTATGATAACCATCCCTTGCAAGTGCCAATACTGTTTCTAATCCAATTCCTGATGAACTGCCTGTTACAAGAGCTACTTTTTGCATAATTGTATTAAATTATTGTTATATTTATCCCATTTTGATTAATCATACTAAAGGTCTGTCTCCTTCAGTAGGATCAATTAATTCTGTCTTTTCCCCATCATTGATTCTCTCTAGAATCTCTAATGCCGAATATTTGTGCAGGTATTCATTGTTGTTTCCACATCTGTATGAGAATGTACACCTTGGGCATCCTGATTCGCTTTCACATGGACACTCTTTTACAATAAACATACTTCTCTCAAGAGCTTTTTCAAATCTATCATAGAGTGCTTTACTTGCCCCACTTCCCCCTATTGCTCCATCATAGATGAAAATCAAGCCTGATGTTCCTAGAGAAATACCTCCCAAATCTTGTGATACCCCTCCTGTAATCATATTGCTTCCTTCAATAACCACATGCTCTGTTGCATGATATCCACTTGCCTCTGCATAATCCTCATCTTCTGCTTTTTCAATAATTTTTAGTGGTCTTGGTGCATGGAAAACAATTCCTTTAGTGATAAAATCATATTCTAATGGTGTGTCTAGCATGACTTTTTCGCCTTGAGTGATTTCTTGGCCCAATTCTATGTTAACATAACCATACACTTTCTTTTGGATATGTAATTTACAAAATGCAACTTCTATTCCATTTGCATTTCTTTTTTCAAAAACTGTTTCAATTGTTGGCCATTCTTCTGTTAATGATTTTGTATAGTATGGATAGTCTCTTGGAATTCTCTCAATCTTTGCATAATTTTTTTCTGGATATTCAAATTCTCTTACTTTGTAACGAGTTCCTGCAAGAAAATAGATTGCATCTTTGTGTAGTTCCTCTAATGCTATTGGAAGAACCCTGTCTCCTACTTTTTTTCCATTTAAGAAAATATCAATTGAGTTTCCGATTCCTCTAATGCTGTAATCCTTTAGCAATGAATTAATTTTATCAAAATTTGGAATTATTCTATTATTGAATATCTTGAGATTCTCTTTGATTATGTGGTGCTCTATTACCTCTTGATGCTCTTTTAACTCGTGTTTGGAAATTGGTTTATCACATGCCATTGCTAGTACTTGAAATTCTTCAACAAAAGGATTCTTGGGATCGATGTATGTTTTTTCAATATCTTCAAAATAATCATCAGGATGATTCTTGTAATATTGTGAAATCGGATCATTCCCTAATGCTAAAAATGCATAACCTCTTTGACCTTTCCTAGCTGCTCTTCCTATTCTTTGAACCAGTCTGTTTACTGGGATGGTAGATGAAATTACACAATCCACATTGCCTACATCTATGCCTAATTCAAGCGTAGGTGTGCATGAAATGGCCTGCAAACTATCTTCTTTGAATTGTTTCTCAACTGAAGTTCTATAATTTGCCATTAGACCTGCCCTGTGAACTTTGATGTTGACTTTTTGTTTTTTTGCCTGAATTGCTAATAGTTCGGAATTTAGATGTGAATTGTTAAAGACCATTGTTTTGTGATTTTTTTGCGTTAGTTTTTTTGTCAATTCTATCATTAATGCTCTTTGTGTTCTAAGTGACGGAAACAGCATTGCAAAATCTGTTTGACCTTTTTTGCCTGATCCCTTAATTTTCTGCATTTTATCTCCAAACAACTGCTGACAGAATTCCTTTGCATCATCAAGTGTGGCTGATGCTGCTACAAACTGTAATTTGTTGGTGCAAATTCTCTTGAGTCTTTTTATGATGTAATGAACATTTGATCCAAAAATTCCAGAATACACATGTGCTTCATCAGTTACAAGAATTCTAGTTGATGTTAATAATGATGAGAATTTTGTTTGATGCCACATGTGATAATGTAACACATCAAAATTTGTAATTAGAATATGTGGTGGATTATCAATAATTTCTCTTCTTTCCTCTAACTTTGTATCTCCATCAAAGACTTTTACTTTGATTCCAATTTTTTCTGCAAACTTGTGAATTTTTGGATATTGATCACGGGATAGAGCTTTGGTAGGATATGCAAAAATTGCAAAAACATTTCCATCACTTGCATCTTTTTTTATTTTCTGAATTACTGGAATCAAAAATGCTTCTGTTTTGCCTGATGCTGTAGGTGCTTCAATTACAACATTTTCACCAAATGTAATTTCCCCAATTGCATCTTCTTGAAATTTGTAGAATTGGTCTATCTTCAATTCTTTGAGATGTTCTGTAATTGATTCATCAAGTCCTAAATCTTCTACTTTACAGCCCATTTCAGGCTCAGGATTACTCAAAACTTTGTATTGTGAAATATAGTCTTTTTTTGAAAATAGAATTTCCTCTGTAATTTTATCTGGCTTGTTCTTACCGATCATCTTTTTGATTTCATCTTCTCCTCGTACTATTCCCTCATCCTTGAGATTCTCTGATAGGCCTTTTTCAGAAACTAATCCTTTATCATATCTTGAGAGAAATTCAAGAAATACCTCGTCAAAATTTTTTGCAAATTCTAAAATATCTTCAATTCCGCATTTTCCACAAGAAACATGCATTTTTTTGTTAAATGTTTTTTGAATCTCTATTTTTGACTTACATTTTGGACATGAGAATTTCAAGATCTATTTCATGAGAAATCTTTAGTGATTTATTGTTAATCGACATAATTAGTCCATGACATTATTAAGCTAGGAAATAGTCTTGAATTTAAAAATGAAAAAAATCGAAATTAACAAAATTTACAATCAAAACTGTATTGAAGGGATGAATTCCATTCCTAAAAATAAAATCGATCTTGTGATAACTGATCCTCCTTTTGCTATTAATTTTAAGGCAAAAAAGGCAAATTATAACAGAACTTCATCTAGGGTCCTTTCTGGTTATACTGAAATCAAACCTGAAGATTATTATGATTTCACTTTTGCATGGATGAGCCAAGCATTTCGAATTCTAAAGGATTCTGGAAGCATGTATGTTTTTTCTGGATGGAATAATCTTAAAGATATTTTACGAGCATTAGATGATGTTGGATTCATAACCATCAATCATATTATTTGGAAATATCAGTTTGGTGTAGTTACAAAAAAGAAATTTGTCACTTCACATTATCATTGTCTTTATGTTTGCAAAGATGATAAGAAAAGAAAGTTTTTCCCATTTTCTAGGTTCAAAAAAGATGATAAAACTAATGATGGCCGTAGTTTACACTATAAAGACAAAGAAGACGTATGGGATATTAAAAGAGAATATTGGACCGGGGATGAAAAAACTCCTACTAAACTTCCTTCTGAAATAATAAAAAAACTTCTAGAATATTCAAGTGAAAAAAAAGATATTGTTTTTGATCCTTTTCTTGGCTCTGGACAAGTAGCAGTTGTAAGTAAATCTCTTAACCGAAGATTCCTTGGATTTGAAATTGTTCCAGATTATTATAAATTTGCTAAAAAACGACTTGACAAGGATATGTATCGAATAAAAAAATCAAAATAATTTATTATTCTTTTTTTCCTTCATCTACTTTCTTTTGACCTATTTTTGTAGAAATAATTTCTCGAAGCTCATCATCTGTTTTACCTTCAACTTTGATTCCAACAGATTTTGCAATAGTTTCTAACTTTTCTCTCTCTGTTCCAACTGGTCCTGAAATTGTGGGTGTTTGCTCTGTCACTTCTTTCATCTGATCTTGGATTTCATTTTTTGCTTTGTTGTATTCATTAACAGCTTTACCTAATTTTTTGGCAGCCCCTGGAAGTTTCCCTGTTCCTAAAATCAAAATCAATGCAACAAAAATAATTATCATCCATTCACTTCCAGCTATATTTAATGAATAATCTAGCATACTGAGAAATATCCTAATTTGAAATTAAACGTAATGTCTAATCTTATGCCTATCCCGTTTATTTTTTCCTGAATATCACGAATGAGAAGTAGTTATTGATTTAAATAAATTCAATTCTAATTATTTTTATGAAGAAAATTGAAGCAATCATTCAACCCGGATCAAGAGATGCAGTCATTGCTGCAATCAAAAAGTGTGGTGTTGGGGGTGTAACCGTTCATCAAGTTCAAGGACAAGGCGCACAAGATCCTCCTTTAGTTGGTCAATACTTTAGCAGAGATTTAGTTATCTGTATTGTTGATGATCCTAAATTAGATGAAATCATAGATGCAATTGCAAATGTTGCTTGTACTGGAACTAAAGGTGATGGTAAAGTCTTTGTGACAGACATTGTTGATGCACTTGATATCTGCTCCAAAAAACGTGGCACAATGGATATCTAATACACAATTTTTTGTGGTTCTAGTTTCTTTCTAGAAACTATTGCTAGCAATGTTATTCCTACCCCGATTATTCCAAACACCAAATACGGTGTCTCATTTCCAAATGATTGTGTGATTGGACCTCCAATGGTAGGTCCTATTGCCCAACCCATTCCAAAAACTGTTTCATATGCGCCAATAATTTTACCTGAAATCCCTTTTCTGGTCTTACTCAAAATTATCTCTAAAGTTAATGGAAAGAATATGCTAAACCCAAATCCCATCAAAACCAACGCAATTCCAAATGTAATAATTGAATCCGCAATTACTGATATTCCTAATCCTATCGAAACTGCAATTGTTGCAGCAATCAAAGTTTGACTAGTTTTTCTTGCAAACTTGCCTGCCATTGCAAGTGATGCAACACGTGCAATCCCAAAAACAAAATACAATAACAAAATATCTGTAGCAGTCATCCCATTATCATTTAGGAATGCTGGATAGATGGTTAGAATTATCCCAAAAGATGATGTACAAAAAATCAATAAAATTATCACTTCTGGAAATTTCTTTATTTCCTTAATTGAAGAAAAAGAAAATCTGTCATGATGATTTCTGATACTTTTTTTTGAGGCTAAAAGTGAGGTAATTATTGCAGCAGCTAAAATGAATGCCGCAATTTGGAATAAAATTCTGTATGTGATATCTAGGCCTTCAAGGAATGCAGTTCCTAATAATGGTCCTACCATAAATCCAATTACAAAAAACATTGTAAACCATGAGATGTTTCTTACCCTGCTTTTTTCAGTACTCTCATTAGATATGATGGATTCACATGGAGGCCAAAAAAATGCATGAGCTACACCAGTCATAATTCTGAATCCCATTATCTCTGGAACTGATTGAGCTATTGACAGAAGATAGATTGATGCAGAATTAATCGCAGCTCCTAATGCAAGAAGATATCCGTTATTGAATCTATCAAGAAGAATTCCTACAAAGAGTGGAATGAACATGTATGGAATAAAATTAGTCAGTCCAATTAGTCCAAGTTCAGAATATGTAGCACCGATAATATTTTTTGCAAAAACTGGTAAGATTGGTCCATGCAATCCATAAGAAATTCCTATGATTAAGCCAGTAATGTTAACTAGTATCAGAACTCTGTTCATTTGTATGCGGCAACCATTATTGCCCCACCCATAAGATCCTTCTCAAATTCTACTTTGGAGAATTTTTCTAACAACAACTCTTCAAGTTTTTTGTTTTGAGGCCATCTCTTGTATGTTCCATACAGTGTTCCAAACTTTAATCCCAACCTTCCTCCTGCCACAAATGCAAGAATTGGAAGAATACATCTAAGATAAAATGAAACTCCTGCTCTAAAAAATGGTTCATCTGGTTTTCCTAAATCTACAATAACAAATCTTCCATCTTTTTTCAATACTCTGTGTATTTCAGAAATCGCAATTCTCAAATTGATTGCATCTCTTAGTGAATATCCACATAGTACTGCATCAAACTCTTCCTCTCTAAATGGGATGTGCTCAAAAACTCCATTTGCCATGTCTGGTGATTTTTCAAAATGAGTACTTGTATTCTTTAACATGGGAACCAGAGGATCATAAAGTGTAATTGAAATTTTTCCATCAGTTAATTTCATTGCTGTTTTTGACATGTTACCAAAACCAGAGCCTGCATCTAAAATTTTATTTCCTGGAAATACTCTTTGTGAAATCCCACGATTTCTATGTTCAACATCTTTACCAAGAGAAATAATGGAATTCACTTTATCATAAATTGGAATAATCTCCCGAAGTACATCCATCACTTCTCCCCAATAACTTCCTAAACCCATAATCTATCGTCTCTGTATGCTTGTATGATTAGTTTTCAAATCTAAAACTTCTATTGTGGAGCAAATTTTGATGCGTTTTGAGAATAATTTTGTAAATCAGATTCAGAAACTTTCTCAAAAACTTTTGTTTCAGATGTAACCTTTGCCATTTTTACATGATTGATCCCATCTTTTTGTTCTGCTTTTAGATTAATTGCTGCAATTGCTAAAGATGCTGCATCATCTAAACTCATATCTTCATTGTAATGTTTTTCTAAAAATGCATTGACATCATCAGAACCTGCTCCTATTGCAACTGCTGCATATTGTACATATGTTCCACTAGGATCAGTGACATAGATTGACTCTCCTTTTTGATCAACTCCTGCAATTATCATGGCTACACCATTTGGACGTACTCCACCATATTGTGTAAATTGATGAGCTTGATCAGCTAAATGTTTAGCAACTGTTGCAATCTCGACAGATTCATCATATGTCATTCTATTTCCTTGTGAAAAGAATCTTGCACCGTCTACTTGAACACGTGCATCTGGGATGTATCCTGCAGCTGCAACTCCTATATGATAATCTACTTGGAAAATTTTCTGTGTGATATTCTTAGTTTGTAATGCTCTTGGCTTTTCTTCAACAGCCATAATGACTCCTTGTTTAGTACGGACACCAAGTGCTAATGTTCCTCTTTTTACGGTCTCAATTGCATACTCAACTTGGTATATTCTGCCATCTGGAGAATACATGGTAGGCGTCATATCATAACCGCGTGAAGCCATCATATTATCAAGAACTCTTCTCAGTCAATTTAAGGGTAATTGTCATGCTTGAATATGGAAAAGATCTGGAAGATGTCAAAAAGAGTGCCTTTGTAATGGTCCTTTTCTATGAATTACAGATCGGTGGAAAAATTTAGACGACCTTTTTCCAATGTCAAGTGAATCTTATTACAACCACGTTTAATTATCTCAAATCTTCACAATGTAACATATGGCATGTCAAGGTCACAATTGTAACCATGTAGAACATAAAAGAGAAAACCTAACCCTTGTAACAAAACTTGTAACAGATGAACACATACTTTCTTGGTATCAGGATCATGATAATCATCTAACCAATTCTGAGGCTATACGTTTACTAACTGAAAAAGCTGAAAAAATTTGGCCAGATAAAGTAGATACTTGTTGTGATGAATGTAGATGTCAAATTGATACTACCAAACCTGCAAATGAAGATATCACTACTATTGAAATCATAACTATCAGAGATCATTACATTGATGATCCAGGTTTAGGAAAATATTGTGAATGGTTTATGCGTGGAACTGTTAATCTAAATACAAAATCTTGGAAGGGGATTTGCATAACAGATGGAAGGAAAAAAATTCCTCCTAGTTCTTCATCACAAGAATAATCTTGACTTTAAGAAACATAATCTGTATTTAGATTATGTTTAAGTATTATAATATGAATCGTAACTAATGCCACAATCTAATACCGAATTCATGCCGGGTGAAAATGAAAACGGAAACGAAAAAGAAAACGGTGGTTACACTGATCCTGTAACTGGTATGTATTATCCACCTGGATATCCTTTTGGTAAACCTGGTAATCCTGATCATCCTAATGGTTATGATGGTTGGCCTAGTGATCATCCTGAAAATCCAAATCGAGGAACTCCTGGAAGCGGGGGTGATGGTTGGAATAATACTGATGGTCCTGGCGGTGATGGTGGAAAAGGAGGAAGTTCTACAGATGGTATTGGTGCAATTGGTGGAAAAGGTGGTGCTTCTACTAATGGTCAAGCTGGAAAAGGTGGCGATGGTGGTGATTCAATTAACAATCAAGGAGGTATAGGAGGCAACGGTGGCTCTGGTAAAACTGGTGGCAGTGGTGGTATAGGAGGTAGTGGCGTTTCTGGTGGTACTGGTGGCGTAGGTGGCGATGGTGATACTGCTGGAAGGGGAGGAACTGGCGGTAGTGCAACTACTGGAAGAGGAGGCGAAGGTGGACCTAGTGGAACTTCTAATGGTCCTGCAGTTCCTGGCGGTAATGGGGGTCCTTCAATTGATGGATCTGGTGGTCCAGGTGGTCAAGGAAGTTCTAATCATAATGGTCCAGGAGGCAGAGGTGGGGCTGGAGGTGCATCTGAAAATGGTCCTGGTGGCCCAGGAGGTATGGGTGGATCTTCAGCAAATGGATTTGGCGGTCCAGGAGGTTCAGGAGGTTTAGGCACTGGTGACATTCATGGTCCTAATGGACCTGATGGTAATTCTTCTTACGATCCTAATGATCCTGCTTCAGATTTTTAAATAAAATTCATAATCCTAGTGGAAATTACAGATTGATGGAAAAATTATTCCTGTAGTGCATCATACTTAACTACACTATTTTTTTCTTAATCATTACCATGTCTTTACTAAACAACAAAAATGCAACAAGAACGACTTTAGCTATTCTGCTTGTAGGAGTTTATGCATTGATGTGGGCTTGGATAATCTATGATGTTGTAATTATTGAGCCTATTTGTACTGAAAACTGTGATGCAGTTGGTGAATCTAAACTGGCAAAACTAGGTGATTTTGTGGGGATAATCTCTACGATGACTGTCTTGGTTACTCTAGTAGTACAGTTTTACTTTAGACGCTCAAATCCTAGTGATAAAGAGGATCCACTGGTAACTTTGAGAAAAAGATTTGCTAGTAATGATATTAACGAAGCTGATTTTAAAAAATTCAAAGCACTCTTGAAAGAAGATTGAATTACAAATGAATAACAACTCCCACAAAGCAAAAAAACCTATTCGTGATGTAAACGAGAGTATTCTCTTTGATGTTTAAAAAATAGATATTGATACTGGAAAGTGGGTTATAACTGGTCCAGATGTTAATGGATTCCACCATTATGATATGGATTATGATTTATCAAATGTCCCAGAAACTGATTGGTCTTTAATTGTTACAACTCCTGATGAAACGGTAAGATATTATTTCTATTTTAAAAATTATCATGTGAAATTACGTTCTGGCACTCTTAACATAAAATACACTACAAAAGAAAAGTTGTAATTTTATTATTGATTTTAGAAAACTCAAAGCTACTGATTCTATAATTTTCTATTTGTATATTTTTTCTATATCTATAACTTAGCTATGACTGAAGCTATCAATTTACCTATCAAAAGCTATGACTAGAGCTATGACTGGAATTGTAGCTTTTAGAAAAGATAGGGGTAAGATAGGCTAATCCTATCTTCTTAGGCGTAAAAGGTCAATATGGACTAGATCTGGAAATAGGGTTTTAAGCAAAATTTGGTTTATCTATTTTAAGAAATATGGCCAACCAACTCTTAGAATTCAAAGAAATTATCAGATCAAAACAAATCCCTGAGCAAAGAAAACCAGATAAACAAACTAGGAAATTACTGCTTTACTTGTTTACTAGTACTAGAGGGGGATTTACTCGATTACGAATCATCATGCATTTACTTGATAAACCATACAACACACATCAACTGGCACAAGAACTTGATCTTGATTATAAGGCAATTCAACATCACATGAAAGTACTTCAAAAAAATAACATGGTCACAAAAATTGGTGAAAAATATGGTGCAATTTTCCACCTGTCAAACTTTCTTGAAATGAATATTATTGCATTAGATGAGGCAATTGACAAATTAGATAGAAAACTGAATCACAAGAAAGTTTATCTATAAATCATAAATTACTAAGATGCGATCATCGATTTTCAACCAAACTTATATAAAATGACCTCATTTAGTACCACCATCTTGGTAAAACATGATCCGTTTGCTAATGCAACAAAGCAAGTCAATGATGCATGTGATATCATAGGTATCAAAGATAAAGAATTACGTCAATATTTGGCAATGCCAAACAAAGTTTTGAGAGTTAAAGTTCCAGTAAAGATGGATAATGGTAAAATTAGAATTTTCACAGGTTTTAGAAGTCAACATAACAATGACAGAGGTCCCTACAAAGGTGGCATTCGTTACTTCAATCCAGAGGGTGGAGTTGAATACATGGAACGCGAAGTTATGGCACTCTCATCTTGGATGACTTGGAAATGTGCAATTGTTGATATTCCATTAGGTGGTGGTAAAGGTGCAATCTATGTTAATCCAAAAACTGAAAAACTCAGTGACGGAGAACTTGATAGATTAACAAGAGGATTTGCATACAAAATTTCTGAAATTATTGGACCTCAAAAAGATATTCCTGCTCCTGATGTTTACACCACAGGAAGAGAAATGACACAAATCATGGATACATTTAGTAAATTAAATGGTAACAAATATTCTCCAGGCGTAATTACTGGAAAGCCAATTTCAATGGGAGGCTCACTTGCAAGAAATGTAGCAACTGGATTGGGCGCAGCATATACTGTAAGAGAAGCTGCAAAGGCATTGAAAATTAATCTTAAAGGTGCTAAAGTTGTTTTACAAGGATTCGGTAATGCGTCAACATTTGCAGGTGAATATCTTGAGAAGATGGGTTCTAAAGTTATTGCAGTTAGTGATTCTAAAGGTTCTATCTCAATTCCAAAGGGTGCAAAAGTTAGTGCAATTTTGGCACATAAAGAAAAGAAAGGTTCTGTTGTTGGATTCCCTGGAAGTAAAAAAATCTCAACTGAAGAATTACTTACTACTAAATGTGAGATTCTAGTTCCAGGTGCACTAGAGAATCAAATTGATGCAAAAATTGCTAAAAATCTAAAATGTAAAATCATTGCAGAAGCTGCAAATGGTCCAACATTACCTGAAGCAGACCCAATCATTCAACAAAAGAAAATTTTGGTTATTCCTGATATTTTGGCAAATTCTGGTGGTGTTTGTATTTCATACTTAGAATGGGTGCAAAACAACATGGGCTACTATTGGAGCTTTGATGAGGTTGCAAATAAGATGGAGAAAAATATCACTAAAGGATTCAAAGATGCTTATGCCCTCTCCAAGAAACACAAAATCGATATGAGAAAAGCTACTATGGTTTTAGCAGTAGAGCGAGTTCTTGAGGCCTTTAATCAAAAAGGTATTTGGCCATAATCTCAGACTAGATACGATTCATAACAAACTAGTTGCTCGACATACATTATCTTACCCTTTGTTATTTCTCGCAGTCTTCTTTTGAAAGAAAGATCAATTTTTGTTCTTCTTTGTAGTAACTGTATTGTTTTTCCAGTTAGCATTCTTCCTTTTTTATCTCTATCAAAAAGAATAATCAATCTCTCATATTTTGCAACTGAATCTGCAAAAGTAACCATCCCTCCAAATTTGTGAAATTCTAATATTTTTCCTAAATATCCTAATTTCCTTAAAGCATAAGAATCTCTTTTACCTTCAACTACAACCACGCTGTTTTCAATAGAGTTTAACTGCAAAACAAAATTTTTCAATTCAAAAATTTCTTGCTCTGTAACTAGCATGTATCATCTAAAAATTACTTATGTTTAAAATATTTGAGAAATTGTTTTTATTTTAAAAGAAGGCTAGATCAGATTATTGTAATGTCTATTGATTTTTAGACATCTTTACCCGTAACCATCCATTCCAATGCCCTGAGAACCCCTTGATAGTATTTCATGGCATCCATGGATTCAGTTTTTATCAGTCTTTCTTCTATCTCTTTTCTATATTTTTCAATCTCATCTTCTGTTTTCATTTTCTATTCCCATAATTTGATATTATTTTGATAAATATTATCATTTATTCATAATCCATAAATTACAAAACAATTTCACTATACTTGACTTTGCAACCCCTAGGAGAAGTTCGCGAGCTTTTAGGTAAGGCATAGTCATTAAATTATTTTATTTTATATCTAAGAATTGCCAAAACTGAATCATCAATTTCAAGTCTCTTGATAATTTTGGGAGAAATTGCAAATTCTATTTTACATGCTGTACTTTTTGCAATCTCTAGCATCTTCATTATCTTTTTGAACTGAGCATTACTGTGATAGTCTGCTGAAACAATTAGCATATCTACTGCCCCAATCTCTAATGCCTTGTAGATGGCATTATTTCTTTTTGCAGTTAATCCTTCTTTGACTAGTTTCTCATATTTTCCAAGTATCTCTGAAACGTATTTTCTTCTATGCTGATACAAGTGATGAATTATCTTCTTGTATACATCCCTAATTGGAGTACCAAAAGATAACTCTTCTACAAATCGGCATTTTTTTACAAGTTCTGAATCAAGCTCATGATAAAATTCTGTTTTTGCAGGGCCAATCCCACCTAATAGAATTAACTCTGAATTTGAATCCATCTCTCTGACTTTATTTGCAACTTTCTTAAAGAAAACATGAATCTTGGTCTGTCTAGCTCTAAGAAATCTCCCTTGACTTTGCCCTCCTTTTTTGTGTCTTCCTTGCAAATCAATTCGAAGTTTTGATTCTTGAGTAATCTGATTTCCATGAAATTTCTGAATTCTTGCAGTCTTTTGATCAAGTGTTACTAGTAACACATCATAGTTTATTTTTAGAATGTCTTCAAATGGTTTGATGTATGGTTTTTTGCTTGCCATGTAGATGTATGGAAGTTTCTTTGAGGTTCCAATTTCACTAATGTTTACTCTATCATTTTTTATCCATCCAAAAACACAAAGAGTTTTTGCAAACTTACCTGCAGATGGAGGATTTTCCTTTAGTTCTCTAATTCTCTTTTCAATTTTTGACTCTATTTTCTCAAATGATTCTTTTCTTTTTGTTTCCTGGAGTAAAGATATGGTCTCTTCTCCCTTTCCATATGGATAATAAACAGATACACATGGAGAGTCAATTTGTTTTATTTCTTGTAAAAATCTATTCAGTGATAACCACTCAGATGGAGATATTTCAGTGGATTCCATGTTAGTGAATTTGGTTTGATACCAATAAATACAATACACAATCCAGACTATTCATGTTTGGAAAAAAACCGGAACTCAAAGAAGGAGTTTTTGTTTTCTCTACAAAAAAGAATGGAGATTATTATGACTTTATCTTTGGTGCAGTTACTGGTATTGAGGGCAGAAAAGTAGGAGTTAACGGAGTAATTGTAAATCCTGTTGGGCTCAAAAACAAATTAGATCAAGGAAAAACAGGTGAACGTTCACGAGAAATTCTTGAGAATCCCACTCCCGATAATGTTGTTTTAGCCCTAGTTTATCGAGTTGAACATGAAAATTATGCTGATACCCTAGATCTTGACGAAGATAAATGTGATATAATTCCTCCAAAGGTCTTTCAGATGCTTGATGGCTGGATTCGAGAATCTTTACCAGAATTTGTTAACACTGTTTTGTCTTTGCCACCTGGCTCAGAAAGAGATGAAGCAAAACGAGTTTTAAAACACAGAATGAATACTTTGATTGATAAAAATCTGAAACGTACTCTTTACTCTGTTTGCCGAAGTCTGAAAATCTTAAACTAATTTTTCTAATTTTAGGCGTGAGTTCGCCATAGTTTTATATTATGCCCTAAGAAAATCTCGATACAATGGAATATGTTTACGCTGCTTTACTTCTTCACAAACTAGACAAAGAAGTTAACGAAGCAAACCTAAGCTCAGTTGTTAAAGCATCTGGTGCTGAAGTTAATGAAGCTCAAGTAAAATCTTTAGTCGCAGCCTTAGCCGATGTTAACATCGATGAGGCAGTTAAAGCCGCACCAGTAGCAGTTGCAGCAGCCGCACCCGCAGCAGATGCACCAGCAGCCGGTGATGACGCAAAGAAAGAAAAAGCACCTAAAGAAGAGGGTAAAACCGAAGAAGCAGCCATGGAAGGATTGTCTTCCTTATTTGGCTAAGCGACTTTATTTTTCTCAATTTACTTTTGATCTCTATTTTTCGTCAATCTTAATTACTCATACCTCTGTGTTTGCATTGGATGGTGGATTTTTCTTTTCCAATTGACGGCTTTATCAGTATTTTAGATTACTTGGGAACAATTGCATTTGCAGTAACTGGAGCTTCCAAAGCAATTGCACACAAGGCAGATATTTTTGGAATTATTGTACTAGCTACCGTAGTTGGAGTGGGAGGAGGTGTAACTCGTGATGTTATCTTTGGTCGATTCCCAACTGCATTTTCTGATCCAATTTATGTTGGATTGACTGTGACTGTTGGGATTGTGATGTTCTTTTTGTATGCAAAATTCAAAAAGCAGATGACAGTATGGCTTGTCTTTGATGCAGTAGGATTAGGTGTGTTTTCAATTTTAGGTGCATCAATTGCATACCAAGTAGTTGGATTAGAATTTCTTCCAATGGTGTTTGGTGGAATGATTACAGCAATTGGTGGTGGAATTCTCAGAGACGTCTTTGTCCGAGAAATCCCTATAGTCTTTGTAAAAGAGGTGTACGCTATTGCATCCATAGTTGGTATTGTAATATTTTATGTAATTTTATCCTCTGGTATAGATATGCAAGTAGCATCAATAATTGGAATTGCTGCTGCAACTGGAATAAGATTACTTGCAATGAAGTATAATTGGAATTTACCCAAAGTTAGAGAAACTTGAGTATCTCTTGGATTTCAGAATTATTCTCTATTTTGCCTCCTAATACAATTCCAGTTCTTGAAAATCAAAAAAGGAAAATTTCTATTAGATTTTTATTAAAAATACGCGTATAGTATTATATGAATATTTTACAATCAGTCTCCAAAATTGAAGAAGATTCTGGAAAAGACATACTGCTTGAAATTTTGTCTGATAGATACTGTAGAAAGATTTTGAAATCCATAACGTATAAACCAAAATCAACCATAGAAATTTTTGAGGAAACAGGTATTCCCATTAGTACCATCTATAGAAGAATTCAAACTCTTTGTGATAGTAAATTACTTACAATTTCAGGTACTATATCCGAAGATGGAAAGAAATTCTTTCTCTATAAGAGCAAGGTAGAATCAATCAACGCCACCTTCAATAATGGTAAAGTTGACGTTGAGGTAATTCTTACCTAAACTTTTTTTGTTTGTAATGATTTACGAGAAATACAAATGACCAAACTAGATTCTAAACTATATCTATAAACTTAAGTTCAAAATTTACACATAAAGATTATGAAAAGTTCGACTATTGGAGTAATTATAATTGGTATCTCTGTGGTTGTTTTTTATGGTGCCATGAGTTTATTGTGGGGATTCTGAAAACTAACATTCTATTTTATGATTAGAACTGGACATTTTGCTTTCTGCATAATTCCATTACTCACACTACCTAACAACACTTTGTCAAATCCTCCTCTGCCAAAAGAACCCATAACTATAAGATCGATGTTTTTGGACTTTGCAAAGGATATTAGATCTTTTGTTATACTTTTTGATTCTATGATTTTGAAATCCACTTGAATGGAATTTTGTTTTGCAGTTTTATCTAATTTGGAGAAATATTCTTCAGTTAGATTTTTTGCATTTTTTAAAATCCCTTTATTGACTCTTTTATCTTTATACCATCCCCCTAGATTTGTAATATCTAAACAAGTAACAACTTTGAGATTAGAGTCATGTTGTTTAGTTATCTCCATTGCTTTATTGAATGCACGAATTGCAGGAACAGACCCATCATATGGAACTAAAATATTCTTAAAAGCCATTTATTTTACCACCATTACAGAACATTTTGCTTGCTGAGCCACGCCATTTGCAACACTTCCCAAAATTAATTTATTCAAACCCGTTCTTCCATGTGATCCTATAACAATAAGATCTGATTTCCTAGATTTTGCAACGTTGATTATCTCCTTTACAATTGATGTACCTTGTTTAATTTTTACCGACATTGGAACATTGCTATTTTTTGCTGCAGACTCTAGTTTGTAAATAAATTTTTTAGCTGCACTTTGTTGTTTTTTAATTACTTGAGAATTGATTTTAGAATAACCAGTAACTGCGGAATACTCTCCTTCTATGACAGTAAATATAGTAATTTTAGAACCATCTTTTTTTGCAATATCTAATGCTTTTTGAAATGCTCTACTAGAGAAACTTGTTGCATCATATGGTACTAGAATATTCTTAAAAATCATGTATGAAATTGTGTTTGTTTGAATTAAAAGAGAATACTTGATTTTCATAAATGACTTTCAGAGTTGTAAACCGTAGAAAATTTAAAACAATTAGATTCAACTTTACATAGACTTCGTCAAATTAGAGGTGAAAATGGATGCAACACTATCTGAAAATTAATTATTCACAAGTATCTATGATAGTTCTATGCAGGTGTGTAGTCTTTTGCTTGGCCTGCAACTGCTTTGGCCTGAGCATCTGCCTTTTGCAAGATTTGTTCTTTTGTCTCATCAGTCATAAATCCTGATTCAATAGATACAGCACGTGCAGATTGTGATGCCTTGCTAAGAATTTGTGAGATGTTATCTGCAGTAATGTATGCTGCCTCAATTGATAATGAAACAGCTTCTTGATGTGCTTGTCCGAATTCTGCTCTAATTGCCTCAACATCAATAATCATCTCTTCTTGAGAATATTTGAGACCCTCCTCTAATGCTGTAAATAATGTAATTCCTGCCTCAACTGGCTTGATATCTAATTTTCCTAATAGTGCGGCTAGTTTCTCATTGATTACACCGCCTTTCTCTACTGGAGTACTGTCTTTTGCAATCCAAATTGTACCTTGATCAATTTTAGTTGGAATGCCTGCTTCTTTGAATTCTGTAAGCATTGGACCTGGCGCAATTCCTGTATTCTTTGCAGGAACAACAATGTCAATACTTGCAACATCGCCACCACGCGCTGCCATCATGATTTTGTTTTTGGCAAGTAATACGTTTAGCTTGAATGGTGACATGTTTGTAAACATGAGCATGCATTGACCTGTTAATTCATCTGCCATTTCTTTGATTCCCGGTATGTCTAATTTACTTAAAGCTATTTTTGCAACTTTGTCTTTAATGCTAACAAATTCTACTTCTCCTTTGAGTGTCTTTCTTAGTGGTAAGATTTGTGAAGAGCGAACTTTAGTCATTTTGATTATTGTCATTGTCTTGTATTTTTTTGGAACCTCTTGTAATTGTGCATACATCTGAGATTTTGCTTTAGGATAAGTTGTTCTGTTCTCATGCATGTTTCTTTCTGACCTCTTGGATTTGTTTAATTGGTTTGCCCATTGTTGTCTTTATCATAATTCTTTTCATGTTTTTCTCTCCGTTTGGTAATTTCTTTTCAATTGCAGCAAGAACTGCATGTGCATTAATTGCCAAGTCTGCATCCTCCATTGTAATATCTCCAATCTTACATGATACAGATAGTGATGCTCTAGTTCTAACTTTGATTGATGTTCTAAATCTTGCCAAAAATGCACTAATATCTGCATTAAATGGAACTGGTGTTGGCATCTTTCCTCTAGGACCTAATAATTGACCCAAAGTTTTACCAACAATTGGCATGACTTGAGTGTCTGCCAAAAAGTAATCATATTTGTTAATGAATTTTCTAGATTCTCTTTTGTTAGCTGCAAATTTATCTAATTCTGCTGTTCCAATTACAGAGTCTGCATTTGCAGCTTTTGCTTTTGTTCCCATGTCTCCTGTTGCCATAACACAAACAGTTGCAGGAGAACTAGTCTTTGGAAGTTGAACTACTTCATTGAGTGCAAATCCTTTTTTGACATCAATATCTTTGAAGTTGACAATTAACTCAATTGACTGCTTGAATTTTCTTTCCTTTGTTGCAGCTTTTGCCTCTTTGATAACATCGACCAGCTGTACCTCTGTAATCATTACGAACATTTTTCAAGAATGCCTACTTAAAATCGTTTAGAGATTGAGATTTTTAGATACTCTTTATTTTAAAAAATTACATATTTTAATGAAAATATTTGTAAATCCAAAGCAAATTGCCCTCAAAACCTACATATATTAAATCAGAACCTCAAATTTTGAACGCGTTGCATAGATTTGACGAACTTGATATGAAATTACTTTATGAATTAACCAAAGATGGTTCAATTTCTGTTCCTATTCTATCTAAAAAACTCGGAATTAATGCATCAGTTCTGTATAGTAGAATTAAACGATTAATGAAGAAGAAACTAATTAAGAAATTCACTATAGAGATTGATGACACTCTACTGGGAATTGGAGTAAAGGCATCAGTTGGAATTAACCGCGATCCAAAATACAAAGATACAATTCACAAAAAATTTATGGAAACTCCTGAAGTTGTAGCAATTTCAGAAGTAACTGGTAGATTTGATATTATGATTGAAGTTTATGCCAAGAATTTAGAGGCCCTCCATTCAGTAGTAATTGAGAAAATTGGAAAAATCGAAGGCATTCAAAATACTGAAACCTTTGTAGAATTACAAAAGACTGACAAAGATCCAGTTTATCTGATTCAATAATCGTCCAAATCATGGATTTTTGGAAGACTTTACAACGTCTCAGTTTTAAGAAATTATCTATCATTTTTCTAGTACTTTTAACGATAACATTCCTTGGAATCTATACTACTTGTGGTACTCTTTACAAGGTTGATTGCCATGAGGTACTTTTACGTAAAATCCCAAGAGGATTTTAGACTAACATAACGAAAACATTAAACAAACAATGGGATTGATTTTTGATGTATAATGGATAAAAAAGACGGTCTAGTTTTAGCTGGAATTATTGCCGGTGCCAGTACTGCTGTAACATTGATGATTTTTGTTGCAAATGGAATTATTAAAAATCCATTTCTATGACCACATATCTAGTTCTTTAGATTCTCTTTTCTTACCCCACTTGTGTTTAATCTCTAGATGAATCTCTAGTTTGTGAGGAGAATCCATCACATCGTTGCATATTAGACATCGATAAGACAAGACGTATTGTATAATAAATTGGGATTAAAGAGATGGGTTATTGTAAAAATAATTCCAAAACCAGAATTATGCTGTTTTACTAACATACCCATTCCGCAATGTTCTGCAAAAGAACTCTTAAGTCTATATCTTTTCAATAATATTTGTGGATGAGAAAGAATTCTACATTTGCAAAAATTGTGGAGCCGAATTTCGATCAACTGAAGTTCGACTTTATTGCAAAGTCTGCAAATCTAATTTAGATAGTACAGGGCAATTACCTAAACTTTCATGATTTTCTTAAATTCATACAATTTTATATTAAAAATTAAACAAATTTTCATTTTTTATACCCTGCTTTTTTTATTCTACAAAACAGACTGCTTAATGTGGTAACAATTAGGTGCGATGAATATGGTTTTGATTGTGATTATTCCACAACAGGAAATGTTGAAGGTATGGTCTTTGACTATTGGAACCATATGAAAAATGAACATGGGATTGAATATTCTGTAGGAACTTTGGGAAAATACATCAAAAAGAAACTACCCAAACAAATTCCAACTTGAATTTTACTTCCTAATAATGAATCAATTTATCATGATTGTATTCGAAAAATTATTCTTATATCTGAAAAACGATTCTAGTTATTGGAATTTCTCATCCCATTTACCTTCATTGACTTCTGCAGTAATCTCTTTTGGGGTCTTTCCTTCTACTTTGACTCCCAATGCTACACATGTACCAATGATAGTTTTTGCAACTGATTTTAGTGATGAAGCATAAGATTTTTCTAATTTTGTATTTGCAACTTTGACAATAGAGTCCATTGTGACATCTCCTGCCCATTCAGTTCCAGAAGCTCCTGAACCTTTTTGGATTCCTGCTTCTTTCATGATTAGTGCTGCAGCTGATGGAATACCAATTTCTATTTCATACTTTTTTGTATCGCTATCAACAATTACTGTTACTGGAACTTTCATTCCCTCAATGTCTTTAGTTTTTTCATTAATTGAATTGATGACTTCCATGATGTTAACCCCTAGAGGACCTAATGCTGGACCCAATGGTGGACCTGCAGATGCTCCTCCGCCAGTTACAAGTGATGATATTTTTTGCTCTCCCATTCTAATTCCACTCTATATTGAAAATTTAATCCTTCCTAAGCCTCACTTGATAATTTAAGATAGTTTGCGTCAACTGTTACTGGTAATTGATATGCTGCATCAAGTAAAACCACTGTAGCTTCTTCTTTTTCAGCATCAATTCTGGTAATTGTTGCTTTCATTCCCTTGAATGGACCACCTGTAATCTCTACTACATTATCTACAGCTAATGTTGATACCGTTGATTTCTTGATTAGGTATCCTTCGATATCTTTGAATTCTAATTCTCCTCTTAATTGACCTCGAATGTGTCTTACACCTTCAACTGCCATGTATGCATCACTTGGGTTAATTGCCTCAATTACGACATATCCTTTAAGATCACTTACCCAAAACACTGATTGAATGTTAATTTGATTAGCATTGGCTTTAGCTTCTAATAATCTCATTACCACTTTTTCTTGCCCTCCAGTGGTTCTAATTGCAAATAGGTGTGATTTAATTTCCTCAGTCATTTTATCTACCAAACGTAATTACCGAAAAGACAAACTGAATAGTAAATCCAATGAGGCCTACTCCACCTATTCCTAATAATACTAATCTCAAATGTTGCTGATACTCATCTTTGTCTGGTTTTTTAGCCATTTTCATGGTATTGACCATATTCTTCAGAGTTTGCCTAGGGTTCATTGCCTGAAATTAATAAGGTGTCCTTATATTCCTTATCTCATGGAATTGCTAGTTGCGTATCAAGATGATCCTGCAGGTCACAATATGGCCAAATTTCTTTGCAAAGAAATGACTCAAGACGGTGATGTTTTTCATGGAAAATATTATGACTTGTTAATCATTCCAACTCCAGCAATTTCTGCTGATTGGTTAGAAGAAAAATATGATTATGATGGGTTTGTATTTTTATCAAAACATGCTGCAGAATCTGGAGTATTAGCTTTGACTTGTCATAGTACTGGAAATTTCTCTGATGCAAAATTTGGTGGAAATAACAGACAAGTTGCAGTCCCTCATCCTGATCTACAAAAAGCATATCTTCAAACCCTAAAGAAAAATGAATTTCAATTTTCAGAATTTCAAATAACTATAGAGGCAACTCACCATGGACCTACTGCCTTGAGCAAACCATCAATATTTATCGAAATAGGCACAACTGAGAAACAATGGACTGATGATTCTCTATGTAATTCTGTTGCATCTTTTGTACACCAAGTAATGTCTAATCCAATTAAAGAAAATCCTGTTGCAATCTGTTTTGGTGGAACTCACTATCCTACAAAATTTACTGATGAGTTATTAGAAGGAAAACATGCACTTGGAACTGTCATTCCAAAATATGCATTGGATTTTCTTGATGAACAATTATTCTCTCATATTATTTCTCAAAATAGTATGGCTAAAACTGCTCTTTTGGATTGGAATGGATTGGGCTCTAACAAATCTAAAGTTCTTGATCTTCTCAAATCAACAACACTTGAGGTAATCAAGCTTTGAATCTTGAAGAAAAGATTTACAAAAAATTACTCGAAGTCCCAAAAGGTAAAATCACCACTTATGGTGAATTGGCAAAATCTGTTGGACTAAAAAACGGACAGAGGCTAGTTGGAAGAACAATGAACAAAAATCCATATCCTGTGATAATTCCTTGTCATAGAGTTGTGATGTCTACTGGAAAAATTGGTGGTTATGCATTTGGTGAGCATATCAAAACAAAATTACTAAATGATGAAGGTATTGAAATTCAAAACGGAAAAATTATAGATTTAAAAAATAAAGTCTATCGATTCTAATCTTTTCGCTTCTCTTTGATTTCTTCCATCAAAGTTCTAAGATGTGCTTTGTTTCTGACTGTGTTTCCACCAACTTTTTTGTATAGTGTCCAAAATTCAGGATTGGTCAAATCTTTTCTGTCTTTTGCAATTTTTAAGAGTCGTCTCAATGCACGAACCTTTGCAACATAGACTTCCTTTTTACCAACACGTGCACCTTTTCTACCCTGTTTAGAGCCTTGAGTAGTACCCCTCTTGTTTCTCTGGACTTTCTTTGTTTGTGCTCTACCTCTAGAAGTTCCTGTAAAAGATTTAATCTTAATTGTATTTGCTGTAATTAGACTGCGAATGTTTTCTCTTGTAATTGCATCTGCAATATCTGTCAAGTGATCAGTATCGAATCTAATTCTGTGTACTCCGACACCTGTGACTCTAGATGCGAGTCTTTTTTTAGCTTTAAGATTTACTACCACTTGCACTCACTCTCGCATTGAAAATTTTGTATTTGCCTTCAATTGCTTTGGCAACCACTTCTTTTCTTTTTTTAGTTCCAACACCGTGGCCAAATCTAACGCCATCTTTTTTCGGATCTAATTTTTCCAAGTCTGATAAATTGTAAACTAGATTATCTGTAAATCCTGAAGGATGTAATCCTCTTGCATCTTTTGGTCCGCCATATCCTACTTTGACAAGACCTGGACGACCTCTGCTTTTTTGTTTTCTTTGGTGATGATCAATACCTTTTGGTTTTCTCCAATTAGTTTGAAGTCTAACATAACGCCAACTTTCTGGTCTCTTGAATTCAGGATTGTGTTCTTTAACTTCTTCCCTCTTTGCAAGCTTTTCCTTGTTGATCGTCATAGAATTGAGTCTTGAATTTTGAAATAAATACGTTCCTAGACAAAAAAATTTTTCAGATGCGAAGAGATAATAAGGAAATTTGGGGCGGATCGAAATATTCATGAACAAGCCTGAGACTGGTGAAATGATTTTTGGTGATGGAACCTTATGACTAAAGTAGTAGGAAATGCTGCAACTGACAAGTTTTCATCACAATTAACAGAGTTTGGAATCAATCCATCCAAAATCCACAGAAATCTCACTGTAGATGAAATGGTGAAACTAGCAGTTGAGAGGGGGGAAGGAGTAGTAAACTCTACAGGCTCATTATCAGTCAATACTGGAAAATATACAGGTCGTTCTCCTGATGATCGATTTATTGTATATGATGATAAAACTCACGAAACAATTGACTGGGGAAAAATCAATCATCAATTCCCAAGTGGTAAATTTGAGAAACTATTTGAGAAAATGAAAGACTTTGTTGATAACAAAGAACTTTTTGTTTTTGATGGTTTTGTAGGTGCTGACCCTGAAACTCGTTTACCAATTAGAGTGATCAATGATCATGTCTGGCAAAGTCTCTTTGGAAATAATTTGTTTATCCGACCATCAAGTGAGGAATTACAAAACCATGAACCAGAATTTACCATTTTATGTATTAATGATTTTAAATCTGTTCCAGAAATTGATGGAACAAGAACTGATGTCTTTATCTTAATTGATTTGACAAGAAAAATTGTTTTGATTGGAGGTACAGAGTATGCTGGAGAGATGAAAAAATCTTTGTTTGGTGTAATGAATTTCCTTTTACCTGAACGCGGTATATTTCCAATGCACTGTTCTGCAAACATTGGAGAAAAAGGAGATACTGCATTGTTCTTTGGATTATCTGGAACTGGAAAGACTACACTTTCAGCTGATCCTAATCGAAAACTAATTGGTGATGATGAACATGGTTGGTCTGATAATGGGACTTTTAATTTTGAAGGTGGTTGTTATGCAAAATGTATTAACCTTAGCCAAGAAGCAGAACCTGAAATTTGGAATGCAATCAAGCCAGGCGCTGTCTTGGAAAATGTAGTACTCAATGACAGCATTCCAGATTATGATGATAATGCTTTAACTGAAAATACTAGAGTTGCATACCCTTTGGATTTCATTCCAGGTGCAGTTATTCCAAGTGTTGGAGGAAATCCTAGAGTCATCGTATTTTTGACTGCAGATGCATTGGGTGTGTTGCCACCAGTTTCTAGACTAACAAAAGAAGCTGCAATGTATCACTTTATGTCTGGATATACTAGCAAGTTAGCAGGAACTGAGAGAGGAATTAAAGAGCCAAAGTCTGTATTCTCTCAATGCTTTGGAGCACCATTTATGCCTAGACCTGCATCAGTTTATGCAAAATTACTTGGCGAGAAAATTAACCAACATAATACTGTAGTCTATCTTGTAAACACCGGCTGGTCTGGTGGTGCATATGGTGTTGGAAAGAGAATCAAAATCAAATACAGCCGTGCAATGGTGACTGCTGCCCTTACAGGAGCACTTGATATTGTAAAATACAGACATGATGATTTGTTTAATTTAGATATTCCAACTGAAGTCGAAGGAGTTCCATCTGAAATTTTAGATCCAAAAAATACTTGGATTGACAAGGACTCTTATGATTTATCTGCAAAAAAACTAGCTCAGATGTTTGTTGAAAACTTTACGAAATTTGAAAATGTTTCATCTGAAATAGTAGATGCAGGTCCTAAAATTTTACAATAAATTATCTTTTTTTAATCAATCCAATAATTCCAACTAGCGTTACAATTACTGCAATTACTCCAATTTGTTTTTCTGGAATATCTATGAGTTTGAGTCTATCTGAATTTTCTGAAAGTGAACTAATTTGAATTGTATTGTATGCATCTGATGTAGTTCCATTTACTCTAATTTTTGCGTCAATCCAGTACTCTGCATTTTCATATATCTCAATTGATGCTTCTTTGTTTGGTGTTGTAGTTGTTGTATCAGTTTCTCCATTTTCACTGTTGATTAGAGAAATTTTTGCAAAACTCCATTCTTCTGGATGAAAAATCTCAAAATACAATTTTTGATTTTGCTGATTTACTGAAATTGAACCTGGTGTGTAATGAATTAGAAATGGAATCGTATATCGTGTGTCCTCATGATTTACAATAATCTTCCCTTCATGATCTCCGAAATTGGTTTCTGTAATTTTCATCTTAATTTGTAAGGTATTACCTTCAAGAAAATGTGAGAATTGGATAAACTCTGGACCTTCAAATTTTACATCAAGACTATCTAGCGTCCCATCAATTAATTCCAAATCAATTTGTTTTTCTGCTACAAGATCATCTGATGAAACATTTACAACAAAATTTGGTGGAATGATGATTAATTTTGCATTAAATGCATTCCCAATATCTAATCTCCCTGCACCTGCCTCTAGAATTGAGAATTCTTGGTTATAGGCATCAGAAACAGGCTCAACTGTAGTTAGTAATAGTGATTTTATCTGATGATGATGCAATTCAGGATTTTTTTGAAGTAGTAATGCTGCAGCTCCACTAACATGAGGTGCAGCATAACTTGTTCCACTAGTAAAATTATACCCTGCATTGTTTTGTGTGGTGTTAATGTATGCCCCTGGTGCCACAATCTCTGGTTTTATGTAAAATGGTGAAACAGGCCCTCTAGAACTAAAATGTGTCACAAAATCTGGATTGTAAAACAGATGCATGGTTGCATTGTGATCGTTTTTTATTGATTCTTTTATCTCAAGTCCTTCTTCCCTGTCAATTGATACTACTGGAATCTGTGGATTATAATCTGATTGCACAAATTCATGAACTAACTCTCCCAAAAAAATTCCTGGAACATTATTGTATACGATCAAAGCTTTGGCCCCTGCATTTGCAACATTTTCTTCTTTTATTGAGAAATACAACAATTCCCCTTCTACATCACTTCCTCTCTCAACAATTGCTATTTTCCCATTAAGATCTATTTTTTCCAAGTCTTCTATTTTTCCATAGTTCCCAAAAATTATTTTTCCAATAATTGGTTCTTCTATTTTTGTAGAGCCCACCATTGGAATTACTGTGTATGGTTTTTCATCTACTTCTAGTGTTGCAACTAAACTTGAAGTAAGATTGTTATATGTTGCCCCAACTGTTACTGATCCATGATTTCGTCCAGGACTTCCAATTGTATTGAATTGTGGACCATCATTTCCAGCTGCAGTTACAACAAAAATCTCTTTTTCTAATGCATAGTTAACTACACGGTCTATCTTGGAGTTTGTTTTGTTTATTCCCAAACTAATATTGATAATGTTTGCTCCATCTTCAATTGCTCTGTTTATTGCTTTGATGATTAAATCTGAAGATACTCCTTCCCCATCTTCTGAAACTTTGTAGGCAAGAATTTTTGCTCCAGGTGCAACTCCAACTGTTTTTCCATCTGCTGCAATTACTCCTGCTACCTGAGTACCATGACCGTTTGTATCCATTGGCGGTTCACCCTCATCTATGAAATTGTATCCTCCAACCACTTTTCCATCTGGTCCCCACCCAAACAAATCTGGATGGTTAAAGTCTACTCCTGTATCAATCACTGCAATCAAAATCCCCGTACCATCAATCCCCTCAACTCTTGGAATCTCTGTTCCGACGTATGGTACACTTCTCTCTAAATATGTCTCAAATTCATTTTCAATTTGTAACTGTGACAAAATCAAGACTC
The DNA here is from genome assembly GCA_029263475.1 of Candidatus Nitrosopumilus sp. GTDB lineage: Archaea > Thermoproteota > Nitrososphaeria > Nitrososphaerales > Nitrosopumilaceae > Nitrosopumilus. Next base: position 30,410 of record JAJCXK010000088.1, read on the forward strand.
CTGAAAAAATTAGAATGAAAGAAAAAATTAGTAATGATTTCACAAATTTCCCATCAAACTTAACAAGTAAAAATGAATTGTTTACTAAACCAATAAATGGAATAAATTAACGAAACTAACTATGGGAAAATACACACTTCCTGAAATGCCATATGCTTATGATGCATTGGAACCTCACATTGACGCAAGAACAATGGAGATTCATCACACAAAACATCATCAAACATACACTGACAAATTAAATGCAGCTCTTGAAACATGTCCAGCTGAAATTCAAGACAAAGATATTGTTGATATCTTATCTGATATCACTTCAATACCAGAGGACAAAAGAGGTGCAATTAATTTCAATGGTGGTGGTTATGACAACCATAGGTTATTCTGGAATAACATGAAACAAAATGGGGGTGGAGAACCTGGTGGATCAATTGCTGATGCAATCAATGATTCATTTGGAAGCTTCTCTGACTTCAAAGAGAAATTCTCATCTACTACAGCAGTTATCCAAGGCAGTGGTTGGGGATGGTTAGTATACAATCCTTCTTCTGGAAAGGTTGAATACAAATCAATGCCAAACCAAACTAGTCCTAGAACTGAAGGACTAGTACCTTTGTTGGGCTGTGATGTATGGGAACATGCATACTATCTCAACTACCAGAACAAAAGACCTGTCTACATAGAGGCATGGTGGAATGTAGTTAATTGGGATGAAGTAGAAACTAGATTCTCTAAAGGAAAATAAATTTCTAATTTTTATTTTTTTTTAAATATTTCTTTTTCTTTTATTTTCAATTCATTTCTAAATTTATGAATGAATTTATAACCATCTGGAAAATATTCATTGTAAATGAGTGAAGTCCAAGCTGAGCAATTAATGCAGCAAATGCAAATGCTTGAAACATATTTTTCTGATTTGTCTCAAAGGGAAGGAACTTTTCTAAATATTTTGAGAGAGGCGACTGCTTCTATCGAATCTATAAAATCACTTGGTCAGAAACCTGAGTCAGAAACTCTGGTTCCAATTGGAATGGGTACATACATCCCAACAAAAATCGCAGCTAATACAAAGATTGTAATTAATATTGGTGCTGGAATTGCAGTTGAAAAAGATTTCCCATCTGCAATTAATTATCTTGAAGCTAGAATTAAAGAGGTTGAGATTGCTTTACAAGACACTGCTGCAAAAAAGCAGGAAGCGGCAGGAAGATTAGAGCAAGGCAAAGCACAAATGAACCAGCTAATGCAATCTTCATCTCCTCCAAATTCGTGATAGTACATGTTTGATAAACTTCGTAAAGCATTTTCAAATGCGGCGAAAAGTTTTGGTGAAAAAGAACTTAATGAAAAAGATATTGAGGATATTCTTTTTGAATTGGAAATTGCTCTCTTGGAATCTGATGTTGCCACTGAAGTAATTGATTCCATCAAATCTGATTTAAAAGAAAAATTAATTGGTTCAAAAGTTGACCGACATGAAATTGAAAAATTTGTTAAAGATAGTTTGATTTCAAACATTTCTTTAATGTTTGATGCTGTGGGAACAATTGATCTCTTGGAAAAAATACGTGAAAAAAAGAAACAGGGACAACCTTTCCTAATTTTGTTTGTGGGAATTAACGGTACTGGAAAGACAACTTCTTTGGCCAAAATTGCATATATGTTACAGCAGGCAAAATTATCTGTAGTCATTGCAGCTGCTGACACTTTTAGAGCTGGTGCAATTGAACAATTACGTGAACATGCAAATCGTCTCAATTTGAAACTCGTTGCTCAGAATTATGAGTCAGATCCTGCGGCCGTTGCCCGAGATGCGGTTTTATATGCAAAATCCCACAAGACTGACTGTGTATTAATTGATACAGCAGGAAGAATGCAGACAAGTAAAAATTTAATGGAACAAATTGGCAAAATTACCAAAGTCGTAAATCCTGACATGACAATTTTTGTAGGTGATTCTCTATCTGGAAATGATACTGTGAATCAGGCACGTGAATTCTATGAACATGTTAAATTCAATGGTTCAATTTTAACAAAAAGTGATGCAGATGCAAGGGGCGGAGCTGCTTTATCTATCGTAAACGTTACATCTACACCTATAATTTTTGTTGGGGTTGGACAAGAGTATCCTGACTTAATTCCTTTTGATAAGGATGTTTTCTTGAAAACCGTTTTTGGAACCTTGAATGATGTTGAACTTAGTATGACTGTTGAACCGAAGCCTGAACCGAAGCCTGAACCAAAAACGTCTTCTGATGATCCTTTTGCTGGAATCAGTGATGATGATATTGCAATTTATTCAGATCTATTTGATATCCCTCCCCCTGAAAATGATGATGAAGCAATTAAACTTGGAAACAAAATTCGTAATTGGATTAAAAATGAAAGACCAAAATCAGATGTCATTGATACCAAAAAAGATGATAATATTCAAGTCGAACCTAAATCCGATGATGTGCCAAAGCATGATAAAGAAGAAAAACCTAAAAAGAAAAGAGGATTATTTGGATTCTTAAGAAAATGAAACTTAAAACAAAAGATGTGCTTACTTTAGCGGAATTGTCTTCAAAAGAATTTTTAGGACTAATCAACTCTTCCATCAAACTAAAAAAAGAACTCAAAAAAAATAGAAACAAACCAATTTTAAAAAATAAAACATTGACGATGATTTTTCAAAAACCATCTACTAGAACACGTGTAAGCTTTGAAATTGGAATGCTTCAGCTTGGAGGACATGCAATTAATTTGTCATCTAACGATACGCAACTATCTCGTGGTGAATCTGTTGAAGATACTGCAAAAACTCTTTCACGATATTCTGATTGCATAATGGCACGTGTTTACGAACATGAATTGTTGGAAAAATTATCTAAACATGCAAGTATCCCTGTAATCAATGGATTATCTGATTCTTTTCATCCTTGTCAAATTTTAGCTGATTTCATGACAATTAAAGAAAAGAAAAAGAAATTTCAAGGGATAAAAATTGCATGGATTGGAGATGGAAATAACGTGTGTAATTCTATGATTTATGGTGCTGCATTATCTGGAATTGATATGTCCATTGCAACTCCCAAAGGATTTGAACCTGAAAAGACGGTCGTCAATGAATCCAAAAAATTGACTAACATTGAATTGACTACTGATCCATTCATTGCAACTAAAAATGCAGATGTGGTTGTAACTGATACGTATTCTTCAATTCATAACAACGATCCAAAAAGGATGAAAAAATTCCTTCCACAGTATCAGGTTAATTCAAAATTGATGAGTAATGCAAAGAAAAATGCGATCTTTTTACATTGTCTTCCAGCTAAGAGAGATCAAGAAGTTACTTCATCAGTTATTGATGGATCTCAATCTGTAGTCTGGGATGAGGCAGAAAATCGACTACATGCTCAAAAGGCTTTACTTGCATCTTTGATTTACGCTTAACGTATATAAGAGCAGATTCAAACTCGGTTTCTATAGATGGCTTATTCAAAAATATTGCGAAGATTAAGGGAAGAAAAAACCAATTATAAAAAACGTGGAACCATGTTGACTGGTAAACGTGATTTCATCACTGTAAATATTACTAATCAAAACACTCAAGTTCAAATCCTCACACCTGGGATGACTGGAGACAAAGTTATTGCATCTGCCCATTCTAGATATCTTCTTGAAAAAGGATGGAAGGGTTCTAGAAAAAGTGTACCTGCAGCATATCTCACAGGATATCTAGCTGGAAAGAAAGCCCTTGGAAAGGGTGCAAAAGGTGCCATTATGTATACTGGCACCCGAAGATATACTCAAAGAATGGCAGCTGCTCTAAAAGGAATCATAGATGCTGGCGTTGAAGTTCCAGCCGATGAAAAAACCTTTCCAGCTGAAGAAAGAATCAACGGCGAACATCTTACTGTTAAAAATGAAATTTCTAAAATTAAATCTTCAATTGATAGTGAGGTTAAGTAGATATGAGTCAGGCATCCCAATCTAAACCTGGACAAGGTGGTCGTGGAAGAGGCCCACCAGTATATGGCCGTGGTCCACCTGGAGGCGTAGCTGGACGTCCAAAAAGGCCTAGAAGAGAACCTGAAGAAGAAGTTTGGGTTCCAAAAACCATCTTAGGACAAAAGGTTGCTTCTGGAGAGATTACCTCTCTTGAGGAAATTATTGAATCTGGATTAAGAATCCAAGAGTCTGGAATAATAAAGAAATTACTACCTGATTTGAAGAGTGAGGTTGTTGATGTGGGTATAATTCAAAAGATGACTTCAAATGGTCAATCTACCAGGTTTAAAGCAATTGTTGCTGCCGGAAATGAAAATGGTTATTTGGGAATTGGTCAGGGAAAGTCAAAACAAATGAGAATTGCTATTGAAAAGGCAACCAGTCAGGCTTTTCTTAACGTAAATCCAATTAAAATGGGCTGTGGAAGTTGGGAATGTAGATGTACCCAAAAACATTCTGTCCCGTTCAAGGTTAAGGGTAAGGGAGGAAGCGTTACAATTGAAATTATCCCGGGTCCTCGTGGATTGGGTCTTGTTGCAGGTGGTAAAATTAAACGATTATTGGAATTGGCTGGTCTTAAAGATGCCTGGACTACCGCAAAAGGTTCTACTCCTACAATGAATTCAACTTCAAAAGCAATATTGGACTGTCTTAGACAGACATTCAGTCAGGGTTAATGAATTATGACAAATGCATATCTTGTTGTTAGAATAAAGGGTCAGGCTGATTGTCCTTACTGGGCAACAACCACCATGACCTTATTGAAATTAGATAAAAAATACCGCGCAACAATTTTGCCTGCAAAAGATAATACTTTGGGAATGTTGAAAAAGGTACAACATTATATATCTTGGATTGAAATCGATGCTTCTTTGGCAACAGAATTGATCGATAAGAAGGCAAGAAAGGGTGGATATCAAAAAGTCACCGTTGATGATCTAAAAGAACTTGGATTTGCAAGTGCTGAAGAGTTAGGAATTGCTTTGGCTGAAGGCAAGGCTACGCTGTCAAAACTAAAACCTCTTAAGCCTTGGTTTGCTTTGGCACCCCCAGTTCATGGATTCAAAAGAAGTACAAAGAAATTATATGGTCAGAAAGGAATGCTTGGACTAAACAAAGAGCTTGGTACTATAGTGAGGAGAATGATTTAACATGGCAACCAGATTACGAAAAACCCGAAGACTTAGGGGTGGAAGACACATGGGATGGGGACAAGTGGCTCAACATCGTGCAAGTGGTCATAAAGGCGGTTTAGGAATTACCGGAATGCAGAAACATCATTACAGTACTTTGTTAAAAGAGGACCCAGATCACTATGGTCATGATTCTACTAAACCACCTCACCCAAATATTACAAAAAAATGGACCAGCGTACGTGATCTAGACGACTTGTTTACTAAGTTTGGTAAAGAAGAAGGAGGAAAAAAAATTGTTGATCTTGAAAGTGCTGGATATGAAAAACTCCTTGGCGGCGGAAAACTCATTAACACATATTCCGTTAAAGTCCCGCGATTCACAGCCTCTGCAGAAGAGAAACTAAAAGCTGTTGGGGGAGAGGTGTTATCTAATAATGGCTGAGGGTAGCGTCACTGCTATTATTCGAAAAGTTGTTTTTAAGGCAGAGCCTTATCTTCCTCAAGTTCCAAAACCCAAAAAGAAAATCCCTCTTCAGGTAAGATTACTGTGGTGTGGAATTGCATTACTAATCTATATGATAATGGGTCAAACTCCTTTGTTTGGAGCCAGTGCACCTGCATTCGACTTTCTTGCATTTGCTAGAGTAATTTTTGCATCACAGCAAGGTACGCTGGTAGAGTTAGGCATAGGACCTATAGTGACAGCTGGTCTCTTGATGCAATTATTGAGAGGTTCAGACATTCTTAAATTTGATTTCAAGAAACCTGAAGAGCGTGGAATTTTTCAAACGGCTACTAAACTGGTAACTTATGTCGTAATTGTGGCTGAGTCTATTGTATATGCAACTGCAGTCTACGGTCCTGGTGTAACTGAGCCATATGTCTTGTATGTTCTAATTGGCCAGCTGATGGCTGCATCTATCATTATCATGTTTTTGGATGAATTGATTCAGAAGGGATGGGGTCTGGGTAGTGGAATCAGCCTGTTCATTATGGCAGGTGTTGCTCAACAGATTCTTTGGAGTATGTTTAGTCCCTTGCCTGCAGGGGATGGGGGCACGATCGGAATTATCCCATACATCGTTCAATCTGTGATGGCAGGTGATGTTTCACAAATATTGTTCCGTTCTAATTCGCTTCCTAGTATATTCGGGTTGTGTCTAACTGCCGGTATATTGTTGATACTTGTGTTCACACAAGGAATGAAAATTGAAATTCCAATTGTCTCAACAAAATATAGGGGCTTCTCCGCTGTTTATCCCATCAAATTGATGTATGTTTCAAACATTCCTGTCATCTTGGCTTCGGCATTGACTGCAAATGCTGTTTTCATTTTCCAGATGTTGTGGGCAAACATGAATCCGCGTAACAATAATTTCTTCATGAATTTTGTAGCTCAATTTGATCCGACAAGTCCTTCAACGCCAATTGGAGGTATTATCTATTACATCACTCCTCCAAGAGGCTTAGATGTTGCGGCTTTAGATCCTATGCGCGCAGTTGGCTATGTATTATTCATGGTTGGAATTGTGGTTGTATTCGGAAGGCTGTGGGTAGAACTTGGAGGTTTGTCTCCAAAGAGTGCAGCACAGAATTTGCTTGATGCAGATGTCCAGATTCCTGGATTTAGAAGATCCAATAAGCCTGTTGAGGCATTGCTGAACAAATACATTCCATCCGTCACAATTATTGGCTCCATGATATTGGGTCTTTTGGCGGGTGTTTCTGATGTACTTGGAGTATTTGGTTCTGGTATCGGAGTTTTACTTATGGTTGATATTCTGATTAACTATTACACGCAATTGGTTAGGGAACAAGTTGAAGTCGTCATGCCGCGTTTGGGTGCTATGCTTGGCAGAAAATAAGAAAATTGTAATGGTGGGAATTCCAGGTGTTGGAAAAACTACACTATTGTCCGAAATGGTTGAAATTCTCAAGAATCATGCACGGAATGTCTGTATGATTAGTTACGGAACTTTGATGTTTGAGGTTGCAAAAGAAAATGGCCTTACAAATAGAGATCAACTAAGGAAATTGCCCGTTTCAGAGCAACAACATTTTCAAAAAATTGCTGCTGAAAAAATTACTGCACATGAAGAGGAAATCATCATTATTGATACTCACGCATTTATCAATTCCCCTGAAGGATATTATCCTGGATTACCAGAACACGTTCTAAAAATAATCAAACCTACTAACTTTGTTTCCGTTTCGGCAAAACCTGAAGAGATCTATAACCGGAGAATGAAGGATGATACTCGAAACAGGGATAAAATTACCCTTGCCAACATTAAAAAAGAATTAGACGTACAATCAGGCATGATTTCTGCTTGTGCCGTAATTACCGGTGCTCCTGTCAGGCACGTTCTAAATCATGAGGGAAAGGTTGATGAAGCAGCAGCCAAAATCATTAGTGCGATAGGACTGTAAAAAATGGATTTTAACTTTATTCTACTATTCATTGATTCTATTCCTCTACAATTTGAATTTCTTAGTGGGGAACGAATGAGGCTGGGTTCTGATGATCCTATAGTGAAAGGATTGATTCTTTCAATGTTTGCTGTATCTGGATTTGGAATTTTGCTAAATATCTTCAATTCTGCGGTTAGAAAAAAGATGGTTGATCAAGTGAAACTAAAACGTATTATGAAAGAAACTAGAGGATGGCAAAAAGAAAGAATGGCTGCAATGAGATCTAAGGATCAAGCCAAAATTGCTGAACTAAGCAAAAAATCATCCTACATGAATAAGATGTCTATGGAGATGATGCAAATGAACATGCGACCTATGATGATTACTTTTGTACCTTTGATATTGATATTTTATCTAGTCTTACCTCAATTGTTTACTTATACTGTAGCAATATCGCCAATTCCACTAAATGTGATTCCAGGAGAAATGTTCCAACTTACATGTTCTGCTGAACAATCTTTAGATGAGGGGCATGAATGTTTTGGTCAGGAAAATGCATTATTTCTATGGGCTTGGTATTTCCTTTCATCAATTGCATTTAGTGGCATTATAATGAGACTTACAAAAACGTCGATGGATCTAGGTTGACAAAATCAATTGTTATCTCTGGTCCTCCTGCAGTAGGTAAAACAACTGTTGCCAAAGGGTTGGCCGCAGAATTCGAATTGCAGTATCTCAGTGGAGGAGATGTACTCAAGGAGATGGCTAGTGAACAGGGGTTTGATTCTAAGGGTGATGACTGGTGGGATACTGAAGAAGGGATGAAGTTCTTAAATCAGCGTGAACTAAATCCTGAGTTTGACAAAAAACTTGACAAAAAATTATCTGCTTTGTTTGATAAAGGAGGAATGGTAATCACCAGTTACACATTACCATGGTTAATCAAAGATGGTATTAGAATTTGGCTTGAGGGTTCTCATGAAAGCAGTACAAATAGAATGCAGTCTAGGGATAACATGAGTTCTGAAGATGCATACAAAATTACCCAGGAGAGATTTGATAAGAACAAGGCATTGTATAAAAAACTGTATGATTTTGACTTTGGCGATGACAAGTCTGTGTTTGACCTAATTATTAACACGGATGATCTCTCAGCACAACAGGTAATTGATGTCGCAAAAGAAACTGTGAGAAATCTACTTTGACGCTAAAACAGTTTGAAAATTTAATTGAGATTGATCAGGATATCACTGATGATGCATATGGAACGTATTATGATAAGAGAACAATTGAACAGCTACTCAACAACGGCATAATTCTTCTGGATAAGCCCCCTGGCCCTACCAGTCATGAAACCGTGGCTTGGACAAAACGTCTTTTGAAACTTCCAAAAATTGGACATAGTGGAACATTGGATCCTCAAGTTTCTGGCGTACTGCCATTGGGATTGGGTGATGCGACAAAGGCTTTGGGTGTTTTACTATATGGTCCAAAAGAATACCATGCACTAGGACGAGTTCATTCCCTTCCTTCTAAAGAAAAACTCCTTGAAATTGTTGAAATGTTCAAGGGTGAAATCTTTCAAAAACCTCCTCAGCGTTCGGCTGTCGTAAGACAAACCCGAACTAGAACCATCTATGAATTTGAAGTAATGGAGCAAAAGGAAAGATTACTTCTGACTAGAGTCTTGTGTGAATCTGGAACTTATGTTAGAAAACTATACTATGACATTGGTGAAGTTCTAGGTCCTGGAGCAACCATGGTTGAGCTTAGGAGAACCCGAGTTGATCAGTTTTATGAAAAAGACGGGTTGGTAACTTTACACGAACTCGCTGATGCGTTTGCTTTATGGGAAGAAAAAAAAGATGATACCAAACTGATGAAAATGATCAAACCTGTTGAATCTGCTCTCAGTGAGCTAAAATCCGTAATCATCCGCGATTCTGCCGTTGATGCGTTATGTCATGGTGCACAGCTTGCAATTCCCGGAATACTGAAAATATCTCCCAATCTGAAAAAAGGTGACATTGTTGGAGTTTATACTCAAAAAGGGGAGGCGGTTGCATTGGCCGAGTCTACGATGTCTGAGGAAGAGATTAGAGATGCCGTAAAGGGATGTGCCTTTGAAACAAAAAGACTCATAATGGCTCCAAACACTTATCCAAAAAAATGGAGATCAAGTCCATCTTCTCCAAAGGATTAAAAAATCCAATAATCATTTCAAAATAATTGTTAGCAAAAAGTCTTGTATTGTTCATTGGGATTGGTGTGATTGCAGGGTTTGTTTTTGGCGTTTATCTAATTGATGTAAAAAGCAGCAGTCAGCTAGTTTTCGTTGATGGGCCTTCTGTTTCTATAGTGACCGAAAAATCTGATTTTAAAAAAAATGAGAAAATAAACATCATGATTGTAAACTCTGGCACCACGTCATTGAGTTTTTCTGATGCATCATATGGCCTTAGAATTACTGGGCTATCTGGAATTTTGATGTATGCTCCTACTGTCTCACATGTAGTGTCTAGTTTAGAACCTGGAGGTCAAGTTATCTTTTCATGGGATCAAATCAAGAATGATGGTGATGTTGCATTGGAAGGTCTCTATAAAATATCTGTAAAAGGAATGGATGAATCAGAAAACAACGTGGAGAATTCAATTACGGTGACAATCTGGAAATAGTTTTTCGATTTCAAAATAACACAATATATAATCACATTTTACTAAATACTTTTGTCGTGAGACTTGTGCCGGGGTCGCCTAGCCTGGTAGGGCGCGCGCCTGGAAATTATTAACCATAAAGCGCGTTCTCGCAAGGGAACGGGAGTTCAAATCTCCCTCCCGGCGCTTTTTTAATTTAAGATAATCCTGAAATTTGATCTCTGATTCATCATATGTTAAATGCATTAGTTTTTTTACGAAAGAAAAAAGTGAAATGCATGAAAGAACGTTCGGAATTGTCTGAGATCTCACCGTCTGAATGGATGTCTCTGAATCAATTTCTTTTCAAGATAAAGCAGGTTAATTCTCCCTGTGTATCTGTCTATTACCCTTATGGCAAAGGCAAGGATATGATTTCATTATTTCGTGAAAACAAAAGAAACGAATCTTTTGAAAAAATTGAATCAAAAATTGCAAAAAGAATAATTGAAATCAAAGATGATCCGCCATCTGCTGGAAAATTCAGCAAGACTCTGTGCATTTTTGGGTGGATGGAAAATGGCAGAGTATTGATCAAAGAAATTGGAACTTCAAAAAAATTACCTTATCTTTACATGGCAAGTAAAAAACCATATGTCAAGCCATTTCAGGATCTCCTGAAAATCAATTATGATGTATTGCTAATAACGCTTGATCAAAAGTCTGCAAGAATACAAAAATTTCATGGCAATCAGATTACGCAAGAGTCAAAACTTCGAATTGACTTGCAGGGGAGACACAAGAAGGGGGGACAGAGTCAGGGGAGATTTTTACGGGCCAGGCAGACCAAAATCCATATTTTCTTTAAGAAAATTGCCAACAAGGCAAGGACCATGGATTCGAATTCTGAGCTTATTCTTTTAGGTGGGACAGGCCATGCAAAAACGGAATTCTATGATGAACTCAATTCTGAATTGATGAAGAAATGTAGATTCGTAGATGATCTCTCATTTTCAACTTCCGTGCAAGATGTTCACGAAAAAATAATTCATCATTTGTATTTGTATAGGAGAAAATATGTTGCAGAATTAATTGAGAGGTATGATCAACTATTCAAAACAGGATTGACTGCCAAGAGAAATGATGTGATCTACAAGGCATTGAAAATTGGGGCTGTGGATACGCTAATTGTTTCTGCAAACTATCATACTAACTCAAAGTTCAAGAATATCATGAAGATGCTTGAGATTGCAGAAAATACATCATGCAAAATTGAATTTGCTTCCTCTCCAAAAATCATTGAGCGATTAAAGATCAATAACTCGGTCATGGCTTTGCTTCGATACAAAATAAAATAGTTTATCTTATTTCAAATCCCACTTACCATGTCTCTGATGACGAATTGAGTTTAAATTTACTCTTGTCGCTGCATTTGATGTGGTAAAACTATTCTCCCATCTTCTCTAAAATTTCTGAAAATTTCCATGGACCGCATTGTGCATCTGGAGATTCGTTTCTTAGCAGTCCTTCCTTGTTTAGGATGTTTACGATATGTGCAGAAAAAGGCAATGCCCCAGTAGCTCCTGGTGAATTATAATTTAAAATATGAAATGACATCTCATCATTTTCCAAAATTACATCTGGTACAAATTTTCCATTCTCATTTATCACGGATGATCTTATTCCTGCAGTTCCCCTCCTAATGATTTTCTCTGCATCTATGCTGGGCAAGAATCTCTTTACTCTGTTGATCATTTTTGACTTTGAAATTGATGATTGTATCTCGTTAATAGCCAGCTCCTGAAATTGCCTGTCCATAATTGTCTTTCTTGCACCCGAACCTAGCATTTCTAGAATCTTTGGCACAAATTCCTTGATGTTTTCTGATTTACTGTATCCGTACGGACTAAACACAGGAACCGCGTTGGGTCCCACCTCACAGCTTCCGTCTACCCTGATAATCCAATGCGGATCTAAAAATGGATACTCTGGAAATTCAGGGACGGAATACACGCTTGTCTTTGTCAGATTGTTGTATTTTTTAGGGACTTTCCAATATTCTCCTCTAAAGTGCACATCCGTGAGATTTCTTGCGATTCCTGCTTCATGGGCAATATTTATGGCTTCGCCTCCTGCGGCGTTGATCAGAAATTTTGTATGAAACTCACGACCATCGTTTAATGCAATGGACCACCTGTCATTTTCTTTTCTTATTTTACTTGCCCTGGAATTTAACAGAAAACATGTGCCGTTTTCTTTACTGTCTTTCATTATGGAATCAGTAAGTATGGAATAGTTCGTTGAGGCATCTTTGTAAACGTGTAGGGCGGCTTGGCATTTAATTTCGGGTTCTATCTTTTTCATTTCTTCACTGCTTATCAGCTTGATGTCGCTGTCACTCAGACCGTTTTGCTTTCCCCATCTGAGATATTTTTCAAGAACGCCGACGTCTTTTTGATCTAATGCAACTTCGATTACTCCGTCTTTTTTAAACGGCAAGTCTCTTAATCTTACATACTCTTCCCACATTTCGTATCCGTGGAACGCAGCTTTTGCAAACAACTTTTTCTTTTCGGGATTGTATAGATATGGGGCATGAACTTTCCCCGTGTTTCTTCCGCTTGTATGAAATGCCACTTTGCTAGCTTGCTCAATCACTGCTATCTTCATTGACTTGTTTAGAAACGACAGAAAGTATGAGATTGAAGTTCCAAGTATGCCTCCTCCGATTATCAATATGTCAAAATTATCCGTCAGTTGATTTCACTCTTAATTCATCTTGGTTGATAATAAATTACATTTGTCACAATCAAGATTAATATCTGATAAAATTTCAACTCTACACATGCTACCAGACAAGTGCTCTGTAACTGAGGAAGGAAAGCAGTGTGTAAATCCCCCCGAGTTCATTGTATCTATTGTTTCGGATAATGACGAATACATGGTGGGATTGACGTGCCAAAAACATAAGCGTATAGTGTCTGGAAAAATTGGAATTTTGCAAAATGAGGGCAAAATGCATGATGGAAAAGTCAGTTTTTCGCCTGTAAAAGCAGTTGGAACTGATTGTGTGCATGGAGATGCTGATGACTTTGTGCAAATAGATATGACTCATCCAAAAAACTGAAATATTTTTAATTTTGACTATCTATGTTGCTTTTTGAAATATTGTCAGATTTGGTTAAGATTGATGACGTGTTACTTATCATAAAAAATGACGCTGCTATAAGTGAGATCAGAAGTAACTCTATGAATATCCGACAAAAAGAAAAGTGGATAACAATTGGTGACAATGACGGTCCTGGACACATGCATATCAATTCTGAATTAATTCGGTCTGCCGAATTTGTCCGAGAACAAAAACTGGAACGCGTAAGCTTTAGCATCAGATTCTATGATAAAGATGACAACCGGATTCTTGCCACGTTTTTTACAAAAATGTATGACGAAGATAAAAAACTGATTCCTTCAAGAAAAGTGGTCTATGATCAGCTGAGCGAAAAGCATGGTTCTAAAATTCAATTTTAAAAAAAACCCTATCTGAAAAAGATAAGGAGAAAAATATTATTCTTCAGATTCTTTCTCTTTCTTCTCTTTTTCAGATTGTAGTTTAGCTAATTCTAATTCTTCGTTAGTATGTTTGAACTTCTTCATTGTGACTTTAGTTTGCTATTTAGATATAAAAACTGCACATTTTACAGATTCGTGGATTATGCGTGGAAATCAGTATCCTACTGAATATGCAGGTTTTTTGTCATTCATGCCAAGATTCAAATTTTTTACGGTAATCTCGGCCATTTTTCTTCTTGTTTCTTCTGTGGAGCTACCTATGTGCGGTGCCAGTATCACGTTTGGCAGTTTGACCAGTGGATGATTGTTCTTAATCGGTTCTGTCTCAAATACGTCCAATCCTGCTCCCGAGATCATCTTTTTCTTTAACGCTTCAACAAGATCCTTCTCGTTGATCACTTTCCCCCTTGACGTGTTTATCAGATACGCCGATTTTTTCATCTTTTTAAAAACCTTCATCCCAAACATCCTGTCTGTCTCTGTGGAATGGGGCACGTGAATGGAAATAAAGTCACTTTGTGAAATCAATTTTTCAAACGACACGTATTGTGCATTTAGAATTTTCTCCTTGGTCTTTGAAACATGTTTTCTGTTGTGATATGCAATTTTCATATCGAATGCCTTTGCTCTCTTGGCAAGCATCTCTCCAATCCTGCCCAATCCCAAAATCCCAAGGGTCTTGTCCTTGAGGTCTACTCCCACGTAGTCAAATGCACCATACACTTCTTTCCATTTTCCGTTACGGACTATCCTGTCCCCTTCTGAGACCCTTCTTGAAATGTCAAGCAGTAATGAGAATGCCAGATTGGCTGTGGCATCAGTTAGTACTTCTGGAGTATATCCCACACGTATTTTCTTTTTCTTGGCATGTTCTGTGTCTATGTGATCAAAACCTACGCTATAGGTGCTTATCACTTTGAGATTTTTGGCAGATTCCATTTCTTCCTTGCCTATTTTGTCGTATGGAAAACATATGAGCCCGTCTATCTCTTTGATCTTTGAATGCAACTTGGTCTGTGGAATTGGGATTTTTCCAGAATGAACTTCAACATGATATCTTTTTCTTAGCTGTTCCAGTGCAAAGTCGTGCAAAGCCCTTGTAAGAAACACCTTCTTTTTCATCACTCTTTTGATTCTTCTCAAACCATTTATACGATTTCTTTGTAAATTCTTCATGTCTGCTGAAACTCAAGATGAAGAAGAATTTGCCATTTGCGTGGAATGTGGTAACTCCATTGAAAAATGCGGTTGCGTGTGTCCATACTGCGGTGAGCGTGACAAGTGTGAATGTGCCTTGTTTGATGCAGCTACTGGCGGTTAGGCGAAATTAACCATAATACTATTAACATTCAGGAGACGTGTAATTTCTTATGAGTTCTGTTGATTTTACTTGGCTAATAGGTGGTCCGCAAGGAAGCGGGGTAGAATCTGGTGCCAACATATTCTCAAAGGTTTGCGCGGAGATGGGCTATCAAGTATTTGGGAAAAGAGAATTCTATTCTAACATAAAGGGGGAGCACAGTTATTTCACGGTCAGGGTTGCAAATAAGAAAATTCATTCAAACGTAAATGATGTCACGTTGATGACGTCATTTGACGCTGAAACCATCTTTCGTCACTATGACGAGGTAATGTATGGCGGGGGAATCATCTATGATTCTGATCTGGAGGATACAAAAACTGATTCTGTACGAACGCTTGACGCCCCGTTCAAGGAAAGACTACACAAAGAGCTGGAATCAAAAAACAAGCCGTTTACAATTACTGGGGTTTTGGACATTGCAAAAGAGAACGGCGTCAAGCTGTTTCCTGTATCTTTCAAGT
This sequence comes from Candidatus Nitrosopumilus sp., assembly GCA_029263475.1. Lineage (GTDB taxonomy): Archaea > Thermoproteota > Nitrososphaeria > Nitrososphaerales > Nitrosopumilaceae > Nitrosopumilus. The sequence continues at coordinate 45,976 of JAJCXK010000088.1, forward strand.
CCATTCTTGAGGTCCTTTCAGAAGAAACAGACAATCCCCGTCTAAAGGGACTGGTCAGGATGTTCAATGTGATTGGAGTGTCACTGTCTTTGGGACTGGTCAAGATGCCTCCTGACACGTTGCAAAAGACAATAGGATCAATATTCTCAAGAAAGCCTGAGGTTGCAAAAATCAACCAGCAGACTGCAAACTATTCTTACAATTACGCCACTGCAAAATTTGAGATCTTTAACTATGCATTACCCAGAACAGAAAAAGAACCTGAGACCCTCCTGGTGCAAGGGTTCCATGGAACTGCACTGGGGAAAATTGCATGTGGCTGCAGGTTCCAGCCATACTATCCAATCACTCCTGCATCTGATGAATCCGTTTTCCTTGAAACGAATGAGATCCTGGATGTTATAGGTGAACGTCCAGGATCCGTTGCAGTTATTCAGACAGAAGATGAAATTTGCGCGATGGGGATGACTATTGGAGGGGCATTGACTGGAACCCGTTCTTCCACATGTACATCTGGTCCTGGATTTGCCTTGATGACTGAGATGCTGGGATGGGCCGGGATGAACGAAGTACCTGTGGTCATTACCAATTATCAGCGAAGCGGACCGTCAACGGGTCTTCCTACAAGACATGGTCAGGATGATCTGCTTTTCTCTGTACATGCGGGACATGGAGACTTTCCAAAAATTGTTTATGCCTCTGGAGAAATTGAAGAGAGCTTCTATGATACGGGCAACTGCTTTAACTATGCTGATGTCTTCCAGGTCCCTGTAATCCACATGATGGACAAGTTTCATGCAAGCTCAGTTATCACATGCAAGAGGTTTGATCCTCAGAAAATATCTGTCAACAGGGGCAAGCTCTTGGAAAAAGTAGATGATGATTACAGGCGATTTGAATTTACTGATGATGGGATATCTCCACGTTCCAGACTGGGGATGGATAATGGAATATTTTGGAATACTGGTGACGAGTCTGATGAAACAGGTCACATTACCGAAGATCCAATTCTACGCGTTAAGATGATGGACAAGCGAATGTCCCGTCTGGATCTGATTCTAAAGAGCATTCCAAAGGTGGAGCAGGCTATATCTTTTGGAGTCGAGGAGTATTCCATTATCTCATGGGGTTCCACCATCGGTCCAGTTCTTGATGCGATTGATCTGCTTAAAAAAGAAGGAATCTCGATTGGACTGGTTCAGTTGAAGCTGCTGCATCCTTTTCCAAGCGAATACGTCTCTTCGCTGCTAAAAGATGCCACTACCATAATTGACATTGAGGCAAATCATTCTGGACAGATGGGAAAACTGTTTAAGCAAAATGTGGGACGCGATATAGACTACTTCATCTTAAAATACAGTGGTCGTGCGATGACTTGTACTGAAGTTTATGATTCACTTAAGAAAATTGTTCAGAAAAAAGCAGACAAAAGAGAGGTTCTAATGCATGGCGCTTAAGCTGGCTGACTACAAAACAGACGTCCATAACGATTGGTGTCCTGGTTGCGGGGATTTTGGAATAGTCAACGCGATTCAGATGGCATTAGCTGAGATGGGAATACAGCGAGACAAGGCCGCAATGTTTTCCGGCATTGGATGTTCTGGCAAGACTTCTCATTACATCAATACGTACGGCGTGCACACGTTACACGGAAGGGTTTTGACATTTGCGCAAGGGGCAAAGATCGCAAATCCTAACCTAACTGTGGTTGCAGTAGGTGGCGATGGAGACGGATTAGGAATTGGTGCCGGTCATTTTGTTGCAGCTGGGCGAAGAAATGTGGATATGACTTACATAATTTTTGACAATGGTGTGTATGGTTTGACAAAGGGACAGGCCTCTCCTACCTTGAAGCTTGGAGAGAAGACAAAATCGCTGCCCTCTCCAAACACTAATTCCAACGTCAATCCCATCGGATTGGCAATTGCAAGCGGCTTCACATTTGTGGCTCGTGGCTATTCTTATGATGTCCGACATCTAAAAGACCTGATTGTACAGGCAGTTCAGCACAAGGGTCTGTCGTTTCTTGATGTCCTGCAACCTTGTCCTACGTACAATGATCTTAACACACGTGACTGGTATGCTGGAACTGATCTGGTTGACGAGGCGCAAAAACGCCACTCTAGAATCTACAAACTGGAAGATCAAGGATTCGAACCCGTGGTACACTATAATTCCGAAGTTGAAGTTAACGAGAAGCTGTCTCAGGCATTGATTAAATCCCTTGAATGGGGAAATAAAATTCCTACTGGCGTCTTTTACAAGAATGGTCTTGTCTCTCCTTACACTGAAAGACTGAAAGATAAAATTCCAAACTACCTGGAAAATCCTCCTGCAAAACAAAATATCTCAAAAAACGGTCAGTCAAATACTGACATCTCAAAGATATTGGATTCTCTTGAAGTATAGGTTCTGCATCTATTGTGTATCATACTGGGGGATCTATGATTATCCTGATTGGTTTATTCAAAGATATTTTTGGCTCGCCTACAAAAACCCAAACGCCTTGAACCATATCCGTCATTTTCCCATTCTTGTCGTCGTAATTGGCATGGCAAGTCATACTTGGTCTCTGAAAACTAACTCACTACAAACATTGTAGGGACAAGAAATTGGTTTATTGATGTGTGGAAATGAATGGAATAAAAACAAGATGAACTATGCGTATTGTTTAATCTACCATGAAAATGTTTTACGTGTTTTCTTTCCAAATGTCTCCAAGAAACGTGTATCTCTTGTTTTTTGATGAAGCTGTGTTCAGACGCCATCTTATTGAATGCGAATCGAACTTGTATACTATCTCGGAAATATCCGATGGTGTTTTTTTAGGATCCAGGTGATATGGCAACAGTTCCAAAACAAAATCAATTTTTTCCAACGCGTTATCAAACCATTGCTTGTCTTCGATGTCAATGGTGAAAATTATTCTTGGATTTCCTGAAAAATTTATTCTGATTTTTAAGGCATTTCCGCTTCCTCTTCTTCTTTTCATTTCTTTGAATACTGCCTTGATTTTTTCCCAACGCTTGAAACCAAACCACTGGAAAAATTCTTCATTAAACTGAAGGGGAATGTCAATATCCAGAAAACTCACAAATCTTTCGTCATCTTGCTCAATCTCGTCCTGAATGATGGTAAAATGAGAATTTAGGAATCCGTATATCACTTCGATTTCCCATGGTGAAATTCCATAATATCGTAATGTCGTCTTGACGTTTTCTGACAATGTTTTGAGTTCTCGAAAATTATAATTAAATCTTCAAATCCTGCCTGACTGGTCCAAATCTGTCTTAAAATTAAAATTACATGGGGATTATTGCTATTTCAGACATGAAAAAAGAATTTGTAGTAAAAAGCATCGATTCGGCTCCTGATGGTGCGCCATATGTGGTCGTCTCACTGTCATCAATCAAGGATCTCAAGGAAGGCAATCAAAACCCGCCTGCTCCATTTGGAAGCCCAAAGGTAATGGGCTTTTCAAACATGAATGACATGATGAAGGATCTAAACAAGATGATGTCTGGAATGGGTGGTGGAATGGGAATGCAGTCCGGAGTCACTCAACTAAAGCTTGAGATGCACGAGTACAAGGAGATGGGCCTTTCAGTTGGGGATAAGGTCTTTTTGGAATTGAGTAAGGCTGAAAGCCTTGGTGTCTAGACTTACCAGATTGTGTTGAAATATTTCCAACCATAAAATGCAGCGATAGTTCCTATTACGAATAGCATTGGTTTCCATGCAAATACCGGAATGCTTGGAGTTGCAAGCTTTACCTTGTAGTTGTCCGCAATGGCTTTGACATTTTTCTTAATCTTGTCGTGCCAAATGTTGTAATCAACCTGATATTTTTTCAAGATTTCTTCCACCTCGTATACTACCGGTGTCCTTTGTGAAAACAAGTGTTGCAGGTAATCCCTTGAGACTTCTACTTCTGCATGAATTCCTATCATACCTTTTTTCAGATCAACCATCCTGACATGCATTTCCCATGGTTTTTTTAGTTTCAAATTAAGGCCACTTCCAATTTGATCCGGTTGCTTGTGCTCTAGCTTTACTTTGGTAAATCCCTCTGCTGCAAAAATTTTTGTCAGCTCATCAAAGTTCTTTTTTACCACTATGTGGAGCTGCTCTACTCCGTCTTTACTGTCAACGTTGATTCTGTGTTTGATCCCGTCAAAGAATGAGACTGTCTTGGGATAAGTGGTGAGATACTCCATTAATTTTTTCATCAAATTCCTCTATTTAAAGCAGAACCGACTAGTCTTCGAGTTTCAAAGAATTTGACAATCCCCTTACGTACACGCACTGATCGGGTGATATGGCCATTTCTGAAGGGCTGATTTTTCTGTCAGTAAGTCTTGCATCTGAATTTCTCACTATTGCGAACGGTTTGGATTCTGCTCCTTCTCCCATCTTGTGATTTGCTATCGTTGCAAGGTTGTCAACTACTGCTTGAAATGTGACCTTTAGCGGATTGCCATCCAGATCCTCCTTTGCTCTCATGTCCAAAACCGGTTCAATCCCTGCACATGATATTGCAACACCTGACGTACCGATTCTGGCAGGCATCAGCCTGCTATCGACCAAAATTATTCCCACATGGATAAAAAACTTCAAGAAAATCTTTCTTCGAATTTCCTCTGCCATGAGATATGGTGATGTAGGATACAAAATCGCCTTGCCTTTTTTTGCATTTGATTTATCGATTCCCGCATTTGGTGCCATGATGTTGTTTGATGAGGTGATAATGAATCCTCCAATACCTCCAAAAATTTTGTCAGACTCTCTGATTATGATTTCTGCAATTTCAGGCTTTAATCGAAACTCCTTTGAAACCTCAATGCCTTTTTTTGAGGCTCTGACGTTTTCAAGATCTATGATTCTTCCTTGCGAGTTTGAGATGTACTTCGTTGAGATGACCAATACGTCTCCCTCTATCAATTCAGAATGATTTTTTTCTAAAGTTTTTAACAATGTCTCAAACACATCAAATTCCTTTTCCATTCTTTCTGCCAGCAGGGGCAAAACCGTTAACTGCACAATATTGTGAGCATTTTTTGCTTTTTTACTGTTCTGAAATTGTATCTCTCAAATTCCAATGTGATTGATTTTTCACAAAATGTATGATGATGGTATCTTATTGCCAGATAATGAGATTCATCCAACAGGCACATTTTTTTATTGATTTCACATGTTGGTTCTGAATCCTGAAGGTGATTCTGAAAAGCTTTTAATCTGCATGAACAACTTTTTTGATTATGAACATTGTAGAGAAGATTCTTGCCCGTGGGGCTGGAAAGTCTTCGGTTTCTCCAGATGATGTGGTTTTTGCTAAGGTAGACAAGGTAATGATGCACGATGTCTCGGGACCTGGAGTGATTAAGGTATTTGATAAACTAAAGAAGCAAGGAATTTCAGTTGATAAACTATGGGATCCTACCAAAGTCTGGGTGGCTGAAGATCACTTCGTTCCTTCAGCAGAAAAAATGTCTGCTGAAAATATTGTAAAGCTGTCCAACTTTACAAAAAACTATGGAATCGAAAAGCACTTCAAGTATGGTATGGGTCAATACGGCATTTGCCATACCATCTCACATGAGGAGGCCATGGTGATGCCTGGCGACGTATACGTCGGAGGTGACTCTCACACGAACACCACTGGGGCATTGGGTGTATTTGCTTGCGGTTTAGGACATACTGACATTGCGTATGTCTTGCTAAATGGAGAAATTTGGTTTAAGGTTCCTGAGACTTTTTACTTTAAGCTAAACGGAAAACTGCCTGATCACGTGATGGCCAAGGATCTAATCCTGAAGATTGTCGGGGAAATTGGAACCGATGGTGGTGCATATCAGACAATGCAGTTTGGAGGTAGCGGCATTGATGAGATGTCTGTGGAAAGCAGGTTGACCCTTTGCAACATGACAACAGAAGCTGGTGCAAAGAACGGAATAGTGGAGCCTGATCAAAAGGTAGTTGACTATTTGTTCCAGAGGGGTGCCACCAATATCAATTTGGTTAAGGGTGATGATGGTGCAGAATATTCAAAAGTTTTTGAATTTGAAGGATCCGAGATGGAACCCACCATTGCAAAACCTTTCTCTCCTGAAAACACATGCGTTGTCAGGGAAGCTCCGTCTGTAGAATTGGACAAATCTTACATCGGCTCTTGTACCGGTGCGAAGTACGAGGACTTGGAGGCTGCAGCAAGAATACTTAAGGGTAGGAAAGTAAAGATTAGAACCGAAGTTCTGCCTGCCGCAATTTCAATTTATCAGCGTGCCATGGAAAATGGCTTGCTTAAAATTTTCTTGGATGCAGGAGTTACAGTTGGACCTCCTACGTGCGGAGCATGTTGCGGAGCACACATGGGAGTACTTGCCAAAGATGAAATATGCATTAGCACGACAAACAGGAATTTTCCCGGAAGAATGGGACATGTTGAATCCCAGACGTATCTTTCGTCTCCTTTGGTGGCAGCGGCTTCTGCGGTAACCGGAAAAATCACTGATCCGAGGGATTTGTGATGAAAGGCAACATCATAAAATATGATCGAGACAATATCGATACTGACGTAATAATTCCTGGCCAGTATCTAAAGGTGCACGATTATGCAGAGCTTGCAACGCATGCGATGGAGGGGCTGGATCCTGACTTTCATTCAAAGGTGAAGGAAGGGGACTTTATCCTGTCTGGAAAGAATTTTGGATGCGGTTCCTCGCGTGAGCATGCCCCGATTGCATTGTCTCATTCCGGAATAAAGGCCGTTTTGGCATTGTCTTTTGCACGAATCTTTTATCGTAACGCCGTGGATGGTGCATTCCTGCTACCAATAGAGATTGAGCAGGATGCTTATGATGGAATTGCCGAAGGCGACGAGGTCACGATAGATATCTCTACAAATGAGGTTAAAAATATCACAAAGAACCAGACGTATCAGATGAAGCCATTTTCGGAAATTATCGGAAAGATAATTGCAGCTGGTGGATTGTTCAAGTACAAGCCAGATCAGGATTAAAATGGGGAAAACTCTTTTTGAAAAGATTTGGGAATCTCATGTTGTTGTTGAAAAGCAAGATGACCCGTCTCTCATCTATATTGATCGACATCTAGTTCATGAGGTGACTTCTCCGCAGGCCTTTGACGGGTTGCGAATGAACAACAGAAAGGTCAGGCGGCCTGATCTTACAATTGCCACGATGGATCACAACGTACCTACTACTGATCACTCGCTTCCGATACTGGATCAAACATCCTCTGTACAAATACAGACGTTGGAAAAAAACTGCAAAGACTTTGGAATCAAACTATTTGACATTGCCAGCCCCAATCAGGGAATTGTGCACGTGATTGGTCCTGAGTTGGGAATTACGTTGCCTGGCACTACCATTGTTTGCGGGGATAGTCATACGTCAACGCATGGGGCGTTTGGCGCGTTGGCATTGGGAATTGGAACCAGCGACGTTGAGCATGTCTTGGCATCTCAGACAATGTGGCTTGAAAAGCCCGTGCCATTTGAAATACGCGTTGAGGGCAAGCGAAAAAATCCAAATGCGGTGACTGCAAAAGACATCGTACTGTCCATTATCAAAAGCATAGGAACCGGGGGCGGTACTGGAACCGTTATCGAGTATCGTGGAGAGGGAATCACCGATCTTTCAATGGAGCAGAGGATGACCATTTGTAACATGTCCATTGAGGCCGGTGCCCGTGCAGGTCTGGTTGCCCCTGATGAGAAAACCTTTGAATATCTCAGGGACAGGATGTATACTCCAAAAAACTATGAGACTCTGGTTGATTCGTGGAGGGATGATCTTAAAACTGACAGCGATGCAAAGTTTGAAAAACAGTTTACTTTGCATATTGATGACATCGCACCCCAGGTAAGCTGGGGAACCAATCCTGGGATGACTTGCGATGTCACAGAAACGATTCCGTCTCCTGATGAGTTTTCAAAAGGTGATTCCAATCAGAAGAAGGGGGCTGAAAAGGCGCTTGATTACATGGACTTGAAACCTGGAACCGCAATGGAAGACATCAAGGTTGATCGAGTGTTCATCGGTTCATGTACCAATGCCCGACTTGAGGATCTTGTAGCAGCATCCAAAGTCATCAAGGGACAGAAGATCTCATCACATGTCAGCGCGATGGTGGTCCCTGGATCTCAGATGGTAAAAAAGCAGGCTGAGGAAATGGGTTTGGATAAGATCTTCATTGATGCAAACTTTGAGTGGAGGGAAGCCGGCTGCAGCATGTGCCTTGGAATGAATCCTGACATCCTGTCTCCTGGTGAACGATGTGCAAGCACTTCTAACAGGAACTTTGAAGGCAGACAGGGAACCGGCGGTAGAACGCATTTGGTGAGTCCTGTCATGGCTGCTGCTGCTGCTATCGAAGGTCATTTCGTTGATGTCCGAAAAATGGATCTGAACTGATATGGAATCCTTCAATAGCGTAACCAGTATTGTCACCCCGCTGGACAAGGTAAATGTGGATACTGATCAGCTGGTTCCAAAGCAGTTCTTGAAACTGGTTCAAAAATCAGGGTTTGGAAAATACCTATTTTTTAATTGGAGATATGATGAGAATGAGAACAAAAAGCCTGATTTCGTGCTAAACGATGTAAAATATGAAAATTCAAAAATCCTTGTTGCCGGAGATAATTTTGGCTGTGGTTCTAGCCGTGAGCATGCCGTATGGGCCTTACTTGACTATGGCTTTTCTGTAATCGTAGCTCCTTCCTTTGCAGATATCTTTCTTAGCAATTGCTTCAAGAACGGTGTCTTGCCAATTACTATGGATGAGAAAACCGTGGAAAAGTTACAGCAAGAAACTGGTGCGATTGAAGTGGACTTGGAAAACCAATTGATAAAGACGTCCTCTGAAAAAATTCCTTTCAAGATTGATTCTTACAAGAAAAAAATTCTTCTGGAGGGCTTAGATGACATTGATCAGACTTATCAATATGAAGAAAAGATTTCTGCATTTGAAAAAAAGTCTATAGTCCCATCTGTTTTATAATTTTCTTTACTGTTTTCTCATTTCTTTCTAGAACCATTGGTGATTCTGCGTCTATCCATTCTTTTTCACCAATGTCGAAGGCACTAATTTTTCCTTCTTTTGATAGTTGCTGTAAAATATCATATGACAGGTTGATTTCTTTTTGTTTCTGTTTTGACTTTATTCTTTTAATAATGTCTTTTCCAAGCATGTAGATTCCTAAACATTCGGACAGTTGAAGCTTCATCACTGGTTTTTCTTTGAATTCTTTGACTATCCCGTTTTCTACTGTTGCAAACCCTGTCTCTTCTTTTCTTTTAGTTCTGGTGGCGATACATGCTGAGCTATTTTTATCTCTGAAAAACTCTCTCATTTTTTTAATGTCTATGGCACACAAGTTGTCTACAAACCATAACACAAACTCCGATTCGTCTTTAAGATTGTCACTGATGTGCAGCAAGTCTCCTCCCGTACCACTTTGGGAATCCTGAACAAAGATGATGTTTTTTTGATTTCCGAAGTAGTTTTTTATCTGACCTCCCAAACCTTTAAAATCTGAAATGATGATTACTTCGTCTACTATGTCAAATGATTTTAGATATTTTACAACATAGTCGATCAACGGTCTGCCATTAATGGGGGTCATTGCTTTTGGAAAATATTCTGTATATGGCTTGCCTCTTGTCCCCTTGCCTCCTGCAAGAATTACCGCCTTCAATGTCTAACGGTATGATTTCTGTTTTCTTCTTCTTGCACCTGGTCCGCCAAATTTCTTTGGTTCTTTTCTTCTGGCATCTCCACTTACTAGGTATTTGTCAAAATCAGTAATTCTTTTTCTGAGATCGTCTCTGGTGGATTTGGGGAATGGATGATCTTTTGGCTCCTTTTTGGACTTTGTCCATCCTGTAAGTGCTCTTGAAATACCTGTCGCAATTGCACTTGCTTGTCCCATAAAACCTCCGCCTCTCACTCTTACAGAAATATCTATTTTATCTCTCAAATCTCCGGTAATTTCCAGTGGTGCTAAAATGACTTCGCGAGCTGTTTCCTGTGGTATCATTTCTACTGGAACATTGTTGATTCGAATTTTTCCTTTACCTTTTGTAATGTAAACATGAGCACTAGCTGTTTTTCTTGTTGCAAAATAAATCTCAGTTTTTGGAGTTGTCATTCAGTCCACCCTATCACTCTACATAGTTCACCTAATTGTGTATAGTTTGATGCTGTTTTCCTTATTTTTGCTTTTTCAAACTGAATTTTTTCAATCGATTTAATTTCTTTAGGTGAGCCGATGTATGTTCTTAATCTGTGGAATGATGCTTTTCCTGATGGCTTTCTATCAAATGGGAGCATTTGACGAATCATTTTCGCCATTACTGTGTCTGGTCTTCTATAGTGTTTTGGCCCGTGTTTGTAATTGATAATACTGTTAATTTCTAAAAATTCTCTGTATTCTTGAATTTGATTACTTCTTGTACCGCTCATCATGATTTTTTCACAATTAACTACTGATACTCTATTTCCTTTTATCAACAATTTAGCTACGTTGGATGATAATCTTCCTGCTATGTGATCTGTGGCATCTACAACAATTGGTCTGTCAGTTCTAACAACGGTCTCTTGTTTCGTATTTCCAATGGATTTGTTAATTCTTCCATTAGCCAAGTAGTACTACTCCTTTTCCAGTTGGATTTTGTTCAATTAGATCTAAATGATTTATCAATTTACCGCCATTTTTTACAATTTTATCCGCTGCAGAACTTGAAATTGAAAATGAGAATACTGTAATTTTGTGAGGAATGTTGCCTGTTCCGAGAATCTTTCCTGGGAATACTACTGTATCGTTTTCTTTTGTTAGCTGACCAATTCTATTCAAGTTTAGATCTCTCCTTGCAGAAGATGGTTTTGATGCATATTCTGCTAACTTTGCCCAGATTGGAGCGTTATTTTTGACAGATGCTTTTTTTAGATCTTTGGCCATACGTATAACCACTTGATTAGTCATGTGAATAATCTGCTTTGAAACCCAAATATAATGTCTATGCTTCAACTTTGTCAATCATTTCTTTGAATTGACCAATTCTATTTGCTACTTCGTCTACTCCTGAAATAATGATCTGTTCTGGATCAAGTGCACCCGTTGATTCTACAGTCAGAATCTTTACATCGTCTTTATCGGTATCTGTGATAGTTGAAATATTTGCAGAATTCCATTTTGCATGATCTGTTCCTCGTCCAAGTTTGGCATAGCACTCGATCTTTATTCTTTGACCTGGTGCCAATTGGACTATTGGAATATGTTCTGAAGTTGGCTTGATGGAATCATCTTCAGATGATAGTTCGCCTGAAAGAACTGTTCTTGTAACGTCTGAATCCCCTGAATCCAAAACTAGCATTACTTTACAATTTGAACACCCTGTTTCACTCTGGCATTCACATTTTGATGGCTCATTAAACCTGGACAAGTCTGTTGTTAATGGAATTAGTCCTAATCTGTGTGCTAGACCTTCATCTTGAAGGACAGATGAATTCTCAATAACGTCTACTGTATCAACGGCAAAAACTGTCACTCCATTCAGACATACTCGTCTAAGCGCATTTGCATATTGCAACGGTAGGCCTTTTAGCTTTACAGCTATTTTCTGATTATCTTTGCTAATTACATCTAAAGATGACAAATCTTGAACAAAATCTTCAAAGTCCACATAAAAATCTAGCTGGTTTTGTGTATAGATAAATAGTAAATCTTCCTACGTATTTTAGAAATGACTGATGTCACGTTAGTGAAATATTCCTTTGAGGGTGAGAAATTTGAAATTATGGTAAAGCCTGACCCTGCACTAGATTACAAGCTAGGAAAGAAAAAGGATGTCTCTGCAGTTTTAGTTTCAGACGATATTTACACTGATTCTGGAAAAGGTACGAGGCCCTCTGCTGAGAAACTGCAAAAGGCCTTCAATACTGAGGATCAAATTGCGATCGCCGAAATAATAATGAAAAAAGGCGATCTAAATCTTACAACTGATCAAAGACGAAAAATGATCGAAGAAAAGAGAAAACAAATCGTTCACTTCATCGCAAAGACATATGTCGATCCTAAAACACATCTTCCGCATCCTCCTTTGAGAATTGAGCAGGCTATGAAGGATGGGAGAGTCTCAATTGATCCTCAAAAAAATGTTGATGAGCAGGTGAAAGAAATTGTTGAAAAGCTTCGTTCTATCATTGCCCTTAAATCCGAAAATCTTCAGTTGGAAATTATTATTCCTGCACAATTTGCATCACAATCCTATGCTGTTCTCAAATCTGTAGGTTCTCTGAAAAAGGAAGAATGGCAAAACAATGGTTCATTAAAAGCAATACTTGAAATACCCGCTGCGGCAAGGCCCACTGTGATAGACAGATTAGGTTCTATAACTAAGGGTTCTGCAACAGTTGAGGTAGTTCAATAATGGATAATAAAAGGAAATATGTCATTCCTGGCGATGTAGTGACTACTGGACCTTTTAGACCTGAACAAAATGTAATTCTTGAGGGTGACCAAATAATTTCTACAACTATTGGCATTTCTGAAATTTATGATGATTCTGTTAAAGTAATAACGTTAACCGGGAAATATATTCCAAAAATTGATGATCTTGTAATTGGCAAAGTTAATTCTCATACGTCATTGTCATGGGAGTTGGACATTAATTCTTGTTATGTGGGATTCTTACCTGCGCAGGATGTCTTTGGACGGGATTTTTCAGCCCATGCCGATGAACTTTCATCCAAACTAAAAACGGGAGATCTTGTGGCTGCTAGAATTGCCAATTTTGATAGAACCAGAGATCCACTTGTGACTATTTCTGATAGGGATTTGGGTAAAATTGATTCTGGTGATTTGGTCAAAATCTCTCCAAGCAAAGTTCCACGCTTGATTGGAAAAAGAGGTAGCATGATTCAGATGATTGAGATGGCTACGAATGCTGCAGTGACTATAGGCCAAAATGGATGGGTAGTTGTTTCGTGTGATACGCCAGAGGGATTATTAAAGGCTAAAAAAGCCATAGAAATGGTCAATGAAAAAGCACATGTTGTTAATTTAACTGATCAAATAAAAGATATGTTAGACAAAAAGGATGAATCATAATGGGCGGAAGAGACGCAACAATGGTCCTATTGGACGAGAATGGTATTCGTTGTGATGGCCGTAAGGTTGACGAACCTCGAAGAATTATGATAAAAGCTGGTGGATTAAAGAATGCCGATGGTTCTGCTTACATCGAATTTGGTGATAATAAAATTTTAGTTGGAGTTTTTGGTCCTAGAGATGTTCATCCTAAACATATGTCAAACACCGATACTGGAATTTTAAGAGTTAGGTATCACATGGAACCATTTTCTGTGGGTGAGAGAAAAAATCCTGCGCCTTCAAGACGAGAAATTGAAATTTCCAAAGTAATCAAAGAGGCGTTAGAGCCTGCCGTTATGTTGGAGAAATTTCCAAGAACTGCGGTTGATGTTTTCATTGAGGTGTTACAAGCAGATGGTGGAACTAGGTGTGCCGCCCTTTCAGCAGCTTCTGTTGCATTAGCTGATGCAGGAATTCCCATGAGGGATATGGTTGCAGCGTGCGCTTCAGGTAAAGTTGCAGATACTATTGTTCTTGATGTTAATAATGAGGAAGATCAAGCAGGCCAAGCAGACATGCCAATAGGCTATATGCCAAGTCTTGAAAAAATTACCTTGTTGCAATTGGACGGTGTTTTAACTCCTGAAGAATACAAGAAATGTGTGGATGTTGGAGTTCAAGGATGCAAAATTGTTTATGATATTCAAAAGAAAGCACTTAAAGACAAATATTTTGGAAAGGGGGATGATTAGAATTGGCATCTATTTCTGTTATTGATGAATTAAAAAAGACTCAAATCCTTGAACTTTTGGAACAGGGAAAACGAATTGATGGTCGTGCTCTAGATGAATCACGTGAAATTTCTATTGAAACCAATGCAATTCCCAAAGCAAATGGATCAGCAAGAGTTTTTCTTGGTGAGACCGAAGTTATTTGTGGAGTAAAAATCCAACCTGATAGACCATTCCCCGATACTGGAGACAAGGGTCTTTTCATCTGTACTGCTGAACTATTGCCACTTTCACATCCTACTGTTGAAACTGGACCACCACAACCTCACGTTATTGAATTGGCAAGAGTTGTGGACAGAGGAATTAGGGAAAGCCATATGGTTGATGTTTCTCAACTGGTCATAGAGAAAGACAAATCAGTAATTGGTGTATTTGCTGATAACGTAGTTGTTGATTATGATGGAAACCTGTTTGATGCATGTTCTTATGCTGCTACAGCTGCATTACTCACATCAAAAACTCCAAAGTGGGATTGGATTGATGATAAACCAACACTTGTTGAGGGTGGTGAATCTTCATTACCTGTCAGTACAATTCCTGTATCTGTAACAATGGGAAAAATTGGGAATCATATTGTGGTTGATCCTAATGGCGATGAGTGGGCCAGTATGGATGCCCGTATTACAATTACCAGTGATTCTGATGGAAATATCTGTGCTTTACAAAAGGGAGGCAGTGATGGATTTACTCAGGATGAAATTAACCAATGTGGGGAGATTTCTGTTAAAGTAGGCGCGAAAATTAGAGAAAAATTACAAGAAGCTCGAAAAGGTAGTCAATAAAATGGTCAAACACTCAAAAGCAAAAAAGGCCCTTAAAGGACTGGGTGCTCGTTACGGAATTAAACTTAGAAAACAATATTCTAAAGTCCATTATACGCTAAAAGAAAAAAGAACTTGCCCAGAATGTGGTTCACAAACGTTTGGACGAGATGCTGTGGGTATTTGGTCCTGTAAAAAATGCAGCTATAAAGTAGCTGGAACTGCATATGACATTAAGCTTTAGTGCAAAAATCACTGTTGATGCAAAAGACAAGTCAAAGTCGATTTATGATTCAATTAATGTGGACAATGAGTTCTATCCTGAAAATCCCGTAAAAACTCTGATAGAATTCGACAAGAATATTGTCATTTCTGTTGAATCTGGAAATTTAGCTCATCTTAGAGCAAATCTAAATTCTACCCTAAGATTAATTCAGGCCAGCTATGATTCAATAAACGAATAAAGTTTGGAGTATTTTGCACATGTTTCAAGTTCTATCTCTGAATCACTATATAGATAATTTCATATTGAAACCCTGTTGATTTCAAGCATTGTCTAGATGGAACTGTAAGAAATGCGATATGCCTGTTACCACTATGGATCCAAGCAGTACCATGGCATGTCCAAACTGTGGCAAGGGCATGGTAATGCTTGAAGACTTGGTTGACTGAATATATTCAAACATCATTCAATTCAGAATCTTGAATAGCGGTAAAGATATAATGAAACAATTTTTTTAACTAATCATGTCCTCACCTCAAATGCCGCCATGGCTTCAGGAACAGCTTATGAAGATGCAACAGTCTCAGCAGAATCTCCAGTCAATCGTAACTCAAAAGCAACATCTTGAGATTGAAAAAGCTGAAACGCAAAAAGCTCTTGAGGAATTGAGAAAAATAACTGATGATGATACTGTGTTCAAACAAGCTGGAACCATTCTAATAAAATCTAAAAAACAAGAACTAATCGATGAATTGGAAGAAAGAATTGAAATGGCCAAGACGCGTGCAACTGTGCTTGAAAAACAAGAAACACGTCTCAAAGAAACTCTTAAGGAACAAGAAGCAAAAATAACTGAGATGATGAAAGGCGGTTCTCCAAATGCCCCTCCAGCTCCCGTAGAAGATAATCCTAGAAAATAAAACACTAGATCCATTTCACATGAGATATTAACAATTCGCTACAATCATTGTTTGTGAAATTAGAAAACCTTCGAATCATTGTTGATGACAGAGAACGAAAAAGCGGAATCCCTGATCTTCTAAAGTCAGTTGGCTTGAATATCGAAATGAAAACGCTTCCAATTGGGGATTACATTGTTGCACCCGAGACCGTTGTTGAGAGAAAGAGCATTCGTGATTTGATGGCTTCTGTTTTTGATGGGCGACTTTTTGATCAGTGTTCTAGGTTGAAGGAACATTTTGAATATCCCATAATACTTGTGGAGGGTAATGTTGATGAGATTGAAGAAATAACTGAAAATCCTTTGATATTCTATGGTGCAATTTCAACTGTTGTACTTGATTTCAAAATTCCCATAATTCCTACTCCTAGTGCTGCCCATACTGCAAAATTGCTTGTATCTTTGTGTTCAAAGAAAGATGCTCCAAAGGGACCATATTTGAAAAAAATCAAAAAATCTTCTGATTTAGAAAAGCAGCAGCTTTCAGTACTTTGCAGTTTGCCCGGAATTGGCGAAAAATTTGCAATTAGGATGCTTGCAAAATTTGGAACTCCTTCGAAAGTTTTTAGTGCGACTATCTCTGAGTTGGCAAAAGTTGAAGGTCTGGGAGAATCTAGGGCAAAAAAAGTCAAAAAAACTCTGGACTCTAAAAGCAAATTTCTCAATACCACAAATCAAAAAACCCTACATGATTTATGATCCTTCAAACAAATCAGAAATTTCACGTTGGATTCAACAAAATAACCCCATGGGCATTTTTTTGATTTGAATTTTGTAATTTTAGATATTTGTAGAAAAACAATATTCGTTTACGAACATCTTTTCATGGTTATTGTGCATCCAATCTAATTCGTAATTGAAAATTACTGGTTTTGAAATAGTGAAGATATGTGGCTGCTCATTTGTGGTGTGGTGTGGAAATGAATTTTCCTTTTAGTAATTTTCTTTTTAGTGGTGTTCCACAGCTTGGACATTCCTTTCCTGTATTGTGACTGGTTTTACATCCTGGACAATAATGAATCCATTTCCCTACATCTTTAATTCCCTTTGTCATAATTGGAGATACTCTCAAGCCCAAATTTTTGGCTACGTTTGAAATTGCAAAATCGTCGCTAATTATTTCACCGTTCATTTCAATTCCAAGTGCAATGATGGAGATATCTTGTTTTGATAACTGTGGAAAATCACCCGTATCTTTGGATTCTTTCACTGCAAATTTCACCGATTCAATTCCGGGTTCTCTGATTTTCAGTCTGTTTGTTTCAAGCAATGTTCCCAAGGCATCATGATTTTTCTTAATGTGTTTTATTTCGTCAAAAACTGAAGATGTTGTATAACAATCCTCAGATGATCCAAATGGTACTCCTGCATAAAATGCGCTTGCATCTAAAATTCTAAAACCCAAGCTTGCTCATCTGTCTCAACCCTCGTTTCTTCAATCTTACAAAGACTGCGGGTTTTTTGTATTTCTTAATGGTGATTGTTTCTTCGTATCCTGCTGATTTGACAACTTGTGCATCCATTGCAATGTTACAATCGTGAGAACACGTTATTTCGATTTTCTCATCTGGTACTATCAGGGATGCTAGTCTATAGACCGGGGCTACTGGTGTGATGATCAATATGTCCAAACTTTCATGTAAAATTGGTCCTCCTAATGAAAATGAGTGTCCGGTGGAACCACTCGGAGTCGCAATGATGAGTCCATCCATCTTCTGTTTTACTATGTCGTTTTGAAATTTAATTTTGATTTCTGCAGTCTTGGTCAGGTTTGTCCTGGTAATGTAAATCTCATTTAACGCTGGCGGGAATTCTTTTCCTCCACAAGATGCAATAACTCTTGTTCTTTTGTCCAAAAAGAAATTATTTTTTTGAATCTGATCAATTGCTTCATCGATTTCGTCGATCTTTATTTCTGCCAATATGCCTCTGTTTCCTCCTACGTTGATTGTCAAAATTGGCACTTCATTTTCTAGACTCCTGAAAACTCTAAGTGTTGTTCCGTCTCCTCCCAGAGTCACGACTAAATCCAGTTTTTCTTTTTTTAATTCTTCTAGTGTCTCAATTTGCTTGGCGCCTTCAACCACGATTGGTGAAATTGTAAACACCTTTGATTTTTTTGCCAATAATTTTTTTGCAACGTCTTGTGCAGCCTGTTCTGAATCTTTAGAACCGACCTTGCTTACTATAGCTACTTTTTGTAACTTCACCGGCTCTTATGAATCTCATTTACATAAAAATGATAGCACAAAAGCTATCTTTTTTAATAATTTTGTGTTTTTTAATGATATTGCAATGCCTACAACTACAAAAAACTAAGACTTGGGACACATTCACCAAGGATAGGCTGGAAAAAATGTCTGATTCCAGAATTAACACCTGTGTGCTGGCTAAAATCCGATTTGATGCTTTTCTATATTCTGAACATAAAATTGACACTGAAGGCTTCATCAAACATGTAAAATCTATTGACGAAGAACATATGGATAATGAGATGTTTTCTGTTTTACAGTCTTGGATAGATTGGCTTTCTGACAGATTTGATCTAAATTCTGGAAGTACAAAACAATACCTTTCTGGAATGTCTTTTAAATAATCCTCACATTGAGTTGTTTTGTGGAAGAAAACTTAATCAATGCATTAAAAAAAGTTAAAGAACTAGAAGATGAAATAAAAGATCTTCGTGAATTGATAACTAGTCAAAAAGAAAATGATGATTTTTTAGAAGAAAATAAGATTATTCATTTTGGTCAAGGCGGTTCAGAAGAAAGTTGTTGCACCAATTTTGATCGGGGTGAACATTTTGGTATGGGTGATTGGAGAAATGAAAAAAGGCAACAACGTCTAAAAGAATTACGATTCAAGTATAACTTCCAGACGGTAACTATTAATTTTCATTTTTTGATATTTTGTAACTTAAATTCATCACATCACATAATTCTATAAAATTATGCCCATATTTTCTACTAACATCCAGTTTAGCTACGACGACATGTTAATTTGATAAAATATTTGCTAATCTGAATTTGTAGATATCTATGAACGTCTGCTGATCTATCAATTTTGTGTCAAGCATCATTTTTTTACAGAGTACAAACAAATACATGTAGTCTTCAACTGCTCTCCATTCTTCTACTGAAAGTTCCACACCGCCATTTAATTTTCCTCCGGGTCTAAGTTTTTTGTCTATTTCATTATGAGTTGCAAAAAGTTTTTCAAATTCTAACCATAATTCCATATTTTTTAGTGATACATTTCGTCGTATTTGATATACATTAAAGACTAAAGCCATAATTGCAGCTATTGCAGTGATCAATAAAACAACTGATTCTACATTTTCAAAAATCAATTGAAATACACTCTGCCACGATTAACATTTCATCATAACGATATTCCTGTTTGTCAGTTGAAAGTTCGGCATAAACAGAACCTGCACCGCCAACCAAAGCAACCGAAAGTAAAGCCAAAACCAGAAGGGATTTCATGACTAAAATGAAAATTGATCATAGATAAATTATGCTACTACCGGTTTGATAATGATTGTTCTAATATCTGATATATCATTTCCATTTTAGGTAAAACCATCATGTTTAATTAATACCGATGTCACAATAATTCTATAATGAGTTCTATCATGACGCAATTAGATGGACAATGGCATAGTAAAATTGGGTCTGGCATGATTTTTAAAACTGATTCTAATGGAAACATAACTGGAACTTATCATACAAATGTTGGAAAGATGATTGGTGAACTAAGTGGACGATATGATGTAAAGGGAGGTAAGGCTTTTGGCTGGAATGCCACTTGGGCAATAGATCCTCCAAAATACCCTACAAACAGTTCAACTTCTTGGGTGGCTGATTTGGATGCTAAAACGATGACAATTTTATCTACTTGGATGATTAGAGAAGATCTTTACGGTCAAACTAATTTTACATCTACTGTTTCGGGATGTGAAGAATATGGTAGAGTAAAACCTACTGCTGAAGAAATACAAAAAGAGTTACAAAAAAGACACAGACAACCTCACCCTATGTCTGAACACGATTAATTTTTCTTTCTTAGTTGATTTTTCCATCATAATCTTCCATAATTCTTACACTGCTAATAACAATAACTGAAAACAAAGCCAAAGCAAGAAGGGATTTCATGACTTTTTCTCATACAAAACGATTACCAGCCAAACGTGACTTGAATCATCCGCACGTCCGCCTACTGAGACGTTTATGATTTCATTCCCTGCAGACTGCAACTCTTCAAGTTTTTTTGCCAGATTCTCGTCAAGTTCGGAATCATAGCTTCCTTTTACCGTGGTTGCATATCTCATGACTAAAATGAAAATTGATCATAGATAAATTATGCTACTTTAGGCGTGAGTAACTCATGAATGATATGAGAAAATTAAAAAATAGAATTATGGATAATTTATTTTTCTTCTAGATTCTTGATCCTGCTTTCTAGTTCTGCGATCTTTAGATGTGCTGCATCGAGTTTTGTTTCAAGTTTGGCAGTAGTCTCTCTTGCCATTTGCCATTTCTCTTTTTCTGATAATTTCTCAAAAGTACTCATGTGAAATTTTGGGAATTCTGCTATATTATTACATCTATTTGAAAAAATCTTTAGAATCCCAGGCTGCAAGGTAATCCGAATCTGGGAACATGAGATTAAACAGTCAGTGGATATGTGTGTTGAGAGGATAAAACAGGAAATTAGTAAGTGACATATTTTTTGATAAAATGAATATTTTGTGGTAGAGTGGAATATTCCCAATTGGGTAACGCTGGTAACTGAAGTTATTGTAGGAATTATTATTGCGGTTATTGTTTATCGAACAACTAAAAAATCCGAGAAACAAAATAATATTACATTAAAAAAAATTCAAGATGTTTTAGATGAACAAAAAAAGGAATCTGATCGGTGAAAAACTAGATTAAATAAAAAATTCAATAATATTCTCGAAGAATTAAAAAGCTATTTGGTTATTTTAGATCTGGAAAGAAATAGAAATTCAAGTAATTCTCGTGGAAACAAATATGCATTTATCGAGATTGAAATAGGATTAAAGATTATAAAAGATATTTTTTATGATCATGATGATATTAACGAATATACAAATAATTATATCAAAACAATTTGGGGATCTATCAACAACTGCTATCTAAGATATAGGGGCGTGCCAGACGATGTTATACCTCCTAAATTAAATCTCATTGAAATGATAGATAAATTTCAAGAAAATACCCCTGTGTAATCTCTCTATCTTCTAAAAACATTTCAAATGTCCCATCACCCTCATACTCAAAATGAATCACATATTCGCCATATGGAATTGTCTCATATTCTACTATCTCAATCTCAGCATAGGCAACACCCAAACCGCAGACCAAAACAGATACAACGGCTAAAACAACACTGGAAGCAACGGGGTTCATTCTATGTAGTCACCGTTACCGTGTCTGTAGATTATGCATTCTTGTTATCTGTAACCGTCAACTCAAACGTGTATGTCTCTCCTGCACCAAGCGTATCAAAGTCTGGGGTTGCAGTACCTGTATTGTTTATCGTAACTGTGGGTGGGCCGTTTGTCTGAATCCATGAATGTGATGCAATGATTCCATCAGGATCTGAACTTGCACTTCCATCTAGATTTATCGTTGTACCTGCACCTACCAATAATGATTGATCAGGGTCAGCCTTGGCTATTGGTGCCAGCATTGCTTGAACCTCCGCTATTTGATACCGAACCGATTACAAACATAGAGGATGTCTTTGAAACTGTCTGATCAAGATAGGTTACAATGATGTCTACTGTATATTCTCCTGGAGGTGTGATGTTCTCTTGAAAGTAATAACTCCCTTCCCATTCTCCGTTCTCAGTCTGTCCTGATAATGCTGCCACCTGCTCATCATTTAGAGAAAGTAGAACATTCACCTCTGCATTGTCAACTCTACCGTTAAAATCAGAATAAATGGGATTTGGATTTATGTTTGCATCAAATGTCTGAATGTCAATGTTAAACGTTTCCTTCCAGTATGTCCTGAAATCATGAGAAGATGTTATGATCAGTTCTGGAACATATGCTGCCTTTTCTTCTTCAGGTTCCCTTTCAACCACCTTGTCATCAGGCATTTGGAAATCTGTGTTTACCGTAAACTTTGTGAGTTCGTCATTATTGACAAGGTATATGCTGACTTTGTAATTGTCAAGTGAATCCGAATAGTGTCCGTATATGATTACCCCTTCGGGAATGCTGGAAATTCTGAAATGTTCTCCGCTGTCAGACACCTTGACTTGCGGATCTGATAATACGATCGAATCACCGTAAAATGACATTGTGACATCGTCAAGAGTATTGGTGATGTGCGTTCTTGACAATCCCTCTCTTACCTTGTCTTCGCCAAACTTTATGTCCAAAGTAATAAAAGATGATTCTGCGAAAAGATTCTCGTTTTCAAGTGAGTTATCAGCAAAGACCGTTGGAACAAATCCGATTAGCAGTATGGGCAGAAGACAAACAAGTTTCATGACTGAAATGAAGCTTGATCATAGATAAATTATGCTACTGCCCATCCACGTTCACGCAATATCTCCGCAGTGTCAGCGGTGACACAAGATGGCGACCCGTCATCTTTGAAAATAAACTCCAATCCTTCTTTACAGATCACATTGTCAGGTGTAATTCTCAAATTCATTTGCTGCAAAGGTGCCCATGCATCAGGGTGCTTGTCCATGATTTCAATTAAAGAATGATGGAAAGAAGAATCATCCATCGGAGGATGCTCAATGGCAGTCATGAAAGTCTTTAACATGTACGAGTATCCTGACTCGTATTCAAATCCGTCAATCTGCTCATAAAATAATCTCCATGATGTGTCATCGCTTTCTTTTATCATAATGCATTGTTGCGGAGTCACTCCCATACATTCTGCCAGATGCGGACCGACTGTAATGATTCCAAATTTATCACCGTAAACCTCACCTGCTCCAAAAACAAGAATAACTGAAAGTAAAGCAAGAACAAAAATGGATTTCATGACTAGAATCCTAGTTGATCATAGATAAATTATGCCACTAATGATTCTCTGTGTTTGATTTTCAGAATCGGTTTGACATCTAAAAAAATGACTGTGGAGTTCTACTTGCAGAACTCTCTTTCTTTTTCCTGTACTAGTTTTTCAATCTCATCTGGGTCGTCCAAATCAAGTGCTGGACGTTTTATATCCGCAGGAATGTTTCCATCGATGGACGTTATTATTTTCTCCAACTGTTCTAACTGCTCATGTTCGATTTTTAGCCCGCCTTCTTGTCGTACAAGATTCCTGATTGCCCTCAAATAGATCGTGCCACAACGGTGTGCTGAAGGTGTAAACAATGTCATGCAATGATCCTTGCCACAACAGGCTTGAACCACGGCATTGTCCGTATAGTGGTTGACATAATAGATTCCACCAAGCAACCTATAACTCCAAACGGCATTTATTCGATAGCAGCCAGGGGGTACGTCGATTTCAAGATGTCCGCATTTGGTGGGCAGTACGATGTATTTTCTATCGCAGTGAACAAGAGGCGTTCCATCACAATGATATATGTTGACATACCACTGCCTTTGGCTTATTTTGCAGGGATCCTCTATTTCAGAAACCCAGATGTTCAGTTTTGCATTAGTCATTGAAGAATTAAGAGTTCTGAAATATTTAAGATGCTTGGAATTAGTTCATCATCGATAATCAATTCTAATTTCTCCATCATAAGCCTCGACAACACTGACACCTCCAATTAACACAGTAACAACAGCTAATACTGCAACAGAAGTGATGGGTTTTATGACCGAAATAAATTTTGATCATGGATAAATTATGCTACTTTATGGGGAATTATTTGATTGATGCTCGTTGTTGTTAAATCGGACAACTTCCAATAATCTCTATTTGATTCACACTGGA
>JAJCXK010000089.1 GCA_029263475.1 Candidatus Nitrosopumilus sp.
GTTTTCAATGCTGATGATTGGTCTTGTCTGGGCCATGTCCTCAGAGTGTTTTGTTTCCTGAAATGTTCCGCATATGTGAATCCATTTTATGCCATGTCAGTTCAAAGTTACGAGTTCATAAGGAGTTCTACCAAACTGTGACTTGGTCTGCCTTGTGAATTTGTATGCGTTATACTGTCAATTCGGTATCTTTTCGAAGAAGTGATTTATCAATTCGGTATCAATTCGGCGGAACAATTATCTTTCCGGTAACAGAATTTATCTTTCCGGCAGGGTATTCAGAGATTATCGGATTGGTAACTATCTTTCCGGTAGAATATTCCGACATTACTGGAATGATTTTGCGTTTATCCTGATTGACAATTCCAAAACTCTCGAGAGTTTGTAGACATTTCCCGAAACTTTTGATCGCTGTTCTATCTTTCCGGTTATCAATTCGGGTGTTTTGTCGAAACTTTGTCGATATTTTCCGAGAGTTTTCCGAGACTACCGGAAAGATATCGGAAAATAGTCTGATCGCAATAAATGATTCTTGAATGAATTTTAGCAGATTTTACAGGAAACAAGTGTAAAACAACTCATCAGATATGCTTGATTTTATTTTGAACATTGTCCAATAATGTCCAGTTTTGTCCACAAGAAATGTCCAATAAAGTCCAAAGATGTCCAACTTTGTCCAAAACTGTCTAATAATATCCAAAACAGAAAAACAATAATGGTGCATTAGCGGTATGAATGTGCCACAAAGTGTAATTGCATGAGATTCATAACCTTTGCTCAGGATTGTTTTGTTATCCTTATGAAGACACACGTCAAGCAAATTCAGTTTGGACATGCTTTTCTGTGTGTATGTGTAACTCAATAAATTTGACATGTCCAGACTTTTCATGATCAAATCATAAAATATATCATTCATTTTTTACATAGTTTCATTAGGTTTTTTTCTTCAAGCATAGAACGTAACGTGTTTACTGACAAGTGAATATCACTTGTAACCTTGGCTCCCGTACACACGAGTTTTCCAGATGCAAACAGCAAGATCACTGTCTTTGGATATGGCATTCTGTGTATGATTCCTGGGAACTGTTCTGGTTCGTACAAACATCTGGGCAATGTTCTTGCCGCATTTTCTAAATGAATTTCACTTTTAAGATTACCTGATGATGCAATGTTTTCAATTTTTATCTTTGATAATCCGTGAACCAAATCAATTCCCGTTTCCTCAAGTTTAGATGCAAAAAAGATCAATGCATCTTTTGCCTTTTCTTCAGATTTTGTTCCAGTGCATACGATATTTCCTGTTCTGAACAGAAGGATGGTGGCCTTTGGAGATTTCAGTTTGATGATTGCACCAGGAAATTTTTCTGGGTTGTATTTTACATCGGGGAATTTCTTGATAATTTTCTTGATGTTGATCTCTTGATTAATTCCTGTAGTTGCCACCACATTTTCTATGGTTATCTCTGTTTTTGACTGAATTGAGTTTTCTAACTGCATGTTCAGACAACTCTTGGCGGTTCTATTACTCGTCTTCTATTACTGCGCGTGCTGTGCCTTGTGTTTGTATTGCAACATGGACATCGGGTAAAACGATTAATGTAACAATAGTCACATACACTGCAATAGCATCCGCCCAATTGGTAAATCGCATTTTTTGGACCCTTTTTGTATTTTGGACATTGATTGTTACACCTTATCATATCTAACACTCCTTCAAATTATCTCAAAACTTTTCTAGCAACATGGTTTGTTTTTACATGATGTCTTTCTTTATTCATCAAAAAAATGGATGACGATTGTCTTCCGATTATATTTTGAGTCATATTTGAAATCAAATTTGCTTTTATATAACAAAACCATCCCTATTGGGGTATGCCTTTAGATGTCAGATCCTTTCCATACGGGAATCTGCAGGCATACAAGATGCACATAAGACCAAACATTCATCAAATCTTGTACGGTGATAGTTATAGAAAAATCCCAAAAAATAGACATGCTGAAAATATCATAAATCTACTTGAAATTCTTGCAATAAATGGGATTTCCACCACGTGGCAAATTGCAAAAAATGAGATCAGAAATGACATGGAAAAATTGCGAACAAGAGAAAAAGAATATCGTAGATTACTGATTGGAAGAAATGATAAAAAAAGACACAAAGTGGGGTTGTTGGAATTGGGCTTAGTTGTCCAAGACGGAATTAATCATAACAGGGGTCCTGCAGCTCAATACAGATTATCATTACATGGAATTTTGTGTTGTATCGATATACTTGATCTGAATGATGATACCATTGACCAAATTGCCACAACACACTCCAACATCCTTCCAAAGGTCTTTGGCAGATGGGATTTTCTAAAATCTGTTCTGGATAAAGATATCTACAAAATTAAGATTTTGTCCAAAGGGATAATATTGGACAATCTAGTCCCATTACAAGAATCAGACTTTTCATTATCTGAAATAATGTCATTTGTCCATATCAAGTATAAACAAAAATTTGAGAATATCACCGAAGGAGAATTGGCTGAAGAGATATCATTTTGGTTTTATACTAACTTGCTGTATAATTCCGTAAAAAAAGTTCGCGATAAAACTGGAAAACAAGAATCTTTTTGCACTACGCTTGCTAAGATTCTAAACAAAGATCCCAATCTAAAAAGATGGTACAATGAATTTTTAGATGAGGTAAAAAATTATAATAAAACCCGGTATTTTACAATCAAGAAATTTAAAGTGAGTTAGCAGATTGACTCTGGCATTTGTTAATCATCTTAATGATCTTTTCAGTTGTAAATGGTTTTGACAGTATACCTACAAGACCCAAATTCATTGCGTGTTGGTATTCTTCATTATTGATTGCATAACTAGAAGTCAATATCACATTTGCATTTTTATCAAACTCTTTGATCTTAAAAAATGCATTAAATCCATTCATTATGGGCATTTTGATATCCATAAGAACAATATCGGGTTTGGTTTCCTTGTAGTGATTTACCGCCTCCTGACCATCTCTTGCGGCCATTACCTCATATCCTTCATTGAGAAGCAAATACTGAAGAGTTTCAACAATTCCAACATCGTCATCCACTATCAAAACAGAGGTCATCTGAGAAATCCATGGTCATCCACAATAAAACATACACGTTGTTTATTTAGGAATGTATTTTTTTGGTAAAATAACGGTAAACACTACAGGTTTTGACTGCACGTGAATTGTTCCGTTATGCCTTGTAATGATATTTTTGCAGCTTGCCAGTCCCAGACCCGTACCCTCCATTTTGGTCGTAAACAAGGGTTCAAAAATATGTGATGATTCATTCTCGAAAATTGCAGGGCCAGAGTTTACAAAATCCATATGAATTTTATCTTGATGCAAATCCAAGATTTTGACTTTTATTGTACCCGTATCTGAACCTATGGCCTGAATTGCATTGCGAAACAGATTTACAAACACCACATGTAACTGCGTTTCATCGCATTCTATCTTGATATCATTTGCTGGTAATTCTATCTGTATATGGGATGGCGACATGGCGGTGTCTTTGGCATTTCTCAAAATTTCCAACAAGGAATTTTCATCTATTTTCATCGGAACGTTTTTGACATAATTTAACACCTCGTCTACCTGATGGTCTATTCGTTTCACAGATACACCAATACGTCCGACTTCCTTGTTTATCAAATCTTCTTTCGCGTTTGATGTCCGAGAAGATCTTTTCTGAAGGATTTGAAGAGAGTTGACAATGACCGTTAGCGGATTTTTTATGTCATGTGCAATGTTTGATGCAAGTTCTCCAATTACAGTAAATCTTTCATTTTTTAGTTTCTCTTCTGATTCTTTTTTGAAAATTGAAATTACGTATAATATCATAAAGACGTGTACTACTATGTTAATCGAACCCAGCAATACCTCCAAGATAAATAGATTGAAAGACAGTGTTTCAAGATCCTTCCCAATCTTGTTGGTTAGTATATCAGAATCTGTGATTAGGTTATCTGCCAAATGCTCAATTCTTTCCACATCTTCTACGGAGACAGAAACGACATCTTCACCAGATACCAAATTTAATGCTCTGTCCAACTGTACATATTGAGCCCACAATTCTTTCCAATCTTGATCATATTTGTTGTTCAAAGGATCTAATTCTATGTCTTGGTGTATACCACCATTCTTCAAGAACAATAGATTGTCCTCAAGTGAACTGATTGCAGTGAATTTGCTATTTGCTGTAACATGAAATACAACATGGTTAATTTCATTTTTTATCTCACTTGCTAAGAATCTGTTTTTTCCGGATACATTAACTAAATTACCGTGTAATGCCTTTGTTGTCTCCAAGTATGCCAACACCAAAAAGCTACCTAAAATCAACACAATCTGAACAGATACCAAAATGCTAATTTTTGAAGAAGATTTCATTTTTCTTACCATGTGATGATGTTTAGAGTAAATATATCCCAATCATGAATTCTTTTTATTATTGTTGTTTCATGATATTTCATTATTGTTTGTATGCAGATCTCGTGAATTATCTATCTACAATCATATGGATTTGAAATTGTAGAGAGTAGCAATGCATATGAATGATCATTTTCGGCATGATCTCAGCATTGAAAATATTTACGCTCACATTAATGGCAGTTCTTACATTTGGGTTAATCACATCCTTTACTTTTGCAGAGGCAAGTGAAGAACGACCTGATGCATATTCTGAATGGGGCCCGACCAGTGAATTCACTACTACTGGAATTGCAACAGTACAGGTAACAGATCACTATATGAATATGAATTCAAATACAGTTGAAACTCTGACAGTTGATGTATACACTGAGAGAAATGAAGATAACCCCGAACTCACAATAACTTTGACTGAGTCAGATGCAGATACTGGATTGTTTTTGGCAATAGTTTATTTTTCAGAAACTAAAATATCTTCAGGAAATACATTACAAGTTATAGATGGAGATATAGTATCAGTTGAATACACATATTCTCAAGTACCTGGTTCAGACAAACATGAAGATAAGATTGGAGTAGGTCAAGAAAAAACAATTTCAAATTCTCTTGAATCCCAAGTAACGGATTCAGCAACATCTCAAATTGTAGAGCGACCTGATGCATATTATGAATGGGGCGCAGATGTATACGCATCTACAGACACTGCAGTGGCAAGAGTAGTTGATCCTTTCATGAATGCTGAACCAAACAAAATTGAGACGCTGATTGCCAGTATTGTTGTTGCAGATAATTATGATGATGGAATCAAAATAATACTAACTGAAACTGGCACAAACACAGGAATATTTGAAAAAATTATATTATTTACAGAAACAGATGAATCCTCTGACAACGTGATAAAAATTGCAAACGGAGATGATGTGTCCCTTGATTATCTGTATTCTGAAGTCCCTGACTCAGATAAAAGAGAAGACATGGTCGAAGTAGGTGATGAGATAACAATACAGAATTCTCAAGATGTCACCTCTATTTCTGACACGTCAGGTTTTGGAGCAACAGTTCATCTAGACAAAGAAATCTATTCTTGGACTGACAAAGTACACATAACTGTTACATCTTCATTTCATAATTTTGACAGTAAAGCAGTTGAAGAAATTGGTGCAACCCAACCTTATACGATAAGAATGCACACCAGTAGTTCAAACATTGATAGCTACAAACTAGTTGAGACAGGTCCCAACACAGGTATATTTACTGGTGAAATAATACTTACAGGATTTTTGCATGATGCAGACGGCAGTGGGAAGAATGATCATCACCCTTACGAGGATACTGTTCCCATGACGTCTGGAAGTGGTCCAGTTGATGGATTCTTAGAAAACAGCAATAATGATGCAATTTCTGTACAGTTTGATTATTCTGAAGATGTGACAATAGTCGGTTATGCAGAAATTCAATGGAATACGGGTAAAATTAAGTTGCTTGAAGCAAGTTATCCAGATAGCGGAACAGGTGTTGTTAGAGTAGTTGATCCTGACATGAACTGGAATCCTGAAGCAGTGGACAACTTTGATGTGGATGTTTGGTCTGATTCAGATGCAAGTGGAATAGATCTTACTATGACTGAAACTAGCGCAAATACTGGCGTGTTTGAAGGAACTATGTTTTTTAGTACCACTGATGAGTCCTCAGGCCACAGGCTTCGAGTAGCAGAAGGTGATACCATAACTGCAGAATACGAGGATAATACATTACCTAGTCCATATTCTCCAGAAGACGAACTGGACATATCGGATACTGCAATCATTAGAAATATCACCGTACCTTCACCATACAAACAAATGAAAAATGGAGTCATAGCAGAGCATGTTGTATGTAATGGAACATTTGAAAAAATTTACAAATCAGATGGACATCCTGCATGTGTAAAACCATCATCTATTGGTAATCTAGTTCAAAGAGGATGGAGTGTTGATTTTATCTAAAATGAAGATCAGATGCGTGGATTAAGATGAATTCTAAATTTCTTTTACTTGCAGTTGTTGGCTTGTTTGCAGTTGGCATTTTATTTACATCTTCTTTTGTCGGAACTGCATTTGCAAAAGATTTTGACCTAACCTATGATGCTTTTCATCATTCTTCAAGCATTTTTGTTGATGACAAATTGGTGTTCTCAACTCTTGAGAAGACTAGTGACAACCTCCCTGGAACAATATCTGTAGTCGACACAAAAACTGGATCATTACTTTACAAGATAGAATCCCCACATCAAAACGTACAAGACGATTGGTTTGCCAATCATATCGTATCTGTCGGAGGTAACATTGTAACTGGCTCTATTTCTCCCAACACTGATTCACAAAAATGGATTTCATCGGTTCACGTGTTTGATGGAAATGATGGCTCCTTGCTCTATACCATAGACAATCCCGTATCTGATAGCATGTTTTTTGGATCTGGTTTTGCATCCCTTGGAAATTATTTGGCAGTTTATGCCAGTGATGAGGATCCAAATGATGAGAAACACGGCAACATGGTTCACGTATTTGATGGAAATGATGGCTCCTTGCTCTATACCATAGAGAATCCCAACACATATGGTAATTTTGGCGGAGGTCTTGCCACACTTGATGATAAACTATTGGTGGCTGTATCGGATTATAACGATGAGGCAGGTCCAATTTTGATCCATTCGTTTGACATTGAAAATGGGGAGTTGCTCTACACAATTGAACACTCACAACAACTTCGTCATGCTGATACAAATCATGGCATGTTTCTAATTGCAGGCGATAGTCTTGTGGCCCGATCTGATGATGCAATGTTCGTTTATGATGGCAATACGGGGGAAATGCTACACACAGAAGATGGTTTTCCCACCACCAATAGTGAATTGCAAATGATACTTTATTCCATTAGTGATGACAGTTATGATAATTTATTTGTAATTTTAGTTGCAGTGATTGCACTTGGCGTAGCTGTATTGGGTGTTGTTTTGTTTAAGAGAATGAAAAAAATAATTTAGAGAAAAAGAAAATGAAGACAAGATTCAAACGTCTATTCCAATCATGGTCTTAAAATCACTTGATGGCAATCAACTTTAAGAATAGAACCACACCAAGAGTATATCACCAGAAACATTACTGCTACTGCGGACAACCATATTAGAAATTTCCATTTGAAACTAACTTTTTGTAATTTATTCCACATGCTCATGTAATATGATATACATTCTATTATTTAATTTAAACAATTAAATAACTCTTTAACTATTTAGCTGTTATGGAGTCCCCTTGGAAGGCAATGTCTGATGACAGCAGAAGACAAATTCTATTGCTGTTAAAGAAGAAAAATATGACTCCAACTGAAATTCTGCTGCATTTTGATTTTACATTACCTGCACTATCAACTCATCTGAAAATCCTAAAGAATTGCGATTTGGTTACTGAGCAAAGACATGGGAAGAACAGGGTGTATTCACTAAACCAGGACAAAACATTTGAGATGATGAAGTTTTTCAGCTTGATGCACGGTTATTCTCTGAATAGTCTCAAAGAGTTTCTGGAGAATGACAAATAATGGAAATCAAAAAAGAATTGATCATAAAATCATCACCATCACAAATTTACAAAGCAATTACGAATCAGGAACAACTGACACAGTGGTTTCCCGATGTCGTATCATTAGAGCCTAAAATTGGCGGAAAGATTTGTTTTAGGTTTTCTCAATCAGATACAGAACCATATGCAAAAGAGCATACAGTTAAGGGGGAAATTACGGAACTGGAGAAAGATAAAAAAATATCATACACTTGTGGACATAATCTCAGTTCTGAATTTCCACTGACTCAAGTAACTTGGAATCTAGAAAAAATCGATGATGAGATGACCAAAGTAATCATCACACATACAGGATTCGTGGATACGAGTATGATGAGTACATACAGTAATGGGTGGTCTGGGTTTATGGAGCAATTGAGCATTTTTGTGACTCCCAAAAGACCCGTAAATATTGGCAAACAGCTTGTCACGGCATTCATTCCAGGAGTGCAGTTTCTTGCATTTTATCGCATAAAGAAACTCAGAAAATCAATTATGTATCTTCTTTTGCCTGCTATCTCAGTAGCTGCAATCTTCTATGCATCCGGAGATATGATTAAAATTTATGCTGAAAACAATTCTGAGCAAATTACATATGTTACACAATACTACATTGCAGCAATATTGATGCTGGGTATGTTTGGATCTTTATTGACAGGTATCGCAATTACGAATTACCTGATGCATAAGTGGTCTAAAGAGTGGAATAGACAGTTTCTTGAGACATGAATTTACGAAAAATTAGCATTATCGCATCAATTCTATCCGTTGTTTTGTTTATAGTACTTCTTTCAATGTGGGAAGAGGTTCCAATATCTGAAGACAGTATGGTCACAGACGATCCCACATATGGAAGTCCGTTGAATTGGATCTTAATTGTTCTATTGTTTGCCATTCCTGCATTTGTAGCAGGAATTTTTACATCTTTTATCAAAACAGTAAAATTTCAAATAATTGCATGGGCAGGGATAACGTTTGCAAGCTGGTCTGTGATTATTGTGATTGTGATCATGATGCTGGTCAATCCTGTCTTATTTGGCATTCCAGAAAACTATTGGGGAGAATCAAATGGAAATTATCTTTTTCAATAAAATTTAAAATTGTTAATTTTTAGATAATTTTTTCATTTACACGTGGGTCTTAAATCTTCACCTCTAACTATATCCCCAGCACAATGTTCATGGGGTTATAGTTAGGCAAGATGTTTCCGGACCCACGTGGAATAGAATTATTTAAAAAAACTCTCAACTGGTGAAATCAAAGACGATCTTTATAGACTTGATTTCTTTATCTCTAAAACATGTCAGAAAATCAGACTACATCCAATATATCTGAAAATCAATTCATCGACACCAATTCTGCAACATCTAAAAAGGATTACTTCATGATCAAAATCAACGTAAATCAACAAGAGATAGTAAGCGTAAATAAAATCCAAAAATATGGTTTAGATTTAACTAGAAACGAAAGAAAACCTATTCCATCTTCTGAGGGAAAACAAAACAAAGCAATTCTTTACGACATTAAAGGTAATTATCTGCGAATTTGGGGCAATGTTGATCTTGTCTTTGGTGGAGGTATAACCCGGAATGAGTCATATGTAAAATTTAGTAATTTTCAACCGTCTAACCCTATTGTAGAAAATCAAATTGAACCGAAATGGCTACCCACTAAATATTCACGAAATTCATTATTTAGAAATAGAAAAATTACTCAAATCAACAAAAATGATTATGATTTATTCCTTCAATCATGTGTAAATGATTATAATTTATTCAAAACAAAGTTAGAGGAAGTTTCTGATAGAAAAACAGATCCTTCAGAATATGAAAATGATTCGCCATTACATATTCCAAATAATGATATTTTACAACAAGGAATTAAAAAAATTAAAGAAGCACTTTTGATAGATAAAAAAACCATTGAAGAAATTGTAATGAATCTTGCAAGCGGTAGACATATTTTACTTGCTGGTCCAATTGGAACTGGAAAAACTCATTTAGCTAGAATCATTCCCGAATTATTTTGGTCTTCTTCGGATACTTTGGGCTATACAACAGAAACTCATACAGCATCTTACGAATGGAATGTGAATGATGTGATTGGTGGAATTGTTCCTCGTATGGACGGAGATAAACCCACCTACAAAATTCAAGATGGTTGTGTAACAAATACTGTGAAAAAAAGTTGGCATGATAGAAAAATAAACAATACAAAAAAGAAACAATACAAAGGAACGTGGCTGATTATTGATGAATTCAATAGAGCCAAAATTGATAAGGCATTCGGACAACTTTTCACTTCATTAGAAACTAGAAAATTACGAATTCTTGATGAAAAAACCCCTGAATTGAAATTAATTCAAATTCCAAAAGATTACCGAATAATTGGAACACTAAACACATCGGATAAACATTATTTGTTTAAATTATCTGATGCGCTAAAGAGAAGATTCGCATATATTGAAATTCAGTCTCATTCTAGAAATCAACAAGAAAAAGAAATTTTTTATGCATTAAAAAATGCAATACGTGAAATTTCGGATACAAATTCTTCATCATTAATTAATTTGGATTTATCTTCACAAAAATTAGGTAGTAATCAACCTAATCCTGAATTAATTGCTGCTATTCACAATGCATATGAAATTCTCTCTTTTGTAAGAATGATGAAAGATATGGGCACAGCTATTCTAAAATCAATTTACCAAACAATGTTGGTAGGAACACAAATCAAGAATTATGATGATTCTATTCTAGACATTGCACTAAATGGAAACATAATACCTCAATTAGAACGCGTTGAACCTACTCATATTGAAATTTTATTAAAATTTTGTTTTGAAGATATACACAGTTTTTTCAGACAAATCTATAATTCCTCAGATGATGATGTCAGACAAAAATATGCTAAAGATTTTGAAATGTATTTGAACTTTCTTGGGATGGAAAATGTTGAGAAATTAAGAGATAGATATTGGAAGAAAAACATTGAATCAAATGTTTGGAAAACCATTTTAGATAAATGGAATGTACAAAAATTAAAAAAACAAAAAGAGCTTAATCTACCTCTATTTAGAAAATCTCTAGAAGATCTTAAAAAAACATTTGATTTCATATGAATAGATTAGAGATAATTAAGAAAATTCATGATCTTACCAATGGTAAAAAAAAGCAAGAAATACATCAAATTGAAAAAAGATTAACTGATGAGCAATTTGAGAATTCTGACAAAGTATTTTATGAACAATGGAGTAAAATAGAAAATCACATAGAAGGAGAACAATGGCACCAATTTGTTCGACTAGCAATTAATTTTGAAGAAATTGAATATATGTTTAAACGAATGATGAATTTATTACGACGACATAGACGTTCTACTGATGAATACTTTAAGGCAAAGTTTCATACGGGTATTTCTGAATTACCCTATAGATCTTCCGAATTATACTTGCTATTTGATTTAACTGATGAATTTTTTCAAATATATCGGAGAATTGAAAATCAAATGAACTTTGATCGTTCTAAAATAACATCAAGTGATTCCGTTCATGGAAGGATCAATTGGAACAAAACTATGCTAAAACTGAAAACAGACTTTCCAACACACTTTGAAACAGATGACTGGAAAAAGAAATTTGACACGCCTGAAAACATATTGTTGGTATGGACTGCAATTTGGATAAATAGGCGGATTGAATTGTTATTAAAAATAAGATTTACAGATCCACTTGATGATTTAGAGGTTAGAAAATTAATTAAAATTTCTGATAATTGTAAAAAAATTATATCTACTTTCCCTTTTTATGATGTAGTAAATCTTGCTCGTAAAAACTTTGGGGATGAGATAAAGAATAATAGGATTCAAAAATTAGAATTTGAAATAAAACAACGAATGCAAGAGGGTTTCATCGATAATAGTGCCTACGCAAATTTCTTACAGTGGTTCACCAAAATTAAATCATTTAATTTTCCAGAAATTACAAAAAAAGAAAGAACCGTAAATTTTCTCTTGGATGCAACTAAAAATATAGATGCCATGTATAAAATTTGGATATTTTTTGAATTGTTAAATTATTTCTCAAAACATTGTAAAATTAACTTTGTTTTAAATTCAGATCTTCAGTATTTTCAATTTGAAATTAATCATCAAAATCTAAATCTATTTTATGAGAAAATTTTTGAAGAAGGTGAACAATTTGCATGGGCCCAAAAACATGTACCTGATTTCACGGTGCTTATTAACAATGAAGTAATGGCAGTTTTTGACGCAAAAAACTATCGAGACAAAAGCAACCGTGATGATTCTCCTAAAAACAAGATTTTGGCTTACATGACTAATTTGGGTACGGGTTACGGTGCCGTACTTTGGCCCAAAAATCAGACGGAATCTGTTTACCCCAGAATCAATTCAGATGATTCCACCGAATACCATCAAAATTTGAAATTGGCATCATATTCATTTAATCCTTATTTTGAACTGAATGAGCAATCTTCTGTAGACATATCTTCAGAAAAAATATTGGCTGAGATTAAATCTAGAGTAAAACCAGCCACAAAATGCCCAAATTGTAACCGTGTATCCATATCCGCTGAAGAGATAGAGAAATTCTTTGGTTTTAGAAATATGGCCGGAGGTGTTAGGCCTCAATCATGGTGTAGGGAATGTAGAACCCACAAATAAAATATTTTCAGGTCTTTATTGAATTTACAAATATTTTATTAAAAATATCTTCAAATGTAGATGATTCTATTGAATTTTTAAAAGAATTTTTTTGTAAATTTTAGGAGTCTTTCCTGCAGACAAATTCTTCTTGATATGCCATAACGTAGATTTGTTAATTCCTAATTCTTTTCGTTCTTCTGGAGTCATACTCAAAATCTTTTCCCTTAATTCTAAATTGCTATTTCTGTTAAATTTTATTTTATGAACAATAAAATCAAATTCTTTCTTTTTCTCCATAATGAAATTAGATAGTTGTTGTAAATTATCTTGCAAAATAATCTGATGAGAATAATTTTTACCATTTTTGTAATTATATCGGGCATTAAAGTTTGAATTAATTTTCTCAATGAGTAATTTAGCAACATCTTCTCCTAATCTAGTATGATAGTTCTTGGTAATTATAAAATCTGATTTTTTGATCTTCTTTTCTTCCAATAATTGTATCGCAGATACATCAATAATCCATCTAAATAATTCCTGAATGTCATAAACTAATGGTGTTCTGCTCTGGTTAATCTCATGCAGAAATCCAATTGAATAGTCCAGTCCAACTGAGTTGATATCTTTTCTTATTTCTGATTCTAAAATAGCATAACCGTAATTCAGCAAGGCATTGATCTCATCTGATGCGTTATAGTTTCTAGAATTTGTCTTGTTCTTTCTCCCTGTGAAATTAAACTCTGGATTCAATTTATTGAATATCACAGTTAGATTCTCATGATAAATCCTAGCAATCCTTCCCTCATACGTCATCAGTTGCTTGATTGATTTTGAAATGTCCTGATTCTCACTGTTTTTCATGATACCCAACAAAAACAAATCTTCCTTTTCTACAGATTTTCTAATCTTGGCAATATCTACAGATTCGTAAAATCTTGATAATTCTTCCAACAAATTCAAAGATTGTTCTACCTTGGTTTGTACTATCTTCAGGGCAATCTCAAATCTGTCCTCAGAATCAAGATACTTTTGGTATTGCTTTACGCGTAATTTGCCTGATTTTGGCTGCTCAGGCATTACATTTACCAATAATTGTCCATTCCAGTTCAGTAGTGTCAGATTGATGTTGTGCTTTGAGAGCCACCTCATTGCCTCAAACGTGATGTTTCCGGTATGTCCATCAATGATTATTCCGTCATGGTTTATCTTGTGTGGATAGAATTCCAGTCTAGCATCTTTGAGTCTGTTTGTGATGATCAGTTTTCTCTTGTCCACATTGATTGATGTTCCAAAACCTGTAATGAGCAAAGGATTCAAAGTGTTTTTGATTTGATTTTATGATACATGAAGTTTGTGCAGAATTTCTTTTCAACAGTTTGATTTAAAATTCCATTTGTTTGTTTTGAATATAGTTTTAACATATCACAAAGCTTGGATCATAATAATTTCCATCATAGTAGAATATCTGTGCATACTGTTTTGCACCTTCCCCGAATTTTTCTATGTTCTTTTGGTGAACATAATCCATGTATCGATTCTGTTCTCCTTCCAAAATTCCGGTACTGTTGCGAACTGAGACCTCCCAGGTTCCCATCATTTCAACTGCCTCAGTGAATTTTGGGATGCTGTCTGTTTCATTTTTCAGTATGGTGATTGCTTTTTCATCATAGTCGACATTGGCAGGAAATAATTCCACTGCAAACGGAGTGTCCTCATAATTTTCATTGTATCTTATCGTGTAGATTTTTCCGTCATACAGAACATAATTGCTTTTCAAATCAGAGTCATAGTATCATCATGCTGCTTATCAAATTTCTCTTTGAAGAAGGAGGCGTACTCTGTCCATTCTTCAACAGATATTGGAAGACGCACTAGGTCATTGTATTCAATCCTAGAGTTTGTCGCATCAACCATCTCCTTGAGAACTGGCAGTTGATTCAGGTCGTCATCAGTCAATTCGTAATAAAGCAATGCACCTGCCCTTTCCTCAATTTTTTTGATGTCTTGCTGCGTTAGTTTTGATACTCCTACGGATGCACAGCCTGGTATCTCCTTTCCTGTTATCTTTATCATCCCTTCATTTACAATGCTGCCAGTAGCCGCATCAACTTGAACTTCAAGGTGAAAATACATCCTACTGACAGAATAAACCAGATGGTTATCGATTGCCTTTAACCCAACAAATGCATCTTTAGGATCACCGATAATGACATCCATGTCACGTAGTTTAGAATCTGCAGATACCAACTCTGTAAGGTAACCATATGCGATATTTTTTGCATCCTCTTTGCTGTATCCTATGTCGTATTCATCCAGGTTATCATACCAATGTGCAATTTCAAGTGTCGTGCTTCTGTCTCGGAACTGGAATCTGTTCATTTCATTTGCTATCTTCATGCCATCCTTGGTCTGATGAACTATGATGCGGGTATTGTGGTAACCTTCCTCAACATTCACATCTTCAGAACCGTCCAGCTCGTATCCTATTTTGTCTAGTAATAATTTGACAAATTCTTGGGCTTGATCAGGTGGGATGGTGTATTTTCTGTCATATATGCCATAATTGACATAGTGAGACAGACCCGTGTTTCTTGGAGCACTAATGTCAATCTCTGCCTTGTCTGTCTCATATCTTACTTTTTTTGAACTTTGATAGACTCTTTTTGCATCAGAATCATCAATCAATGGCAAAAGTGTATTTACAATTTCATCTTCGGTAAACTCAACGAAAGGTACGTGTACAAGAACATGTTGATCAGATATTCGTTTTGAAATCTCTCTAGATGAATCAATCAACGCATACTGAATCGTATTTTTAAGACCTGCAAGCGTATCAGGATCTGCATAATCTGAAAACACTTTTTTATCTTTTATGACGTATTTTCCGTTGGGATAGGAATAGTATCCCTCACCCATCATCATTGTGGAATCCTCATGGCCTAAAAATACCAAGACGGTTTCGCCGGATTGAAAATCAGCACCTATGTGTCCGCGATGCAATCCAAAAAAATTATCAAATGCCTTGCCCGTATCTCCATAAAACATGATGTTCAGATAATCGGAATCCACGTCCCCTTTGAGGACCTCGGAGATCTTCAGGCTTGCAGTATCGACTACTTTTGTATCTCCAAACGGCCTAAAATCAAACCATGTTCCGGTCATGGTGCCAATTGCTATCACATCTGATCTTTTTGTCAATTCATCAGGTGGCCACAGCATTACTTCAGTGGCATTAACTTGAGATGTTCCAATGATTGAAAAAATTGCCACAGCAATCAAAAGTCCAGTCTTCATTTTCTATGCAATCCAAAAACCAATTGAAAATATCTTTCCCCTGTACTCAAATAGTGAACTTTGAAGCGTGTCATCATACCATTTCTCATATTTTGTCATGGTACCAGGTGACAATCCGGACGTCATCACTTCGATGTTTTCTTGATGTTGCCCTATGTCGTTAATGGCACCTACAATCAGAGGTTTGAGGTCTATCTGCTTGTCTGACAAGTCTTCCCATGTGTGGTCTTTTTCTCGAAGCGGTCCGTTTGTTTTGTAGACTTCAAGACGTAAAAGATCATCATCTTCCATAAATGGAACATAGAATCTGTCGGGTTGTATGCCATATTGCACACCACCATATTCAAAATGACGTCCTTCAAAGGAACGTAGGTGAACAGTTGAGTCTACTACCAGGTATTTTTCAGGCATATGTCTGTCATCAATTGTAAAAAAAGATGTTGAATTTCTCGAGTATTTTTTAGATAGAATATCAGCGTATTGATGCTGGAAACTATCCAATTCTTCAAAAGTTACAGGTACACGTCCTCCTTTGTTTAATGGGTATTCTTTTGAGAGTGATTTTTCAATTAATTTTTTTAATTCAGGCATGTCTTTTAGATCATCATCAGTGATTTTGGTTATGGAAAAGTCTCGATCTTCCGAATGAGATTTGAATTCTTGGAATTTATAATCTGAATAAAGTATTAGTCCTATCCCTTCATAGTATGGTGAATATCCATTTTCAACTGCGTATAAGTAGAATGACACAATTGCCAAAACGACAATTACAAGAATCATGATTTTGGTTCTGGTCTTCATCTTCTACCTCTATGGATTGACGAGTCTTCCTATGAACAGAATCTCACCTGTCTTTTTTTCTTGAATTACAAACATGAAGGGATGATCTGCAACAAACTCAGCGACAGGTTCTGGCGGTCCGCTTGTTGCCCTTGCAACAAGTGCCGTAATTGCAGCAGCCTCTGTTCCCTTTTCATTTACGTTTACAAATGCCTTGTGTGCAGCTTTGTCAAGATATACTTGCTCATCTGTTATTCCCTGAAAATTGGCACTGTTTCTATCAAATGCCTCATGCAATCCAAGACTTTGCAATGGTGATATGAGGTTGTATTCTGTCTCAAACTCAAACTTTGGAATCTGCACTGTAAGGGGTTGCCTTGCCATGCCGTCTTTGACTGCATCAAATTTTTTCTTGTCCATGGACTGCTCAAGAGATTGGATTCCATCTCTGTCTTTTGGCAATAATACAACCATGGAGATATCTCCTCCAAGATAGTTTATCTCAAGTGCCTGAAGGTTCTCAGTCTTTGCATAGTTGTAAATGCCTACAGGCTGTTTCATCATGGAAATCATTGTGGAACTGTCCTTGTCTGTCCAGAACTGTTTCTCACTTGTGTTTTTTGGATTAAACTCTGAGGACCATTTTCCCTTAAAGTACACCGCATTTGTAATTACCATACGTGTCAGCTCATCTGTGGATCCTGGTGCAAGTATGTCCTGTATTTTGTCTTCTGTCTTTTGTTTCACCCAATTGTTTATCCTGTCTATTCCGTCATCAGTTACAAAATCTACATTCTCAACTATACTGGAGTAATGCGTTTTTGCAGCATCTAGGTAATCCTGCTTTATCGCATATCCATCTTTTACCCACAACGCATTTGCAACCTGTAGATTGTACCAGTCATCCTTGTGGTTGAATCGTGAAAGATTATCTGAAATTGCCTTTTGACGTTTTGCATCATCGGATTCAAAACCAAATACTTGTTGCATCTCTGATGCAGTATTCTCACCTGCACCCTCATATGCCATAGAAAATGCTGTGGAGATGCTAAGTGGTGAGAAAAATATATTTGACTTTTCATTTTCCTTTGTAATCTCTGAATAAAACGTAAAGACAAAATCCTTCTTCTCAGACTTGTCGGTTATAGAATCGTCATTGTTTACAAGAACATCTGCAGAACTATCCCCAGAAATATACAAAATACCAATACCCGAAGCTATGACGATTACTGCTAAAACGGGCAGTACAATAATTTTACGGGTTTTCAACATATGTCGTTGACTTTGGCAGGTTCATAAGGAATTCGATTGATTTGGAATGTTTTGGGTAATTTATCTTAATTTTCAGTTATCTTTTTGGTATCAATTCGGAGCGCACATTATCAATTCAGTATCTTTTCGGAGGGACATTTTATCAATTCGGAGAGAATTTCTATCTTTCCGGCATCAATTCGATGAAATGCCTATCTTTCCGGTAACAAAATCTATCTTTCCGGTGCTGTTTTCCATCTTTCCGGTAGAATATTCCCACATCCCCGAATTGATAGTTATCTTTCCGGGGAATCAAAATGGTTTTTCCGGATTGATTTTACATCTTTCCGGATTTATAATTCCGAAACTTCCGAGAGTTTGTAGACATTTCCAGAAACTTTTGATCTGAAATCTATCTTTCCGGTTATCAATTCGGTGATTCTGTCGAAACTTTTTCGAGAATCTCCGAGAGTTTTCCGAAACTGCCGGAAAGATATCGAAAAAATATTCTGATCGTAATGAATCTATTTCAGTAATTTATCAATTACATTGGATATCAAATCAGTGCCATTGGACATTTTTGGACATTGTCCAATTTTGTCCACGAATAATTGACCAATAAAGTCTAAGGATGTATAGATTTGTCCAAGAAAATCCAGAATTGTCTAATTATTTTGATGTCCAATTGGTAAAATTCCAATTTTGTCCAATAATGTCAGACTAGGCAGAAAAGAGTAGCAATGCATATCAGTGATAATTTTTGGCATGATCTCAGCATTGAAGATATTCACACTTGCATTACTTGCAATTTTTACACTCGGAACCGTCTCAGCTGCTTTTGCTTCTGATAATCAAAATGCAAGTGGATCCTCGATCTCACTTGACAGGAGCGTCTATCCTGTGCCTTTTGGAGGAATTAAAGACTTTGAAGACATTGCATCATCCAGTCCAGATGGCAGATCATTGTTTCCTGTGCATCATACTGCTATAACCTCAGGTAAAATGCAAGAAAAGCAGACCTTAGGACGTGGCGACCTGACACTACATATCAGAATACACGATTCTGACTTTGATATATCATCACAAGGAACATACAAGATTGCCCAAGATATTCCTGGCAAGAGTGTTGGCCCGTTGAAGATATCAGTTTTTAGGGATTCGCAAACGATGGTGCTAGCCTATGCCGGCGGTAGCACTCCCAATCAAAATGGGCTCATTGATGTTGGCGATAATAATCCAGATAACTCAAGACAGTTGGGATCAATCTTTGAGGTTGCCCCCGATGCAGGAATCTTTGAGCTGGACTTTGAGGTAAGATATACTGATGGTCCATCTAATTCTAGATGTCCTACAACTGTAGCATTTACCGCCTTAAACTATGGTGATGTACCTGGCAGCGAAGAGTCAAGATTTGATGCCTTGTCTCCTGTTAAAGAAAATTATTGTATTATGAAAGGAGATACATTAACTGTAGAATACACCAAGCTAGATTCATCAGGAAAAATCATAGATGTTCTAACTGATTCGGCAACATTTGATCTGAGAGACGGATTATTGAAATCTGACAAGTCAATGTACTTTATCGGTTCTGATATGATCCTGACACTTACTGAACCAGACCTTGATCTTGACAATAATGTACCTGAAACGTATGATTTGGACTTGATTGAATGGGATTCAGATGCAGCAACATTGACTCTGGGTGATCTTGGTGGAGAAGCAAGAGCGTTTGATCCAGAACCTATGGACTTTAGAGAAACAGGTGACAGTACTGGCATATTTCAGATAGTAGTTGAGATTCCAGAGAAACTTCGCGATGATCATTTGGAAAGAGGAGAAGAGATTATTTTGGAATATACTGATTGGAGTCCATCAAGTGCGCAATATGTCGGACAAGAGGATGAGGATGTCAACTGGACGCTTCACACTTCTAACTTTGGAGCAACTGTAGAGCTTGACCAAAAAACATACACATGGACTGACAAGGTGTACATTACAGTAGTTGCACAAGATCACAACTTTGACGGTGATTTAGTTGACGAAATCGGAAATACTGATATAGATCCTATAAAGATCTCAACTGGAAGTTTCATTCTTGATAAATACAAACTAGTTGAGACGGGTATTGATACAGGTATCTTTTCTGGAGAGATAATCCTTGCCGGATTTTCACATGATGCTGATGGCAATTCCATAACTGGTATTGATGGTAATGATATCATAGATGTCAGTCCACATGGAAAAGGTCCACATGACGGACTGCTTCCAGCTAATGCCCCAGATAGACTCACAATATCTTTTGAATTCTCAGAGGATGAAACTGTAGTGGGTTCTGCACTTATTCAATGGAACACAGGGCAGATAAAATGGCTTGAGACAAGTTATCCAGCTAGCGGAACAGGTGTTGTAAGAATAATTGATCCAGACATGAATTGGA
>JAJCXK010000090.1 GCA_029263475.1 Candidatus Nitrosopumilus sp.
ACTGAGAGGAATCGATACAGGACTGCCCCTTGTCTTCCGGAGGCATCACGCATCGGTCCTCATCAATTAATGGAATGTTGATTAGGGCACCTCCAGTCTTCTCGCATGCGGCTTTTTCCATGTCGTATGTCATGACATCAAGCAGCGGTACTACTGTTAGTACACCTAGGGTTACAGAAATAACTGCAATTACCAAAACAAGTAAAACTCTATTCAGCATT
This sequence comes from Candidatus Nitrosopumilus sp., assembly GCA_029263475.1. GTDB lineage: Archaea > Thermoproteota > Nitrososphaeria > Nitrososphaerales > Nitrosopumilaceae > Nitrosopumilus. Next base: position 222 of record JAJCXK010000090.1, read on the forward strand.
TCTCAATTTTGCTCCATATGCTGATGACAGATAAAAGTAGAATAGATAACATCATCCAAATCAAAGTATAATCATAGATAAATTATACAGAGAAATAATCTCAATAATTGAACTTTAAACCTGTATTCTATACCCTGTTTCTTGCATTGTTTCTGTATGGGATTGATTCAGCATTTGCTCAAAATGATGATGGAAATGTTGAGGAATACTGCGGGGAATCATTTAAAAAAATGCAAGACCTGTCTGAAAAAAACAGCATAGTACGCTATCTCATTTCCAATTTTCCAGACAGTGTATTTGTTAAAGGGATTACTGAGGAATCATATCCTCCATGGCTGCATGCAGAATATCAGTATACTTCAGATGATGAACATCTAAAACTAAAACTGCTTCACATGCCATGCAGGTTTGATCCTATTGTGTTGAACTTTGTTTATCGTGATGCCAAAAATGACATTTACATAGATGCATCTCCAGAACATCTAAGTTACTTAGAATCAGTTGAAGAAGAAACAATACTTGAATCACTAAAAGATATTGTTTTGCACAAGACTCATCAAAAATGGTTGAATCACAATGACAAAATTGTCTATGTGTATCCAGAATCTATCAATGCTTTGATTACACGTGGCTACATTACAGATAACATACAATGGATGTTTGAAAATGAGGAAATGCAAAGACTACACTGTGAGGCAAGAGGTGGTCAGATGACATCTTGGAGCAATATATCATCCAAATCCTCTCAATGTGGCCTACCTACTTTTGATTCGGGAAAATCATGTGAGGATTCAAGCCAGTGTGAGAGTTATTGTCAGGCACCTGAGGATGCCAAACCTGGAGACAAGGCAATAGGACGATGCTATTATTTTCAGATTACAAGTTGCATGTCGGAAGTTAACATGAGAACGGTTCAACCTGAATGGTGTAGATGATTACAAATGTTTTAGGACTCCGCAAGAATAGATCATAAAGATTGCAGTCCATAATAATGTAAGAATTGAGATGATATTTCTTTCTCATTCTTGCAATAAAAAATAATTCAACTTCCACGTGGGTCCAGTATTTACATCACTAACTATATCCCCAACACATTGTGCTGGGGATATAGTTAAGATGTTCAATAAAAGACCCACGTGGAAGTCATTTTTGGAGAGACAAGTTTGAGTATTAAATACAAAAAACAGCCCTCTAGATAAGGGGGAAGATAATTCAAAATACCAAATGGATGAAGAGTTTACAAAACTTCCAGAAGGTCTACCTCAGCCAATTGATGATGGAGCATCTGATCATCTTCTTGGAATGACAATTCCTCGAATGGTATTATCATCTACAAAAGATACTGCACTAGATCTTTCAAAAATTAATTCTCGCTACAAAGTACTGTATTTTTTTCCAATGATTGCCATTCCGGGTGAGAATGTACCGTCATCAGAATGGAATGATATTCCAGGTGCCCGTGGGTGCACTCCTCAGAATATTTCAATGGGTGAGCACAATTATGATTTGCAAAAATATGATGCAATGCAAGTCGGAGTTTCGACTCAGCCAATTGGCGAGCTGACAAAAGTGTCATATCTTAGAAACTTTCCACAGCCATTAGTATCTGATACTAATTTGGAATTTCAAGAAAGTCTCAACATCCCCACATTCGAGTTTGAGGACAAGACGATGTACAAGCGACTTACATTGATTATACATGAATTAAAGATCGTCAAGGTGTTTTACCCTATTTTTCCACCAGACAAACACGTTTTTCAAATTCTGGAATGGCTAGAAAATAATTCATAATGAAATCCATTTTGTTTTCTTTATTGACTATCATATTATGAATAATCCTGAAAACTCTTGCCAAACAAAATTAATGAGGATAAAAACTAGCAACCAAGGATTAAATAACATAATTGCAAGTAGAACTGCAAATAGGAGATTGTTTTTTCAATATGCTCTAATAATAATTGACACAGCTAAAATTAATATTTGAAATCCAGCTGCGGACGTATAGAATAACAATGTAAGATACCCCGGGAAATCTGCAGAATCATTACTGTTGGAAAGAATGGCAATGCATATGAAGGATCATTTTTGATACACACTCAATATGAAAATATTTACGCTTGCGTTGATGGCAGTTCTTGCTCTTGGAATAACATCAACAACTTTTACTTTTGCAGACCCTGACTCCGTAAAATTAAACGAGGAAAAACTGCAATGGCTTGAGGCAAGTTATTCCTCTGCAGGAACAGGAGTTGTAAGGGCAGTTGATCCTGACATGAACCTGGATCCAAATGCAGTAGACAATTTCTACATCTATGTGTGGTCTGAATCCGATGCAGAAGGAATCAGCTTGGGCATGTCTGAGACAGGTGTTGCAACAGGGATATTTGAGGGAACCGTGTTCTTTAGCATCGACAACGAATCATCTGGGCACAGGCTACGTGTCTATGAAGGCGATGCGATATATGCTGCATATGAGGATACCACACTGCCAGCATCACATGCAATCACAGCAGAGGATGGCATATTGGCCATGTCCATGATCAGGCAAGAGGTACCATCATCACTTGTCTCACAATCAGGCCAAGCCGAAATAACTTCTTCTTCCACTGATACAAAGAAAAAACGTATGACGTCTCTGCAGCAAACCAATCCACCCTTTACCAGTTCCGATGACATCGTGACGCTTTCTGATGTTGCTTCATGTGAAATTTTTGGTGATGGCAGTATGTGGATTGATTCTATAGACACATGTGTGCTAAATCATGATTATCAAATCTTATTAAATCAGGTTATTGTCATTTCTGAAAACATCACTCTCGAGATAAGACCAAACGTGAATCTTACTAATGGTGGTAGCATTGACAACTATGGTGCAATCAATAACTTTGGAGATGTGGTGAATTCAGTGGGTCTTGATACGATGGCTGACATTGGCGCTGTCAACCATAACGTCATCATCAACAACGTTGGCGTAATTGACAATTCCGGCATGATAGTCAACAAGGAACCCAATACCAATCCCAACAACAAAGCAATGATAGTCAACACAGGCATCATCAACAACAATGGTATTATCAACAACAATAGCGTCATCATCAATAACTCTGTTGTCTACAACTGCAATGGCGGAACAGTTACCGCGTTAACGCTAACTGGAAGTCAGCCTGAAGATGGGTGCATGCCTTCAGATGAACCCTCAACATACCAAAAATGGCTAAATCATGATGGAAAAACCGTATATGTGTTTCCAAAATCATCCGAGAATCTAAAAGAGCGCGGATACTTGACAAAAAGAATCTGATTTTCAAAAAATTATTCTGATTCTCATGTTGCTCTGTTTACTGGATAATGTGCCATATCTTTCCACTGATTGGTTTTTTCATTGCATTTGTATGAATGGTATTTGTTTCCAAGTTCCTTGATTTTCTCCATGTCTTTTTCTGGAATCAATGATGACATTTCATCATGTGTGCTTGCACAAATTTGCAAATTCTCCTGATGTACAGGTATGAAAAACAACAAACTCCCGATGGTTGAGGCAACCATAATCCCGATTATCGACATCATCAAAAATCTGTCTTTCATCCTCTTAGGCCTCAGCTCCAAATCTAAGAACCCCCATAGTAAGACCCAAGAATGCAAAAATAGCAATCCCAATCAAAGTAAACAATACTTTTACCCTATGTTTTTTCTTTTTCAAAAAATATGCTATTCCTATAATCGGCAAACTAAATGCAATACAAAGATTGATGATTATTGAGAGTGTAAATAGTATAGATTCTTCTCTTGTGGGTTCAATACTAGGCGATTCAAGTAGATTACAAACTCCATCAAAAAATGTTGTGTTAAGGGGACAATCTGAGATTTCCATACATTCTCCTTTATGATAAAATGTTTTAGACTCATCACATATTGGATCTAACCTGTCCAGTGACCTTGACTCATAGCTTCTAATTATCAAATCATGTCCATCTAACACATTATGAATATCTGTTTGAATGTACAAGAATACTTTTTCATCAACATGATAGAGCAAATCAAACCCACCTCCAAAATGTTCATCATTAACATAGTATCCAGGTACTTTGACAATGTTTGTATCCAAGTAATTTTTTAGATATTTTTCTACTTGTATTTCATAAAGTGCAATGCCTGCAACAGTACTCCCCGTATTTGCAGTGATTTGCACATAAGGCTCAGATAGAATTTCTACAGATAAAATTGTACCAATTAAGACATGTTGAGCATAATCAAATGCGTGTTTATGATCAGGCGGAGGAGGTGCATAAATTAATTGTAGTGGAAATAACAAAACAAACACAGTCAACATTACCAAAAGTATACTCTTCATTTTCTATCAATCATACCAAAGAATTCCAAAATATTTTTGAATTTCATACGTTACATAAGGACCGCATCCATTATGAGAACCTAGCCAGTCAGGAGTTGGCCCATTAACAAAAATGCATACATTCGAAGCAGTTACGCCTATCCAAACTGCAAAAATTATAGAAATTATAATAATAATTTTGAATCTAGTTCTCATTTTCTTTTTCTCTATTTTCTAAATAATCACAAGTATTTGCTGTGTCACTTCCTATGAAATAATCCAAATAGCCCTCATGATAAATAATTTCATAATCTACATTAGATGGAATTTTTGATATTATCCTTTTTTCGGGTTCAGATTCTTTAAAGAATTTGTGTAAATCCACAATTATTTTATTATCCTCTAATCTAATATCACAAATATCATATTGAGTTTTTTCCATATTGGATTTAATTTCTTCAAACTGTGATTCAAGTAATATTGGTTCTTTAGGACAAAACTGTGGACATCCTTTAGAATTTAATGGGTCATATTCAGGACCTAAATCAAGTGGAGGATCCTCCGTCTCTTCATAACATACTGAGTAAAAATTGTAATGAATCATATCTAGTTGTATTATTGGATTTGTAGAATACAATGCGAAGAAAATTTGATTTGCAACAAAATCATCTGGAATTGGAAAATAAGGACAAAATACTTTGGATACTGCTGTAAACTGAGGAGTATGGGTATTGGCATACACATAGTCAATTGTCATAATTGAGGAGGCAAGAAGTCCGATAATTAATAAAATAATTATTGTGATTTTGTATCTAGTCTTCATTTTCTACCTCTTTAATAGTGTCTGGAGGACAACCTCTAAAATTCAATATGTCATTACTGGTACATCCCTCTGAGATTATTTGAAATAATTTTACTTTTATTTTATCTGGAGATTCATCTTTTTCAAATGAACTCATAAGAAAATACATAGTATTGTTTTCTGCAATTGCGTGTGCCATGTAAAATTCATTCATGGTTTTGATTCCTGGACGTACTGTTATCGTTTCTGCATTAATTCCATAATTTGCCAATGTCATGTTAAATGCTAAAGTTGCTTTCCTTTCCATGTCTCTGTTGAATGTCTTTTCTTCATAGTTTTCGCGTGCAATGGTATAATCAGGCAGTGTTCCATCATAGTACATCTGTAGACAATCATCAACTCCATAGTTCCGAGGATGTTTCATCCACATAGGATGATTCAAACAATCATACATTTGATCATAAAGGTAAACAGATGAACCCGTAACCATCATTCCAATTGTAAATATTGCCAAAAATCTAGTCTTCATATTCTATAATTTCCTCAAACATCCTTTCATTGTCTCCGCATTTCCATCCAGAAGGATCACATAGATTAGCATCTTGATTAAAACAGGCAGTTCTATCACTGGTGCAAAGATGAGGTTTTCCAACATTGGTACATTGCTCATCACAATTCCTTTCTGAGTTACATTATGCATATGCGTGAATATTCAATCATTCCTAGATCTTATGTCCGTATTTTTCCTGCCCATTACGTAAAACACAAGGTATGATACAAGACCTGCACCAAAAACAAATGCAATCAACACAGCAAGATCCTGCATGGACGTGTCCAATGCACCTGTATCGTCAACTGATGCAGACAAGTCTTCTTGCAGTTTCGCATCACCATCAACGTTATCAGGCTGCAATGCATCTTGGTTTTTTTCTGAGATGTCATGACCTACATCTTCTTTGCTGTCACTTTCAATTCCTATGACATTGTCTTGCATGCGTCCATTATATTGCTCATCTGTATGTGATGCTGATTGTGATGGTGAAGGAGTTTTATCGTCGCTTGTATCGTCCTTTGCAAACTTTAGCAGCCCAGGATACACGTTATCAGCGACATATACATTGCCATCCGAGTCCACGTCTATTCCTGACATCTGTCCATGGCCCGCATTAAACAGTGGAGGCGGATCAAACTTTGCCAAGAACTCCCCATTGTTTGTAAATTTTTTCAGTAATCCTACATCTGCTACGTACACATTGTCCTGCAAATCCACTGCAATTCCAAATGGATTGAAGACTGATCCCCTGATTGCATTTTCATCATATCCCCATTGCATGATAAACTTGCCGTCCGGGCCAAACTTTTGGATTCTGTTGTTCCCCTCATCTGCCACAAACATGTTTCCGTTGGAATCCAATACAATGTCTCTTGGAGACTGCAAGTTTCCTTCATTGCTACCTTTCTGTCCCCACGTATTCAGTATCTTACCGTCATCTGAAAACTTTTGGATTCTTCCGTTAGTGGTATCTATGACAAATATGTTTCCGTACTCATCCACGTCTATCGCACTAGGGTATGTCACCTTGACATCACTAACATCTCCTTCAAAATCGCCAAACCTTGCAATAAATTCCCCGTCGCTGGTAAACTTTCTGATATTGTCACTGTCAATCACGTACACATTGTCCTTTGAGTCTGTTGCAATCTTTGTGGGGCTGACAAATTCCATATTACCTGACCCCACAGATCCCCATTCGGTGACAAACGTCCCGTCCTTTGCAAACTTTACAACCTTGCGTCGGTCACTGTCAATCACGTACACGTTGTCCTTTGAGTCTGTTGCAACATCTGCTGTTTTTTCCAACACTCCTTCCATTCTTGTTACAAAATAATATTCATCCATACCTTCATTGTTTGAATGGTCTGTCGTGTCATTTAGAATGGTTGCTGTTGCATCGTCATCATTATTGTTGCCATTACCATCACCGTCATTGTTGTTGTTACAAAAAACATCTTTGGATGAAATTCTGTCTTCATGTTGTCTTGTCTGTGCAACATCTAAGTCTTGTTCAGGATATGCATCTTGTGCAAATATCATCACTCTTTTTTTGTTAGGATCTGCAACGTAGATGTTTCCCGCAGAGTCAAGTGCTATGCCGTGTGGTCGATAAAGGTCGTTTTTGTTACTGTCAGGATCTGCAAAGGTCAATTCGGACAGGAGACTTCCCGAGGAATCAAACTTTAGTATGCGGTCATGTTCTGTATCTGCAACATACATGTCATCAAACCTGTCTGCGGTTATGGAGTAAAAGCGGCTTGATTGGTTGTCTGCATGGGGCTCAACATCAAACTCCAGCAAGAACATACCACTTGCGTCAAACTTTTGGATTGCATCTCCGCCGATGTCTGCAACGTAGATGTTTCCCGCAGAGTCCACTGCAACGTCACCTATCTTGGATCTGCGATCATTGCTTGAAATCATCAAAATGGGTTCGGACAGAAATTCTCCACACGAATCAAACTTTTGTACCCTGTTGTAGCTCCCGTCTGCAACATAGATGTCATCATTAGAGTCCACTGCAATTCCAAATGGCCCGTTGATGGATATTTCTGCGTCAAACTCCAGTACAAACTTGCCGTCTGCGTCAAACTTTTGGATTGCATCTCCGCCGATGTCTGCAACGTAGATGTTTCCCGCAGAGTCCACTGCAACGTCACGCGGACTGTGATTGTCATATGTTTTGGCAGCGCCATTTAGGAACTTGCCGTCTGCGTCAAACTTTTGAATTTTCTCCCTGTCTGCATCTGCAACATATATTGCTCCTCCAGGACCTGTTGTGACCTCCATAGGAGATGACATCTGGCCGTCAGAATATTCTGAAGCACCCATATTGTAGAGGAACTGGCCGTCTGCGTCAAACTTTTGGATCTGATTGCTGTCTCCTACGTAGATATCACCAATGCTGTCTATGGCAACATCCCACGGATCGACAAACTGGCCGTCATTGTAGCCATTGCTGCCAAACTTTAGCAGAAAGTTTCCGTTCGCGTCAAACTTTTGGATCCTGCTGTTGTAAACATCTGCAACGTAAATGTTACCTGATGCGTCAAGGGAGATTCCACCCGGACGTTTGAACTGGCCGTCATTGTAGCCATTGCTGCCAAACTTTAGCAGAAAGTTTCCGTTCGCGTCAAACTTTTGGATTCTGTTACTGTAAACATCTGTTGTATAGATGTCATCATTTTTGTCAATGAACATTCCAAACGGGTACTCAAATTGACCATCGCCGGATCCAAATGACCCAAACTCGGACAAAAATCTTCCCGCAGGATCAAACTTTTGTACCCTGGTATTTCCAACATCTACCGCATAGATGTTTCCCTCAGAGTCAAGTGCTATGGAAGTCATGTCCTCAAATTGACCATCGCCGGATCCAAATGACCCAAACTCGGACAAAAATCTTCCCGCAGGATCAAACTTTTGTACCTTGTTGAGTACACGATCTGCAACGTAGATGTTTCCCTCAGAGTCAAGTGCGATATCTGAAAGGGATTCAAACTGTCCCTGTTGTGATCCTCTGCTGCCAAACTCCAACAAGGTATTCAAAGATGGGTCAAACTTTAGAATTCTAGAGCCTCCCTGATCTGCAACGTAGATGTTTCCCTCAGGATCAAATGTGATTCCTGTCGGCGTCTCAATCTGCGAGTCCAGCAATGGCAGTCCTATTTCCCCCTGGAAATGCAGGGTGTTTGCACCATCAGCATGTTGCAGAGTGGCAATGATGAACAGCCCAGTTATGATCAAGGTAGGTATGTGATAAGCCATATGGTATGATGAAGAAAACTGTTGAGTGTTCATAAGTTCTCCTGCTATTTTATCAGATGATGATGTATGTAGTTTATAGAAGTGTGTATAGGATTAATTTCTGCATCATTGGACAAGATTTGACTTTCTTGGACAAATTTGCACATTATTGGACATTACTTGAGAACTTTGGACATTATTGGACATTGTCCAAAATAATCCCATGAGTTTTCAGATGCTGAATCCAGACTTGTTTCCCGTAAAATCTGCTGAAATTCATTTAAAAATCATTCACTGCGATCAGATTATTTTTTCGGTATCTTTCCGGCAGTTTCGGAAAACTCTCGGGAAATATCGACAAAGTTTCGACAAAAATACCGAATTGATAACCGGAATGATAGACTAGCGATCAAAAGTTTCGACAAATATCTACAAAGTCTCGAGAGTTTCGGAATTATCAATCCGGAAAAATCATTTTTGTTCCCCGGAAAGATAGTTATCAATCCGGTAATGTTGGAATGTTTCACCGGAAAGATAGAAAATAATACCTGAAAGATAGTGTACAGCACCAAAAAGATAAATTCTGTCACCGGAAAGATAATCATTTTACCGAATTGATAATGTGTTCTACCGAATTGATAATTGATTACACCGAATTGACAGTATAACGCATACAAATTCACAAGACAGACCAAATCACAGTTTGGTAGAACTCCTTATGAACTCGTAACTTTGAACTGACATGGCATAAAATGGATTCACATATGCGGAACATTTCAGGAAACAAAACACTCTGAGGACATGGCCCAGACAAGACCAATCATCAGCATTGAAAAC
>JAJCXK010000091.1 GCA_029263475.1 Candidatus Nitrosopumilus sp.
TGATCCGATGAAGAAAATTTTACTGTCACATTCCAACATATCTTCAACTGATGAAGAATTTGTAATTGAAGACATAGAATTGCCTTTTGGAATAAATTCAGAAGATTTTGAAAGATGTGCTCTTGCAACATCGTTTACAAAAGAAAGATGGAATATGGTAACTATGGAAAACCCCGAACCTTTTCCTGCAAAATGCAAAAGTGGGCCTGCACCAAAGGGAGGCAACTGGATTTATGATGAAGAAACCTGCAAGTGGATTGAGCATGAATGGTATGAAGGAGATCAATTTGAAAAAATAATTCAATATTGTGCGGATCCAGAATCAAATATCACTGGTGAAACTTCATCAATTAGTAAAGGGGGAGAAATCAAACTTAATTCCAGAAATTGTGCATGGTTGCATGGCGGATTTTATAATCAGACATGGGTTAATCAAACATCTGATCCTGTCCCTTTAATCCAAAATGGAAATGTTATGTCTCCTGAAGGTAACGTAATCAGACCTGTAACGTAAAGGAATTGTCATTGGCATCATACTTTGGAGAAAAAGAAAATGAAGACTAGATACATTCTGTTGATAGTGGCTCTTTCTTTTACTGGATTTGTTCTCTGGTCCTTGTCTGACACTGTATGCAGACCATGTATCATACCTCCAGACGCACCTGACAACTATGCATGTGCAACTGTCTGTCATCTCGAACCACGATGGTATTCATGGTTTAGATAATTCCAGTTGAAGAAATAAAAAATGAAAAATATGTTTTAGAATAAGTGAAATTGAGGCATTCTCATTAACATGGCAATACATCAATAAATCATTTTTTTCTGAATACGTATCCTGAAGAGGATTTAGTGTAAGGTATTCCCTTCGTCGTCTCTTCTATGGATTTTCTTGTAACCTTGACTTTCTTTTTTGGAATCATGTATTCTTGAAGATTTTTACTTGAAATGCTGAACTTTTCATCTGATCTTCTGATATACACTGTAATTAACGCATAATCAGGATCCATTGAAGCCATAGATGCATCGCCATGTGAATTGTTGCATACAAGAATCCCTCCTTTCTTCAGATACTTTTTGACTGCTTTTCCCACAAACCCCCCATACTGGGAAATGATGACATCAAATGATTCCCGATCTTCTGGAATGTCCTTGTTGTAATCCTGATGATAAAATTTTATCTTGGTCTTTTCAGAATATTCCTTGCTCTTTTCAATGAATTCTTTTACCTGCAAACTCTCATAGAATTTCTGCGTGTTCCTAAACGAGTCCACATATACAACATCTGGAAAAACCAGCGAAGGCGTAATGTGTACATAGCATCCAGGATATAGAATTCTCTTGGGATTGAATCTTTTCTTGATTTCCCTAAACAATCCAACTGATGTGTATTCTTTTTTGGAATGATATTTTTCATAAAGATTCAACATCAGAAAATCATCTCTGTGTCTGTAAATTTTCTTTTTTGATTTAATTGTGTTCCACGTGGGTCCGTTTTAATCCACCTAAACTATATCCCCAGCACAATGTTCATGGGGGGATATAGTTAAGGTGATATTTTCCATACCCACGTGGAACAAAACAAAGATAGATGCTAAATTGAAATTTGATTTAGAAAAAAGATTTTTTGCACAACATCATTAATAGAAGTATTTCCACTTTGGACTACTATGAGGTCAACATGAAAGTAAATAGATCTCGGTTTCTATATGGACAAGTGTTTTGTTTCATTATGTCTGCTAACCATTAATGACATCAGAATCTTCCCTGAACTGCAAGTGCTTTCGCAATCAAAAATACGCGCAATTTTTTCCAGACGTCTTGTTCATCAGGTTGCAAGCACGTGTGAATAAAAGCAGTGATGATGGGAGGAGAAATAACCACGATTTTGGAGGGCTCTGATTGCCTGATGAGTCATGTAGAAAGTGTGGAAAGCAATTGTATCCGCATACAAAATGTGACGGATGCAGGGTGATTATTCAGGATATATGCCTGAACTGCGGGAATGTAACGCTGCCACGGCATCATTCATGTTCTCCAGAAATAACGACTGTTGTCCTGTGCTGATTCCATGTAAAAAATAAAGAAGAATTAGGTTGAAAAGATCTCAATATACTAAAAATAAAACAACTACAAGTACAGTGACTATAAAATAAGAGTCAGAGAAAATACCTTCAAGAGTTATCCCTATCGTCAGATTTTATATCCTAAGATTTTTCATGTACAAAATTAAAACAATGTTTTTTCAAGTATTCAGTATTAGATTAAAACAGTAAAGTCAATGATTGGTACAGATCATTTTCTATATAGTGTATATGAGTTACATAATCTATGTCACTTGTGTGTAAATAGAATCTCAAGCATAATTCACTTAATGACTACAATACAGAAGAAAACGATTTTTGCATCAGTGTTGGCAATCTCTTTGGTCACTTTATCTGGAATGGTACAACAACCGCAGATTTTTGCTGAAGAAACTGATGAAAAACAGTATATAAAGGCAAATGATGTTGCAATCCATGCCGTCTTTGGTTTCCGTGAGGCAACTGAAGAGTCAGACGGATTCCAGGTGTACAAACAGATGTCTGGGTTTGATCGTGATTCAGAATCCCCTACTTTCAAATTGGAAGGAGTTATTGACTATGATAGGGCATACCTGTACAAAGCAGCAGACATGGCATTTCATAGAGGCACATCCAATACTCAACATGATTATGGGCAATTTGATGTTGATGTTTATCTTCACAAAGAAGGTGTAACATTAAGACACTTCAAGTATGTTGATTGTAGTGTGATTGATTATCAAGTCACCACGCTCTTTGACAAAGAAGAAGGATGGACCACAAGTAAAGGCTTTGCAATCATTGATGAATTTGAATTTTCATGCAATGGTTACAAACCAAATAACCCGTTGTTTGATTTGATGAAAACTAATGGTTACAAGGCAGATACTCAAAGTAGTCTGGATTTGAGGGACACTCAAACCTGGTCTGATGCATACAAATAACACCAGTGACTTTTTTTATTTTTTATAAATTAACATGAATTCTTGATGCACACTGAATTATCGTCTATATAGTGTATGTAAGTTACATAATCTATGTCACTTATTCGTAAATAGAATCTCAAAAGTAACACCATTAATGACAACAAAAACATCGTTACTGATTTTATTGACTGCGTTTGGGGCAATAATTGCACCTCTTTATGCAGATGCAGCAACAACAGCACCTGACACCCCAGATCCAAATCAAGAATTCACTTTGACGGGAGCGGGAGCAACATTTCCATTCCCTCTGATTGATTTGTGGAGAGTTGAATACAACAATGTATACGACAACGTAAACCTGAATTATCAATCAATTGGCAGTGGGGGCGGAATCAAACAACATATTGAAAAAACTGTAAATTTTGCAGCATCTGATAAACCTATGAGTGAGGCAGAAAGGGAACTAGCTCTAGGAACACTACACATTCCTGAGTCAATTGGAGGTGTAGTTGTAGTGTATAATATTCCTGAAGTTCCAAACAAAGGATTAAAGTTAACTGCTGATGTTGTATCTGGAATATTCTTGGGAGAAATTACGAGATGGGATGATCCAGCAATCACTGCAGAAAATCAAGGATTGAATCTTCCTGACAAAGAAATTGTCACAGCACACAGATCAGACGGCTCTGGAACCACTTTCATATTCACTGATTACCTAACAACAATTAGTCCTACATGGGATGAAAAAATAGGCAAAGGAAAGTCTGTTCCATGGCCTTTGGGTCTGGCTGCTGCTGGAAACGAAGGCGTTGCAGCAATTGTAAAGTCTACGGAATATTCAATCGGATATGTCGAATTGGCTTATGCATTCCAAACCGGAATGAGTTATGCATCAGTTCAAAATGCTGAAAAATCTGCATTCATCGAACCATCTTTAGACAGCATCTCTGCTGCATCTAGTGGTGTTGCTGATACCCTACCTGCAGCCAAAGACAGTTGGGTCGGAGTGTCACTTGTAAATGCACCTGGTTCTGATTCATATCCTATTGCAAGTTTTACATACTTGCTAGTGTATGACGATCTGAAATCCGTAACCAATAACAAAGAACAAGCAAAAGCTGCTATCCACTTGATTCATTGGATGATTACGGACGGTCAAGAGTTCTCATCAAGTTTACTATACGTTCCACTTGCGGACAAAGTAGCAGAACTTGGCAAGCACGGATTATCAAAAGTGACCTACGGTGGAGAATCTCTTTGGAACTATGAGATTGATGCAAGCACAGATTTGGGAATTCCAAAATGGATCAGAGATAATGCAAAGTGGTGGTCTGAAGGATTGATAACTGATCAAGACTATGTCAACGGATTGCAATACCTTATTCAGCAAGGCATTCTCAAAGTCTAATTTTTTCTAAAACTTTTTTATTTTTTTTAAGATTCTTCAATGACGCTTTGCACTGTTTCATCTATTGTGATTTCAGATATGTCCCTTGAATATTCGGCAGTTCTTCTAATGTCTTCCAAAATTAATTTTATTATTGCTGTGTTTACATCTGGTTTGAGGGAATCCATCAGTTTTTTCTCCTTTTCTATTACCTGGGTCACACTTGATGCAACTTTTTCTGCCATTTCGTAATCTCTTTTGGAAAGCGCCGTGATTGAATTTTCAAAAACGGTGAGAGACTCATTACTGATTTGTTCTATTTCATTTAGAATTTTTTTATCTATTGGAGAATCTAGATATTTTACTTTTTTTGCAACAAGACCTGCATGATCTGCAATTCTTTCTACACATTTTACAACTGTTCTGTAACCGAGACAATCTGATGGTTTTTCGAGCCCAGAATCCAGTAAGACCTGCACATTCTCTAATGACAGATTTAGGTTTCTCAATAAATACAGGCTGAACCTGTCTACTTCATCATCCATTTTGATTACTTCTTCGGCGTGTTCTAAATCTAACTCCTTTAATACCTCCATGGCATCCTGATGCATGTTTGTTGCAGTAATGTACATTCTTTTTAGTGCGACATCAAAGGATAACTGCGCAAGCTGTGTCAAAACTTGTAATACTATTTTCTCTGAATTTGCCTCAATAATTTCAGTTCCCATAAGTGTGGTTCTAACCAAATCTCGGATTGCTCTCCTGTGTGTACTGGAAATTTCTATTCCCTTTGTTTTAATTTCAAGGGTTTTGTAACCTGAAAGATACATTGCAATAATCTTTCTTCTTACGGACTCCACTGAATCTTTAATTCCAATTGATGCAACAGCATGAGTTTTCTTGTTTTGCTCTTCGTGGAATAGTGTGATGGACTCGTTAAGATTTTTTACCAAAACAATCTCGGAATTCTTCTTTAGTTGCAATTCATCAACCCACACCTTTGGCAAAGATACAGTGTATGTAGAACCGCCAGTTAGTTGTAGTCTTCTTGTCTGTTTTATACTGGTCATTACTGGTAACTTGCCCTCATTTGCATTTTTGTAGATATATGGTTATAGTTGATAATCTATATAGACATACATTCAATTCGTATACTATGTAATCTATGTCCATTTTTTAGATAACCCTTATTTTTTACCCGTATTATGTGGAGAAAAGCATTCATCATAAATCAAGAATAAACTCTGATCAAATTTTCAAACTAGGTGCCACAATTGCAGGAACATTTGTTTTAGCAATTATTGCTTTGATGGTATTTCAGTTAATTTCTGAATCATACCCAATTTGGGAAGAAGAAGGACTTTCATTTGTAATTGGAACCGATTGGAATGCAGTTGAAGGAAGAGAATCCTTTGGGGCATTGCCATACATTCTAGGCACGCTTACGACTGCTGCTTTGGCCATGGCAATTGGCGTTCCTCTCAGTATCGGAATTGCAATGTTTGTCTCAGATGCCCCTCCAAAAATAGGTGCACCATTGGGATTTTTGGTAGAACTTTTGGCTGCGGTTCCAAGTATCATTTACGGTCTTTGGGGTCTGTATGTTTTCAGAGAATATTTTAAGGATTTTATCGAAACGCCACTTCATTTGGCATTTGGTGATAACGTTTGGCTTTTTTCTGGAACTCCGTTTGGATTGGATATTTTCACAGCAAGTATCATTCTTGCAATAATGATCATTCCTACTGTTTCATCAGTTGCACGAGAAGTAATGAAGGCAGTGCCTCAACAGCAAAAAGAAGCAGCATACATGTTGGGTGCGACAAAATGGGAAATGTTCAAGCTAGCAATATTCCCATATTCTAAGACAGGATTAATCGGTGCATCAATTTTAGGTCTTGGAAGAGCAGTTGGTGAGACCATGGCAGTAACCATGCTAATTGGCAATGCCACTGGTTCTAGTGCAATACCTTCTTCGTTGTTTAAACCAAGTCAAACAATGTCTAGTATTATTGCAAATGAATTTGTTGAAGCGTCTCCTGCAGGATTACACCTTCCAGCTTTAATTGGAGTGGGTTTGATTCTTTTGGGAATTGCAGTCTGCATTAATGTTGTTGCACATCTACTTGTTACGAGAATGCTCAAAGTAAAAGAGGGGGCAATAAACAATTGATGAATGTAAACAAGCGACAAGAGTATAGAACCCTTTTCAAACAAAACGTTGAAAGAAGATTATTCGTTGACAAAATTATTCGATTAATTGTAATTTCTTGTGTTGTAACTGCAATAATTCCACTTGGTAGTATTCTAGTTGAAGTATTCAAAAATGGAATTGCTGCTATTAGTATAGAGTTTTTGACTGAGGTTCCTGGCTCAATTGGTTCAGGTGAAGGAGGAATTGGCCCTGCAATTCAGGGAACTCTGATAGTAATTGGTATGGCGAGTATGATTGGTGTGCCCATAGGGGTTTTGTCAGGCATATTTTTGTCTGAATTTGGAGATAACAAACTTGCAAGATCTGTACGATTCTTCAATGATGTCTTTATGGAATTTCCATCCATACTGCTTGGAATTTTTGCATTTTTAGTCATAGTTTTAGTTTTAGGTCACTTTTCTGTATGGGCAGGTGCTTTTGCATTGGCATTAATCATGTTCCCAATTGTCGCTCGAACTACTGAGGAATCCCTCAAAATGGTTCCAGTAACTTACAGAGAAGCAGGAATGGCACTTGGGCTTAGGCATTGGGTGGTGACAATGCGAATAGTGGTTGCTGCAGCTAAAAATGGAATGGTTACTGGTGTATTGTTATCTGTGGCAAGAATTGGTGGTGAGACTGCACCATTAATTATGACCATTCTTGGAAGCAGTTTGTTTTTCAGCAATTTTGATACTCCCATGGATGCATTACCTTTGAGAATTTGGCGTCTGTCGTTGCTACCCTATGACAGTGCTCAAATGCAGGGATGGGGTGCGGCTCTTGTTTTGATTTTGATAATTATTGGAATCAATATTGGAGTTAGAACTCTAGTTTTGAACAAGGATGATACGTATCGTTTTGGAAGAATGATCAAAGAAAAGATAGGTGGAAGAAAATGACTGCAATGGCTACAAAATCCAATACTATTGAAACACAAATTTCTTCATCTGAAAATATTCCAACTGTAGAAGACAAATTCAAAATGATTGCTGAGAATGTGACAATTTCTTATGGTGATAAACCAGCAGTCAAAGATGTTACAATGAAGTTCAAAGAAAAATCGGTAACTGCTCTTATTGGTCCTTCCGGATGTGGAAAGACCACATTCCTTAGGTGTCTTAACAGAATGCATGATATGACAAAGAATGCCAAGGTTAAAGGCAAGGTAATGATTGACGGTATTGATCTATATTCAAAGGAGATTGATCCAATTTATCATAGACGAAAAGTTGGAATGGTATTTCAAAAACCAAATCCTTTTCCAACAATGTCCATTTTTGACAATGTTACAGCAGGATTGAGGCTAAATGGAGTCAGGGACAAGAAAGTTCTCAATGAAATCGTAGAAGATACTCTCAAAATGGCTTATCTTTGGGATGAAGTGAAAGATGATCTCAAAAAACCAGCAGTCGAATTATCTGGCGGACAGCAACAACGACTATGCATTGCAAGAGCACTTGCTATTCAGCCTGAAGTTCTCTTAATGGATGAGCCTGCATCTGCATTAGATCCTATTGCAACTCAGAAAATTGAAGAAACAATTACTGAACTAAAAAAAGAATTCACAATAATTATCGTTACACATAACATGCAACAGGCAGTTCGTGTATCAGATTATACTGGATTTATGTATCTAGGGGATTTGGTGGAGTTTAGGGAGACCAAGAAACTATTCACTGACCCAAAAAATGAATTGACTGCAAAATATGTTCAGGGGCAATTTGGATAATAATGACTAGACTGATTGATCCATCACTTGAAAAACTATCTCAAATCATGACTGAGATGGGAGATATGGCAATTGCATGTGTCTCACTAGCTGTTGACTCGTATCTTGAAGGGAAAAATACTAACGATGAAGTTCATGAGTTATCGGATTCTATTCGGAACAAGTATTTCGAAGTGGAAGACTTGATTTTTGACATGTTGTTAAAATATCAACCACTTGCAGATGATTTTAGAATGATTCGTTCTTCAACTGAGATATCTTATGCGTTTTCAAGATTTGGAAGATATGCCTATGATATTACACAAGTACGAGATTTGTTTGGAGACATTTCTGAATGTACAAACGAATCATTACTTGAAATTACAAAAAAAGTAAAACACATGATAAAGGAAGCCGTTCTTTCCTTTGCGGAATTGGATGTCAGAAAGGCTGTAAAAATTCAAGAAGATGAGGCGTTCATAGATAGAATCTACAAAGAAAGACTGCCAAAACTTATTGAGTCAAATAACACCAAGTGTGCTCTAGCTGAGGCCTTGCTCTTGCGCTATCTTGAAAGAATCGGGGATCATGCAGTCTTCATGAGTGATGCCATAAACTATATCGTTACAGGGAAACACAAACCAAATGAAAAGAGAATAGCATCACATACTAAATCACAATATTAGAAGTTGAATTCGAAAACATTTTAAATTAATCACCCCAAAATGGCTTGAAGAATCTGTAAGATGAGGACACAAATAACAAGATCATGCATAAGGTTGAATCTATTGAATCAGGCCTATTTCTCGTAAAATATGGCGAAATTTTCAAGAATTATCAAACGCGATCACATGTTCTTTCGGTAGTTTCGGGAAATTCTCCGAATTGATACCAAATTGATAGACACCATAGATCAAATTCTCGGAAACTCTCGGAACATTTTGCCGAATTGATAGTTCATTCCACCGAATTGATAATCTCCGAAACCGAATTGATACCGAATTGATAATCTCCGAAACCGAATTGATAGTTATTCCACCGAATTGATAAAAAATATCCAAAAAGCAGTCCTTTCAAACTGCCTTTCCAGCATCAGTACCCGTTTTCGATGTTGTCCTTTCTTTCGTTTTTGTAATGGTTGTACAACCACAATCCTCCAAGTCCTGCAAACAACAATCCGCTAAAAATCAAGAGTATTTTTGCAATATCCGAATTTCCAGTAATGTATACTCCTTTCACTTCTTTGAGGTATTTTGCAAACTCTGCAGATACTGTTCCCTATTGGAAGCCATTAAGTGAAACGTTGGATGACTATGCAAATCACAAGGAGGCAAAGTCAGGAGGAGACGTTGGCCTGTTGCCCAGATTACGCATGAAAATAGACAGGAATCTGATAAAATATGTCGGAAAGGAGGTATCCAACCTTGATGCTGCCAACATTCTAGGAGTTACCGCATATTCAGATAGTTGCACTGTCTATCACAATCTTGAAGTGAAAATACTTGAGATCAGGCCGCGGGATTCCTACAAGTTTGGAATATCCAGAAGCAACCTGATTGCAATCCAAAAGAAAATCAGAAGCAAGGACTCTCAAGTAAATCTTCAGAAAGGCACCGTCGAAAGGTTGCAAAGGGCATTTTCTGACGCTGTTTCGGTAAATCTCCGGAATGATGACCGGAATGATAGAAAAACTATGGTTGAGCGGGAGGTGATAATGAAATAATGACCGGAATGATAGATGAGGATGCGGGAATAATAGAAACCAGCACCGGAATGATAAATGATGACGCCGGATTGATAGAAAATTCTACCGGAATGATAGACGATAATACCGGATTGATAGCCGAAACCAATGACACAAAATACACTACAAGTGGAAGAAAAAAGCGCAGCAGGGAAAGGGGAAAGGACAGCAAGCCTCGAAACTTTCCATTGCATACAATGAAGAACCTACCGCAATTCAGAAACAAATCCCATCAAGAAGTAAGACAGTACATTCTTGAAAAGAAGGGAATTGACATTGGAAGCAACTTTAACTGGAACAACCCCATAATTTGGATCCTGATTGGACTTGTAGCTATTGCATGTGGAATTGGAATATCCAAGTGGTTGCAGCAAAGAGAAGTGAAAAATGAAATGGAAAGCATACGTGATAACTAGTAAGAATTGTTGAGAGGTTTTTTATAAAATGGAAGGCAACATAAGATATGCATTCCTCTCGAATGTGAAGACCTTAGACACAAGTACCCCTCTTTTGAGGGGTTTGATTTTTTTCCACATGCATAAACATGAATCAAGAGGATTATAAAAAAAGAAAATGATTACCAAAACTTAAGGTCAGAAACAAGAGGAGTATTCTGACGACAGTTTCGGTCTGATTCCAATGCAGGTGAAAGGTGATTTTTGTCTTAGTCTTGGTTTAAGGCCTAAAACTGCTGTTATCAGGCGACAACCAACCCCTTCATAGTTCATTTTACATTATCGCATTTAACTAGTGACCATAAATTATTCTAGTGGTAAAAACAACACTATGCTATGGTCAGATTCTCGTTATCTGGGCGTAAAAATTCTACAATGTTTGTTTTTGTAATTTTGTGATTTGGATTTATCTTCTGAATTATTTTTGCTGCCAAACCTAGTGACATCTTAACCCCCTCGGTCTTTTCTGGATCCGTTCCTGGAAATAGCCTGATCGTGGTTTTGTCTTTCCTGGTAGAAATTTCAATGAGAAATTGCTGATGCATGTCATCAATCACCACAGCAGGAATAAGGGCAGTTCTTTTTTCCCTGTCTAGAAATACGTCTAGTAATTTTATCAAGAATGGTTTCTTTAGCATTACCTCTTCAAATTGTTGAGAGAAAGACTCAAGGTCAATCTCTTTATCAAAAACTACGTGTGGCATCGTATCTCATTTGGCATCATCTTTCTTTCTCTCATCAAACAGTAAACAATTTTTTCTTTAGTTCCTCAGCAAATATTGCTAGCTTGCAGCTTTTGCATGCCGGCATGTCTTCTCTTTTTCTACCTGATGCAGATTTTAGCAGTACTAAAGAAGGCTGCCTACAGTTAGGACAGTCTGCCAACAGGACTTCTCTGCTTGAATACTTTTGATTCACAAACAATGTTGTTTGAAATATTATTTAATTAATCACAAAAAAATATTCTAGTGGTAATATTGCTCATCATAAATTAGTTTTAAAAAAAAGAGATAAAGATTTTTTCAAAAATCATTACGTTTTGAAATCTATTCTTTTTTTGACATATCAATGTTGATTCTTAAAGCCTCGTTGATGGTTTGAATTGCTTTTCCTATAACTATTGGACTAATGGAGAAAAATCCCCTGTACATTCTATCTCCAATTTCTTCTGCAACCAATCCGAATGGGCCTTCCGGTCCGTTTGTTACCACTATCCACATGTCTGAGATGTTTGTCCCATCACAGCTAACCACTTCTGTCGTTTTAGGTGGCTGCGGGGCCAAAAGTGAATTCTTAAAATCTCCAATTATCCACGCCTTTGGTACTTTTTTTAGAATCTCAGCGTATCTATTCTCTACATACTTGTACCGTTTTTCAACCTCAAAAGTTGACAATAACGGTTCATGTTGCTTTACTGCGTAGTTTTCAAGCAAGATGCTTAGTCTGTATAGCTCTTTTGGGCCTGTTTTGAAATTCACATATCCTGCAGATATGTACTCGTCTAATGACCAGAGAATATTATGATCTGTAAGATCTGTTACTTCTCTATCAGACAGTCCTGGAAATTGACTCCAGATTTCATCCATGAAACTTTTGTATCTGTATTGCATGAATGATTAAAGTTTTGGTGGTATTTAACATAGGGATAAACTATCCAACTAGTGCTAACAAATATCCCATACCAAAGAAATTCATATTTTATCGATACCGATACAGTATAAACACGAGACGAATTTTGGTCATACCTCCAGTTGATACACCACTATTTTTTGCAGATTGTTTATCGTAAACAGCAATATGTCCAAAACTTTTCCGATGTCTGGAGAAGGAGACCTTTTGATGAATCGCAAAATTTACAACAAACACGTCAGGCAGAATTGAATCGCTGCAAAGATAGTCATGGAAATTATGATGCATGCTATAAGAAAATGAGAAATGCATCAATTCAGTTCAAACAAGGCATGACAAAAATATTGAAAAACAACAGATGATCAGATGGGCTTGCCCTTGAACTGATAGTCTATTATCTTGTGAAACGTATTGTGCGATGCGATTACGGCCAGCGTCGATAGCGCGGCCCAGATGAAGTTTCTAATCGTAATAATCTCGTTTGG